>CAZQAS010000022.1:7204-28637 GCA_964591285.1 uncultured Rhodothermales bacterium
TCGGCACTCGGGAGTACGACCATTTCGCACTGCGAACCCCGACGCCCGCCACCACTCCCAATGATCTCTCGGAGCTCGCACTGCTTCCCGCGTCGATCAGCATCGTACCTATTTACGACGCGACGGCCGGTGAGCTGGCGCCTTCAGCACATCTGACACTCACTCCGATCGATGGATAGATCCAGCATGAACGTATCCTTATCGACCTGTCGCGGCCGACGATCCCGCACACCGTGGGAGTTTCCACTCTTGGTCTTCGCGATCGCATTCGCGCTGCTGGTTCCCGCCAACGCGAACGCTCAGAGCAATGATGACGGCTCCCTGTATTCTCGATTCGGCATCGGCGAACTGCGATCGTTCGGATCTTCGCAGATCCAGGCGATGGGCAACGCCGGCTTCGGGATGCATTCGCTCAACTACGCAAATCTGACCAATCCCGGTACGTGGGCCGATCAGGTACTGACGCGCGCTTCTGCCGGCTTCACCTATCAAAATATCCGCATTAGCAATGCGGCCGGTGACGAGAGTCGGCTTGCCTCCGGCTATTTGAATGGGGTTCAGTTCAGCTTTCCCATACTCGAGCGAAAGGTCGGCATCGCACTCGGATTCGTCCCGTACTCGAAAGTCAGTTATCGCGTACAGGAGAGCGGGACGTTCATTTTGGAGGATCCCGAGCCGGATACGCTCGACTTTACGATCGACTTCGTCGGAAGTGGTGGACTCCAGAACGTTACTGGAGGATTTGGCTACCGGTTTAATCCAAACGTCAGCGTCGGGGTAAGCCTGAACGGGATCTTCGGAATCGTAGAAAATGGACGCCGAACGTCCTTTATAGGAGCCGATCAGGATGTTCAGTTCGTCGACACGAACGTGAGCTCTTCCACGCAGTTATTCGGCGTGTCGGGCACGATCGGAACGCTCTTGAGCACGACTCGACTGTTTGGTGAGGAGGATTTCATCTCCTTTGGTGCCGCTTTTACGACGCCTTCTACGCTGTCAGGAGATCGCGTCCGCACGCTTGGAGAAGATCTGGATCGAGATACGCTGGGCACGGCGGTAGCAGGAGACGTCCGCCTTCCATGGCGGCTCGCAGCCGGTGCGGCTTATCAACCGAATCCCCGTTGGATGCTGGTGGCTGGAGGACGGTACGAGCCCTGGACGCAGTTCGAAAGCGATCTCCCCTTCCCGGGGTATACACCGGACGACGCCGAGTCCGACGCTCGCCTTGCTGACCGGATACAGGGCGGAGGCGGTGTCGAATTTATGCCTGGGGGAGCCGATCAACTGGCCTCATACTTCGCACGCGTGGCCTACCGACTCGGCATTTATTACGATCGGTCTTACATCTCACCGGATGCCGAACAGAACATCGCAACAATGGCGCTCACGGGAGGCCTCAGCCTGCCGACCAGGATGTCTGGCACACGTCTTGATGTAAACGTACAGGTAGGAACGAGAGGCAGTACCGAAGGCAATCTCGTACGCGACGTCTTCTACCGGCTCTCGGCTAATGTGAATATCGGCGAACGTTGGTTTCAGACCCCGAAACTACGATAGTGCCGCCGGGTGTAAGTTCAGTTGCGGCCGACAAGCTCACTTATTCAGACTTATCATGAAACATCTTATCGCACGTCTCTCAGGCCTGTCCGCGGCTGCGATGCTCTTCCTTCTAGGAAGCGTCGGCACAGCCCACACCGCACAAGCGCAGGCGGAGCAGGTTAGCGATCAGGATAAAGCGGTTCATTATAGCCTCTATTACGAGGACTTCAAGAACCAGAACTACGAGAGCGCGCTGCCGAATCTAAAATGGATCATTCAGAAGGCGCCGGGCTATCCGAGAAGTAACGACCGGAATTTCAGGCGGCTGGTTGAAACGTACGCGGGATTAGCCGCGAAGGCCGAAGATGCGGACACCAAGCGCCAGTACCTAGATTCTGCCCTCGTCGTATTTGACGAGGTAGTTCCCGCACTCCAGGAGCACGAGATCGAGGTCGATGAACTCCGGTGGAAGATCCGCAAAGGCCGATTTATCCAGGAGCACAATGAGGTATTGAGCGATCGGGCTTCCGAGGTCGCCGACATCTATCTCGAGGCTTACGAGATGGGCGGTTGCGAGATCGATCCGTATTACATTCGCGTTATCATCGATCGCTACGCACGATCCGGCGAAAAGCAGCAGGCCGTCGACCTGATGGAGGAAGCCGAGGAGTGCTACGGCGATAATCAGGAGATGGAGACGTACATCACGGAGGTTCGGGACAACCTCTTTCAATCCCCCCAGGAGCGCATGACGTTCCTTGAGAGTCGGCTTGAGAAGAATCCGGAGGATTTGGAAGTGGCCTCCGAGCTGTTCGATATCTACCTGGACGTCGGCGAGCGGCAGAAAGCCGCCGCGCTCGGTGATCGGCTCGTGAATATGGAGAAGTCGCCTCGAACGTATAGGATGCTTGGTCAGCTGCACCTTCAGGACGGTGAGGCCGACAAAGCGCTCGAATACTACCAGGAAGCGCTCGACCTCCCCGGCGCCAGTGACGAAGTGAAGCGCGACATTCACTTCAACATGGGCATTGCACAGCAGCAACTCGGACGTCTTTCGAATGCGCGCGCAAGCTTCCGCCGGGCCCTTGAGTTCGATTCGAACCACGGCGCCGCCTACATCGCAATTGGCGACCTCTATGCGACAGCCGTATCCGAGTGCGGATCGTTTGAACCCGAAGACCGTGCCGTCTACTGGCTGGCCGTTGACCAGTACGAGCGCGCCCGATCGGTTGACCCGTCGGTAGCTTCGCAGGCCAACCAGAAGATTTCAACCTATCGGAACAGTTTCCCAACTCAGGAGAACCTGTTCTTCAAGGGTTGGGAGCCTGGGCAGTCCTACAGCATCGATTACGGGTGTTATAGCTGGATCGGACAGTCGACGACGGTTCGCCAGCCGTAATCCGACGGCAGAGCATCGTCTAGACGTCAATTGAAGCGCCGGTGGGCAATCGCTCGCCGGCGCTTTTTGTTTGAATGCATCTGATTACAGGCGGGCGGGGTGCTGTGAGGAATCTGCGAGTCCCGTGGTCCACCTTGCCATTGCCGCCCTCGTTGGCGAATTTGTCTCGCGCTGAAAAACGCCCCCGCGACCCAATCGCGCTCCCCAATCAGAACGGTAAGACCATCATCCTATGCGCATAGAAAGTGTAGTTGCCCGCCAGATCCTCGACAGTCGCGGCAATCCGACCGTCGAGGTAGACGTGACAACGAGCAGCGGCGTCCTCGGGCGGGCCGCCGTGCCGAGCGGCGCATCGACCGGTGAGCACGAGGCGGTGGAGTTGCGAGACGGCGACAAGGACGTGTATCTAGGGAAGGGCGTTCTGAAGGCGGTAGCTAATGTGAACCAGACGATCGCTCCGGAAGTCGCCGGTATCGACGTGCTCAATCAGGTTGCTATCGATGATATGCTGATCGATCTCGACGGCACCAACAACAAGGGGCAGCTCGGAGCCAACGCCATCCTAGGGGTTTCGCTCGCCGTAGCAAAGGCGGGCGCAAAAACGGTCGGCCTGCCGCTCTATCGCTACATTGGCGGCACCGCCGCTTCTACGCTTCCCGTGCCGATGATGAACATCATTAACGGTGGCCATCATGCCGACAACAGCGTCGACATGCAGGAATTCATGGTCATGCCCGTTGGCGCGAGCTCGTTCAGCGAAGCACTTCGAATCGGCACCGAAGTGTTTCACACGCTGAAATCGGTGCTCAAGAAAAGTGGCTACAGTACGGCGGTCGGCGACGAGGGAGGGTTCGCACCCGATCTTCGTTCCAACGAAGAGGCCGTCGAGGTCATTCTCGAGGCGATTCAACAAGCCGGATATGAACCTGGACGAGACGTCTATCTTGCACTGGATCCTGCCACGAGCGAAATGTACGAGGATGGTCACTACGTTTTCTGGAAGAGCGATCCGGATACCAAGCGGACTTCGGACGATATGATCGCATTCTGGGAAGGGTGGGTCGACCAGTATCCGATCATTTCCATCGAAGACTTGATGGCCGAGGACGACTGGGAAGGATGGGCTGCCGTAACGGACGCCGTCGGCGATCACGTCCAACTCGTCGGGGATGACCTCTTCGTCACGAACACGGATCGCCTGCAGCGCGGCATCTCTGAGGGGAGCGCCAATTCAATCCTCATCAAACTCAATCAAATCGGCACGCTCACCGAGACGCTCGAAGCCATTGAGTTGGCTCACACGAACGGATACACCGCGGTGATTAGCCACCGCTCCGGCGAAACTGAGGACACTACCATTGCCGATCTGGCCGTCGCCACGAATGCCGGTCAGATCAAGACGGGCTCTGCCAGCCGCAGCGATCGCGTCGCCAAGTACAACCAGCTCCTCCGAATTGAAGAGGCACTGGGGGAGAATGCATCCTTCCCCGGAGTAGACGCCTTCCGCCTGGCCTCGCAGGAATGAATAGCCCGATGAAGCAGCGCAAACGCACCAAGAGCTCACACTGGACGCGACTGGGCCGATCTATGCTGCCGATTCCGCTCTCCGATACGGACAAACGGCGCCTTCGCAATCGTCTCATCGCCTGCGGTGTCTTGTTCGTCCTGGTGTGGCTCACCTTCTTCGACAGTCACAGTCTCATCAAGCGGCTGGGTTGGCATCGCGAGCATACACAGCTCGTCGAATCGAATGCGCACCTGCGCGCGGAGATTGATCGGCTCGAGGGCGAAATCAGCAAAGGACTCTCCGATGAGATCGTCGAACGCATCGCCCGCGAGGAATACGGGATGCGGCGACCCGGCGAGACCGTGTACCGCGTCAAAGATGCACCGTGAGCTCGCCGCGTGCTTCCGTCTCCGACCACGATGATGTAAATGCCATGCACCGCGACGCCGAGAGGTCCGATGCTGACGATATCCCGCAAAGCCGACGATTTGCCATAGGCGTCGACCTCGGCGGTACGATGATAAAAGCCGCCCTCGTCGAGCGCGATCGCGGATTCGTCATGGAGTCCACCACGGAGACCGAAGCCGAAGACGGACCCGATCACGTGCTTGATCGGATCGCCGAACTCGTCAAGTCAATCCAGGAGAGCGCGTCGGACTATCCGATTAGCGGTGTCGGCATCGGCGCACCCGGCATCATCAATTGGGAACGCACCTCCGTGATCTACCCGCCCAACCTTCCCGGTTGGGAGATCGTTAATCTTCGAGACGAACTCGACCGCAGGTTCGGGGGCGACCTGCCGGTATTCGTTGAGAATGACGCGAATCTGGCGGGCCTCGGCTCAGCCTACTACGGAGCCGGTCGCCCGCATGCGTCATTTATTATGGTTACGCTGGGAACGGGCGTCGGCGGTGCGATCATCTATAACAATCAGATCTTTCGCGGCACAACCGGGGCCGCGGGCGAAATCGGACACACGAGCATCGATTTTGAAGGACCGGTAGACCGATACGGAATCGGCGGGGCCATCGAAGCTTACCTAGGCCAGAAGTTTCTCTCGCATTACGGACGGTACAAATTGCTGACGCGCCATGAGAGCTCCGTCCATAAGATGGCGGGAGAAGACCTCAAGGATCTCACACCATTGATGCTTTTTAAGGCGGCACGCGACGGCGACGAGCCGGCGCGAGAGATTCTTGACTGGGCCGGCCACAAGCTCGGAGTCGCGCTGGGATCTGCCGTGAACCTATTGGACATCCGGAAGATCGTGGTGGGCGGCGGCCTCTCCGCCGCCGGAGATTTCATCTTCGAGCCGGCCCGCAAATCCATTCAAGATTACGTGATGCCCGACCACCGGGGCAACGTCGAGATCATCCGCGAAACCCTAGGAAATGAGGCGGGTATCCTCGGTGCGGCTCATCTCGTGTTTCAGTTTCTCGATGCACACGCCGCGACCGCCGACTAAGCGGCACGGGTTTTGTCGGATGAATGGGTCCTTCATTCGGTCTCTATCTATCTCCTCCACTGCCGAGCATGGCTTCGGCCCGCCTCGCCATCCTTATCGTCATCGTCCTCCTGACGGAGTTCCCCGCCTCCGCGCAGGTGACGGACCGGCCGGACGAACTTCCGCAACCGGCCGACACCAGCGCGGCGGACTCGGACCGTACGACGCCGAATGCCGATACCCTCCTCGTCATCCCAGAAGCGCAGCAAACTGCCGGCCCAAGCGCGGATCGAGAGAGCGGTCTCGATCAGGTCGTCGAGTTCTCAGCCACGGATTCTCTCGTAATCGAATTCGACGATGACGGGGATGTCGGTAGCCTCTACGGCTCCGCTCAGGTGCTCTACAGCGATGCAACGCTACAGGGGTACCGCATAGACATCCTCTTCGAAAGTGACGAGTTACGAGCGCGCGGCCTTCCGAGTGATACCGGACTCGTCGGCCGGCCTCAGTTCGCTCAAGGCGAGGAGTCGTTCAGCGGCTCCGAACTAACGTTCAATCTGGAAACCGAGCGCGGCAGGGTCGTCGAGGCGCAGACCGGTATCCAAGAGGGTTTCATCCGCGCCGGCGTCGTGAAAGTAGATAGAGACAGCACGATCTACGTTGCAGACGGGATCTACACGACCTGCGAATGCATCGAGGACCCCTCCTATACCCTCCGGTCCGACAAGATGAAGATCGTCGACCAGGAGTGGATCTACACGGGGCCGATTCAACTTTTCATCTTCAGCATTCCTACTCCGTTGTGGTTGCCGTTCGGTTTCCTTCCGGCTCGTGAAGGGCGTCGTAGCGGACCGCTCCCGCCGCAGTACGGTGAGGACGAACGAGGATTCTACCTGCGTAATTGGGGATGGTACCAGGCCATCAGCGAGTATATGGACGCGCAGATACAGTTCGGACTCTGGTCTCGAGGAAGCTGGCAGGTCAACCCACAGCTGCGCTATGCACGCCGTTATGGCTATCGAGGCCAGGTCGGGGTCGACTACGTGCGAAGTAGAAGCGGCGAGAAAGGCGATCCGGACTTCAGTGCGTATGGGACCGGAAGGCTCCGGTGGAATCACAACCAGGAGCTCGGTCCGACCTCCCGGCTGAATGCCGATGTGGACCTCTCCTCTTCCAGCTATCTCCGAACGACCTCCGAACAATACGATGATCGTGTCCGGCAGACCATTCAATCCAGCGTAGGATACAGTAAGAATTGGCGCCGTTCGGGGCGAAGCCTCTCTCTCAACATGAGTCATCGTCAGAATCTCGCAAACCGGAGCGTCAACTTGACCCTTCCGAACTTGCGATTCACGCAGAACACGCGGAAACCGTTTGAACGCGAGGATGCCGTAGGAGATGAGCGCTGGTATGAGCGTATACAGTACAACTACAGCGGCTCGGTAGACAATCGGTATTCATTCGCACCTAATCCGCAAGACTCGGCGGCAGCCGAGATCGCCTGGTACGAGGCTCTCTTTTCGCCCGCGAAATACCGACGCGCTACCGGCGACAATGAACCTTTCGAGTTCAGAGCAAGCCACCGCGTCGGAACGTCGGCAAACTTCACGATCAACCGCATTCCGTTAATCAATAGGCTCGTCCGCCTCCACCTTGCACCGCGTTTCGACTACACGGAGGATTGGTTCATCCAGACGGAAGAACGGAGGCTGGCGGAGGATTCAACCGTCGTTACTGAATCGAACCCGGACTTCTTCGCTCTGCGCCAGTTTACGACAGGCCTTTCCGCCAATACGACCTTTTATGGTACGTTTCCTCTGGCTCTCGGTCCTTTCCAGGGGCTGCGGCATACCGTCCGCCCATCGCTAAGCTTCAGCTACCGGCCGGATTTCTACGACGATTTTTGGGGGTACACGGACACGTTTATCGATAGAGAGGGCAACGTTGCCCGTTATCCGCTCGTGAGCGGTGTGAACCAGGGCAAGCAGCAGTCACTGAGCTTCAGCGTCGACAATGTGTTCGAAACCAAGCACGTCACGAGCGACACGACGGGTGAGGCGCAAACGAACAGAATTCAGCTGCTTAACCTAAATGCATCAACGAGTTACAACTTTGCTCGAGAGAACTTCCGGCTTGCACCGGTCAGCCTGACGGCGCGGACGCGGATCGCCGACCAGTTCAATCTGCGCATGTCATCGACCCTCTCGCCGTATGCGCTCAACCAGGACGAGACCGCGGAAATCGATCGGTACTTGTTCGCCAATAGGCCGCTTACCCCCGTGCGAGTAACGCGATTAAGCGTCAGCTTAAATAGCCGCTTCCAGAGTGCACGAAGGGGCGAGAGCCGTCCGTACGCCCCTCCTCGCATGGATCCGACCGCATCTCCGATGTCCTACGCAGGCGAAGCTCCGTACGAAGCAGGCGATCCCTTCGGTTCGCCGTATTTCAACACACCGACCGGCTATGCTGACTTTGCGATACCCTGGTCGCTGAACGTAGACGTGAGCTACAATTACCGTTTTCTCCTGGCGACGGCGTCGCGCCCGGCTGGGCCGGATCACACCGCCACGCTTAATACGGGCTTTGATTTCAACCTGACGCCGAACTGGAAGGTACAGGGTCGTTCCGGATACGATTTTAAGGAGCAGGATCTCGTGTACACGAGTCTCAGCATTCTGCGCGATTTCGACTGCTGGGAGATGGCCGTCAACTGGGTGCCGTTCGGTCCCTACCAGTCCTACAGCTTCGATCTGCACGTAAAGAGCGGCGCGTTGCGCGACATTTTGCGCCTGAGGCAGCCGCGCTCAGACGTCAGGGGCCGGTTCGGAAATCTCGTGAATTGAGTATTCTGAAGCGGATACCCCTGCCGAGGAGGCGACTCGAGCGGTCGCTCGTGGACAGCGGCTTTAGAAAGCGACCCGACCCCGCCGGACGCGGCCTGCCCACCTTGCAATAACGGCAATACCACCATTCTTAACAAACTTTATCTTGCGTGGAGTGTGTTTCGAGGTCTATCTTGGAATTTGCCTATTGCCGCGGAATCGGAGCGCGTTCTGCCGACCGCTCTCGAGAAGCGGAAACCCCACAACGACCACGCAATATAACCGGCTCATTTACGGGACGCAGTGCTTGTGATCTCCGGGCGGGCACATTCAACGCCGCGTCTTGATACGTTCCCCGAATAACCAGAGGGTTGCCCGTCGGACTCCCGTGACACTCGGTACACCGACGCTATAGCCCCTCCGCCTGCATGATTCCACAAGGATTCAACGCGATCCGGCACCGCCTGCGACTCGTTCGAAGCGACGAGGCACGGCAGACCGGAAAAGACCTCTCCCTCGCGCGTCGACTCTACGCGACGTTCGACCGAGATCTGAAACTCGCTGAAATTCAGGGGATTCACTTCTACGTCCAGAACGGCGTCGTCACACTGTACGGCACCGTGCGTACCGACCTGGATCGCGATCTCCTGGTCTCTTTGGTCCGCGAAATCCCGGGCGTAAAGGGGGTCGTTGCACACCTCCAACTTGTCGATTCCCGGTTCCAGGAATCTGTCGAGACGGACGAGGAGCTGCCTAACTAGATCGCAGTTTTCAGCGGCGGCTAGTCCGCCTTCCGAACCCAGGCATTCTCCACTCTTTTGAAGCCCAGATACTCGTAATATCCAGACGAGATATCTGAATCTCTCAGCACGAGCTCCGTGCCCTTACACCGCTCGAGAATGGCGTTGATCAACGCTTTTCCGACACGGAGTCGCTGTACGTCGGGTTCAACGGCGAGATCACAGAGATAGCTGTAGAGAACGCCGTCGGTTAGTACACGGGCAATCCCCGCCAGATGGCCGTTGTGCCACGCGGTCACGACGAGAGACGCATTTTCAAACATCTTCCAGATGCGGTCGAGATCACCCACCGGCCGCAGCAATGGCGCCCGCCGATACAGCGTCTCGATCCGCGACGGATTCAGCCCATCCAGCCCCTCCTTAATCTCAAGGTTTTCGATCTTCGAATGTCGTTCCCGCTCGCGAGTAAGCCTCGCCATGTCGTACTACCTCTTGATTGGACCTGTCAGGTTAGCGACCGACGAGTTTCCCGGTTAGTTCCTCCCTCATCGTCTCGTACCCAGCGAACCTTCGACGCAGCAATTTGAATATGTTCGGTCGCCGGCAGCGTCGGTTCAAGCCACGCACGGAACGAGTGACCGTCGATTTCGATCCACCACTCCGCTAAAGTGCCAAGAAACTGACGACTTACGACGCGCGCATCGACCCCGACCTCCGATGGACGCAGATGTTCGGGGCGAATGGAAAGCACCTGGCCGTCTCGGGGCTCCTCCCCCGAAAGTCGCGCAGCGAGGCCGAGGTCACGGACGATATTGCTTCCCCCGAGAAACTCCGCCACGAACGCCGTCTGTGGCTTCTCGTAGAGTTCTTCCGGACGGCCTATCTGCACGAAACGTCCTTCACGCATGACGGCTATGCGATCGGAAAGCGCGAGGGCCTCCTGCTGATCGTGCGTCACGTAAAGGCTGGTCGTGCCGAGGCGCCGCTGTAGTACACTGAGTTCGCGGCGCGTTTGCTCGCGTAGTGCAACGTCAAGATTTGAGAGCGGCTCATCAAAGAGCAGTACAGCCGGCTCTACGGCGACAGCCCTTGCGAGCGCCACTCGCTGCTGCTGACCTCCGGAAAGCTGAGTCACGGGTCGATCCACAAGACCGGCCAGTTCGACTCTGCGCAGTGCTTCGTCCACTCGTCGCCGACGCTCCTTGCTCGGCACCTTGCGCACGCGTAGGCCATAGGCGACATTCTCCCCCACGGTCATGTTGGGAAAGAGCGCGTAATTCTGGAAGACCATTGCCGTCGGGCGCCGCTGCGGCGTGGCGTTGGTAACGTCGCGTCCGCCGATGTAGACCTTGCCTTCATCGGGCGCCTCGAATCCACCCACGACACGAAGCAGGGTCGTCTTTCCGCAGCCCGACGGGCCCAACAGTGAAAAGAACTCGCCGCTGTGGAGCTCGACGCTTACGTCATCCACGGCAGTAGTCGCTCCAAATCGCCTGGTGACGCGTTCGAGCCGGACCGCCACTTCGGATGAGGGCATTGTCTGGAGTGCTTTTGATTTCGCGTCTACCAGACGGCGTCGCACGGTGGCCGCTTACCGCTCAGACAGTGACGGATGAACCAAGCGCACGCGTCACCTTTTCCGCGGCTTCCTTGAGGAGAATGGCCGTTTGAATCTCGAGATCGCCTTCTTCAAGAATCTGCTGCCCTTCCTCCGCATTCGTTCCCTGGAGCCGAACGATCAGCGGCACTTTTATGTCCACGTTCTTGGCGGCCTGAACGACCCCGCTAGCAACGCGGTCACATCGTACGATCCCGCCGAAGATATTGACCAGAATCGCCTTCACGTTGGCATCCTTGAGGATAATTCGAAAGCCCGCCTCCACCGTCTCGGCACTGGCGGCCCCACCTACGTCGAGAAAATTTGCCGGTTCGCCGCCGGCGAGCTTGATCACGTCCATCGTAGCCATTGCTAGGCCGGCTCCATTCACCATGCAGCCGACGTTGCCGTCGAGCCGAATGTAGTTCAGATCGTGCTCACTCGCTTCCACTTCCAGCGGATCCTCTTCGTGAACGTCGCGCAGCTCGGCAAGGTCGTCGTGCCGAAACAGCGCGTTCTCGTCGAGATTGATTTTCGCATCGACGGCAATCACGTCTCCGGACTCCGTCAGTACCAGCGGATTGATCTCAGCCAAGGACGCGTCCGACTCCGAGTAGGCGCGGTAGAGGGCGCCGATGAAACGGGCTGCCTTCTTCATCGCGTCTCCTTCGAGGCCGAGACTGAACGCGAGGCGCCTGGCCTGGTAGGGCTTAAGTCCGATGGTTGGATCAATCCAGACCTTCGTTATCTTTTCAGGCGTCTCCGCCGCCACCGTCTCGATCTCCACGCCTCCCTCGGTGGATGCCATAATCACGTTCGTGCTCGTCTGCCGATCGAGCGTGATTCCGAGGTAATATTCCTTTTGGATGTCGACGGCATCAGCGATGAGAACCGTGCGGACCCTCTGCCCTTCCGGTCCCGTCTGATGGGTGACGAGATTCATCCCGAGAATCTGATCTGCCAGCTCACGCACTTCCTCAACGCTTTTCGCCAGCTTTACACCACCGCCTTTCCCCCGTCCTCCTGCATGGATTTGGGCCTTGACGACGAACATCGTCGCACCGTCTGCCGCCATCGCCTCTGCGGCCGCAACCGCTTCTTCAGCGGTCTGTGCAACACGCCCACGCTGCACAGCGACGCCGTACGAATCGAGAATGTCTTTGGCCTGATATTCGTGGAGCTTCATGCCTTAGATTGAATAGAAATGTCCATCGTCACTACTCGACGCAAAGTACGGAAGGCCTTTTTAAAGAATCGACGTAATCGCCGAGCATCCTGCGCGCCAAGGCTCCGACGCTCGCCATCGCAGACTCGGCTGGTCACGAGAACCTTCCAGCGTCCCGCCGTCACCGACGACGCTCCATGAAACGATACGACCTGCATATCATCTGGCGCCTTATCTCGGGCTTCGTCGTCCTGGTGGCGGTACTCATCATGTTCTTCATCGTGCTCCACTACGTGGAGTTCGTGGATGATTTCTTTGATCGAGGCGCGACGATGCGGGAGGTTTTCCTTGTGTACTATCCGAGTTACATACCGGAGATCGTAAAGCTCATCTCTCCGCTCGCCATCTTTCTCGCGTGCGTCTATCTCACCGGAAAACTCAGCCAGAGCATGCAGCTAACGGCGCTGCAAACCAGTGGCGTCTCGCTCTACCGTTTACTGGTACCGTATCTCGTCGTAGGCACGGTACTGACCGGCTTCATGTTTTGGTTCAATGGCTGGGTCGTGCCCGACACGAACCGGACGGTGCTGGCATTCGAGCAGCAGTATCTGAAGGACGCACCTCGGGTTGTGGATATCGCCGACATTCACAGGCAGAACCTCCCGGGGACGTACGTGACGGTTGGCTATTACGATCGCCGCACCGAAACCGCCCACAGCATATCCATCCACAGATTCTCGCGAGAAAATAGGCTCGTCGAACGAATTGATGCGCCCACCATGGAATGGGCCGACACGCTCGCCAGGTGGCGTATCAACGAGCCTGTGGTGCGCTCCTTTGAAAACGGTACCGAGCAACGCACGCGGCGTGCCCGCATCGACACGACACTTCAGATCCTTCCCCGCGACCTTGCTCGCACCGAGCGAGACGTCGAATCCATGTCGATTCCTGCTGCTCGCGAATACATCGTCGACCTAGAACGTTCGGGGGCCGGGAGCATCGGTCGGTCGAAGGTGGGGTATTACACGAAATTTGCCTATCCGTTTGCCAACCTGATCCTGGTGCTACTCGGCATGCCTCTCGCTTCCGTGCGACGCAGAGGCGGGCAGGCCGTGCAGATTGGATTGGGACTGTCGATCGCCTTCGTCTATTTGGCCCTGCAGAAGATCACGGAACCCTTCGGTTATACCGGCGAGATTCCGCCGCTAGTGGTCGCGTGGCTGCCGCACGCCGCCTTTTTCATTGCGGGAGTGATTCTGCTCCTGCGCGTGCGGAAATGAACGTGCGTGGCTGGTGAAATGTGCATGCGGACGTAATCGGTACGTGACGGAGGCGATCGCTCAGTTAAGCCTCACCGCTCATGCCGCCGAACTGAATGGGCTGTCCGGGCGGCGTGCGCTCCTCAATCTCGCCGTGCGCGACCTCATACTTTTCGATATTTTCGGCGAGCGCACGCAACAGACGCTTGGCGTGCTGTGGCGTCACGATGATGCGGTTCTTTACGCGCGCTTTAGGCACACCGGGCATGACTCGGATGAAGTCGAGAATAAACTCCTCAGGTGAGTGCGAAATCATCACGAGGTTTGAATAGACGCCCTCTGCCGTCTCCTCATCCAACTCTATATTGAACTGCTGCTGTCCCTGCTGACTCTCTGCGTCATTCATGCGCGTTTTCCGTTGTGTCCTTTTTTATTGCCGAGTCCCGCCAGCGCCAAGGCGCTGATCAGGTCGCTCTTGGTTATGATTTCGAATGTCGTTCCGTCGTCGGGTTCGACCAGGACCGCGCCGGCGCCCTGCTCTAGATAGGCTGAGAGGTGTTCCAGATGCAACGATCGCGGCACCACCGGGAACGGCTCGCCCATGATATCACGCACGTTCTGCTCGCGCGCGTCGGGATTCTCAATAAGCCGATTCAGGATCACGCTTTCAGTAAGGCTGCCAATGACGCGTCCGCCTTCGATGACCGGCATCTGCGAGATGCCCTCGTCCGCCATCATCTTGATGACCTCTCCTAGCGTGTCGTCCGGAGAGGCGGAAAAAATCTTGCCGCCGATCCGCCGAGTCGTCAATACCTGATTTACCGTGAGATCGGGCTTGCTCTCCAGAAAGCCGTGATTCCGCATCCAGTTGTCGTTGTAGGTCTTCGACAGATAGCGGAATCCGGAATCGGGTAGGATGATCACCATCACGTCCTCGGGATCCAGCTCGTCGGCATGGGCCTTCAACCAATGCAGTGCACCCGCGACCGCCATACCGCTCGACTGCCCGCAAAATAGGCCTTCTTCCCGGGCAAGTCGGCGTGTCATCTGCATGGTTTCGCGATCAGGAACGCGGACGTAGTCGTCGATCGTCTCGAATTCCATGTTCTTCGCGAGGATGTCCTCACCCACTCCTTCCGTCAGGTAAGGATAGATCTCGTTCTTATCGAACTCGCCGGTGTGGAAATATTTGAAGTACACGGAGCCGAACGGATCGACGCCGATTACCTGCACGTCCGAGTTCTGCTCCTTCAGGTATCGGGCGGCGCCGGAGATCGTGCCGCCCGTCCCGGCACCGGCCACGAGATGCGTTACCCGCCCTTCTGTCTGCACCCAGATCTCGGGCCCGGTCGAATCGTAGTGTGCTCGTGCGTTCGCCGGATGATCGTACTGATTCAAATAGACGGAGTTGGGAATTTCTTCCGCGAGCCGCCTAGCCACGGAGTAGTAGGATTTGGGGTCGTCCGGAGCTACGTTAGTAGGGCAGACGATCACTTCCGCACCCAGTGCGCGCAGGACGTCGAGCTTCTCTTGACTTTGCTTATCGGTAGTCGTAAAGATACAGCGGTAGCCGCGTGCCACGGCGGCGACGGCAAGAGCGGCGCCCGTGTTGCCGCTGGTGCCTTCTATGATCGTCCCCCCGGGTTTGAGGTCGCCGTTCGCCTCGGCAGCATCAATCATAGCTATGCCGATGCGATCTTTCACCGAGCCACCAGGATTGAAAAATTCGATCTTGGCGACTACTACGCATGGCGCCTCGTCGATCACGCTGTTCAGACGAACCATCGGCGTGTTTCCGATGGCGTCAACGATGGATTCGTGCCACATAGCGTACGCTCCTTCTAGATTGCGCTGAGAATGTACGGCCGCCGATTCGTATCGGTCCCTCGACCGCGACCGGCTGCCGCGGGATGCCCATCACCGCTCGGGATCGCTCCGTTCGGCCGATTCCTCGGCCAAAGCACAGGCGTTGTCAACGCGAGCTCTCTCCTGCCGCGCGAAAAATGTGACGGCCGATGCTTAGCTTACGCCCCAATAGTGGTTTTGCTCGCTCCCACACCTGCCCTCCAATTCTCTGTGGAAACCTTTCCGCATCTCGACCCAGGCCTCCTCATCAGCAATTTCTCGCCGACGGGGCAGAGCGTCTACGTTAACGACGAATGGAAGGAGACGGTCGGCACCAACTGGTCGCGCCTTGCCCGGGAAGATCGGGAGCGCGCCGTAGAATACCTGAGTGAGGCGGCGTCAGGCTCGCTCGTCACGAACCAGTTTTTCATGGTCCAAACCGCAGCCGAGGATGATCCGCTTCCGGTACTCCTCAATTTTCTGCCGGTGCACATCCCGACGGATTCGAACAAGGAGGTAATCGGCGCGATCGTGGTAACCGGGGAGGTCCTTCGCGAGCCCGCCACGTGGACACAGAGCCAAACGCAGCGCAATCGGCTCGAAACGCTCGGTCGAATGACGATGGGCATTGCCCACGACTTCAATAACCTACTGTCCGGTATTCTCGGTTATACTGAACTGCTCATCAATTACGCGCGCGACGAGACCGACGACGATGCGCTCGTGGACCATCTTCGCACCGTCGAGCAGGCTGCGCTTGATGGCGCTGCGCTGATCAGAAAGATCCAGCAGTATATCCGTCAGGAGAAGCAGACCCATTTCGCGCCACTTGACATTCCAACGCTCATTCAGGACTGCATCACGCTCACCCGGCCGTATTGGTATAACGAACCTCGTAGGCAGGGCATAGCAATAGAGGTAGACCAGCAATTCCAGGACGTTCCCCCGGTGATGGGCTCGGCCACCGAACTAAGGGAAGTTTTTCTGAATCTCATCCTGAATGCGGTGCAGGCGATGCCTGATGGCGGGAAGCTCTCTATCCGGACGGAGCCGACCGACGTCGGCGTTAGTGTTTCCGTCATCGACACCGGGATTGGCATGTCTGAAGCTGTGCGACAGCGTATTTTTGAGCCCCTCTACACGACGAAGGGCGAGCGCGGCACCGGGATGGGGCTGGCGGTCAGCTACGGAATCATCCAAGAACATGAAGGCAGCATCAACGTCACGTCCGAGGTCGGAGAAGGCACGCTATTTCGCATTCTTTTCCCGCCTGCTGAGAATGCACGCGAAGAGCATGAGGCCGATGCGAAACCCGAAGCCGGGCGGAACGCTCGCGTCCTCGTAGTGGACGACGAAGAGATGGTCCGTAACATTCTCCAGAAGCTCCTTTCGATAAAGGGCCATCATGTCACTGCCGTATCGTCGGGACCGGAAGCGCTCGAAGTGCTGGAGCGGCAGGAATTCGATGTGATTTTCACCGACCTAGGTATGCCCGACATGAATGGTCGTCAGCTTGCTCGGGCTGTGCGTAACAAGTTTCGGCACGTCCCAATCGTGCTGCTCTCCGGCGACACGAACTTGGGCGAGCCAGGTGAAGACATCAATGTGGTGCTCGCAAAACCGTTCAAGATCGACAAGCTAGACTCGACCATTCAGCACCTTCTCGAAGCCGACGAACGGTAGCGCCATCGGTTTCGATTCCGAACATTTCACAGCAGACAGTCATCTGAAGACCCATGAATTCGTTAATGTCTTCGGAGGCGGCGCTCGGTGGAGCCGTCCTGCTTGGCGTCAGTTTGGCAGGGATATCTCTTTGGCTTGGTTTTTGAACCACAGGAACCCTCACGAGCGAAACTCGATAGAGCTACCATCGTGGATCCCTAGCGTCCACACAAGATTTATATAGACAGCATGTTTGATCGCAACCTGGGTCCGGATCCCTCTGCCTTCTACGTTCTGGATGACGACGATCCAGAACAGAGTATTCCGCTTCCTACTGCGGATGAAGAGAAGGAGATGAGCATGTCCGACGTACCGGACACGCTCCCGATTCTCGCACTCCGCAACACCGTCCTCTTCCCTGGCGTCGTCCTCCCGATTACCGTCGGACGAGACGCATCGCTTAAACTCGTCAAGGATGCCTTTAACGACGATCGTCTGATCGGCGTCGTCGCTCAGAAGAGCAGCGAGGTGGAGAACCCGGCCCCCAGCGATCTCTACGACCACGGCACGGTCGCGACAATACTCAAGCTGATCAAGATGCCGGACGGCTCGAAGTCGATTGTGATCCAAGGAAAGCGGCGCTTCGAGATCGACGAGTACGTCCAGGTCGACCCCTATATGGAGGCAAAGGTCACGCCGATCGAGGAGGATACGTCGACTGACGACGTGCAGCTGCAGGCCCGTATTCGGTCGATTAAAGAGCTCGCGATACAGATCGTGAATCTTTCCCCGAATCTACCCAGCGAGGCGGCGTATGCCATCCAAAATATTGATTCGCCGGCCTTTCTGATCCATTTCATTGCGTCGAACCTGCAGATCGACGTCGAGGATAAGCAGGACCTTCTCGAAACGCGGGCGCTCGTCGATCGTGCCGAAAAGGTAATGGAGGCCCTCAACCGAGAGCTTCAGGTGCTGCAGCTCTCCGAGGAGATTCGATCCAAGGTGAAGACGGATGTCGACAAGCAGCAGCGGGAGTATCTCCTGCGGCAGCAGATGAAGGCGATCCAAGACGAGCTCGGCGAAAGCGAGGGGGGCGGCGCTGAGATCAAAGAACTTCGTGACCGGGCCGACGACAAGGACCTTCCCGAAGTCGTTCGGGAGACCCTCGAAAAAGAGCTCGACAAGCTGGCTCGTACGAACCCCGCCGCGCCGGACTATGCCGTCACGCGCAACTACGTCGACTGGATTCTCGACCTGCCCTGGCTCGAATATTCGGAAGACCACCTGGACATCAAACAGTCCGAAAACGTCCTCGACGAGGATCACTACGGCCTCGAGCAGGTGAAGAAGCGCATCCTCGAGTACTTGGCCGTACTGAAGCTGAAGGGGGACATGAAGGCGCCGATCCTCTGCTTCTACGGCCCTCCGGGCGTCGGGAAGACGAGCCTCGGAAAAAGTATCGCGCGAGCGATCGGCCGTGAGTTCGTGCGGATGAGCCTTGGGGGTGTGCGCGACGAAGCCGAGATCCGCGGCCATCGGAGGACCTACGTCGGAGCGCTGCCGGGCCGAATCATTCAGGGGCTAAAGAAGGCCGGTACGAACAATCCGGTCTTTATGCTCGACGAGGTTGACAAGCTCGGATCGGACTTCCGTGGAGATCCTTCCAGCGCCCTGCTCGAAGTGCTGGACCCGGAGCAGAACGATAATTTCAATGATCATTACCTCGAGCTGGATTACGACCTTTCGAAGGTCTTATTCATCGCGACGGCCAACTTTCTCGAGATGATTCCAGGTCCGCTGCGCGACAGAATGGAAGTCATCGAGATCAATGGATACACGCAGGACGAAAAGCTCGAGATCGCAAAGCAGTATCTGGCGCCCCGTCAGACCGAGCGCAACGGACTCAACGAGGAGCAGTTCAAGCTGACTGACGACGCCATCAGTCTCATGATCGATGGTTACACGCGCGAATCCGGCGTCCGGCAGCTCGAACGCACGATTGGATCGGTTGCCCGTGGCGTGGCCAAGCGGGTGGCCGTGGAGGAGATTGATACGGCAACAGTCGACGCCGAGGACATCGAGGAGTACCTCGGCGCACGGAAGTACTTCTCAGAGGTCGCTCAGCGAACCGAGGTACCCGGCGTGGCGACGGGTCTCGCCTGGACGCCCGTCGGTGGTGACATTCTCTTTGTCGAAGCGTCGGTCTCGCGCGGTTCCGGCCGACTTATCCTCACGGGCAAGCTTGGGGATGTGATGAAGGAGTCAGCACAGGCCGCGCTCTCCTACGTGAAGGCACATTCCGACGAGCTGGAAATTCCGCAGGATGCGTTCCGCTACTGGGACGTGCACGTCCACGTGCCGGCAGGCGCCGTTCCTAAGGATGGCCCTTCAGCGGGCGTTTCGATGTTGACGGCCCTCATGTCGATCTACACGCAGCGGCGCGTCAAACACGACATCGCCATGACCGGTGAGATTACCCTTCGTGGATTGGTTCTCCCCGTCGGCGGCATCAAGGAGAAGGTTCTCGCCGCCAAGCGGGCAGGCATCAAGCACGTAATCCTTCCCGAAAAGAATGAGAAGGACATCAAAGAGATAAAGGACGAGGCGCTGAAGGGCTTAGATGTGACCTACGTCAAGCGGATGGAGGATTTGCTCGGACTCGTGCTTGAAGAAGGAGAGCCGGTCATCGACCCTGCGAAGCTCTTTGTCATCCCCGAAAAGGAAAAGCGAATCGAGGCAGCCATTCCAAAGGGAACCAACGGATCGACCGTCGTTGAAGTCGAAACGTAGGATGCGGCGATTGCTCCGCCGCTGCGATGCCGCGCCTAATTGCATTGCTTAGCGTCACGGCATCCCTCAGTCAGAATCGCTAATCTTCCTCGAGTATCTTCGCGTCCTCGATCTCGGGATCGAGCCCCTGACGGAATGCCTTCTCCGTATCGACGTAAACGTCGGCCGCTCGTCGTACGGCCGTGTCGATAGCATCGGCTGCGAGTCTGACTGCCGATCCGCCGAGGAATACGGCTTTGCCGAAAAGATTGAGGCGTTCAAATTCTACGACACGCTTTGACTCGCTCATGGTGTGATTTCACCGTCTTCGTCAGATCCGTTGTCCGAGGCCGGCGGCGCTCCGGTGGTTTTCGACGAGGAGGCAGCCGATCCCTTTGTTGTCGAGCCCTCCCCTGACGAGCTTTTCGACGACGTTGATCCTTCGGGCGCGCTCGTCTCGGACTCCCGACCGGCCCTCTCCTTCTTCTCCGCCCGACGGCTGAACGCCTTGTTGAGTTCGTCGGACACGGCCCGGCCGAACTCGTCTACCCCCCGAGCGAGCGTCGAGACCGTCGCCTCCATCAGGAAGAGCACCTTGTCTTCAGTGTCCAGGTCGTCGAACTCCGTTCGAACACGTCTATATCGTTCCTTCCTCTCCTGTCCCTGTTCACTCATAATAGCACCTTTCGGATCTGCACGCCTGTCGACGCTGTAGTTAAAAATAGAAGACGCGAATTTTTTGTGTAGACGAGAGACGTCCAAGCAGGTTTCACGCGACGCAAGCCACGAGATGCCGAGCGCATGAGCAACGACCAGTCACCAAGCCCGGGCACAGGTGCCCATAGTGAGGATGTCTTCGTCGACGGGACGGTGATTCGTTCGACCGGTAGCTGGTACGATGTGCGTGTGGGTGAGCGGGTCATTGCATCTAAGGTTAGAGGTAAATTCCGGCTCGCTGAAGAAGACGTCACGAATCCCGTCGCGGTTGGCGACCGTGTCACGCTGCGGCTAAGTGCGGATGATACCGGCCTCATCACGGACATTCACGATCGCAAGAATCAACTTAGCCGCCGGGCGGCCGGTCGGCGGATCGGCCGCGAACACGTTATCGTCGCGAACATCGACTTCGTCTGGATCATCCAGTCCGTACGTCTTCCGAAGCCGAACCCCGGGTTCATCGACCGGTTACTCGTCGTCACTGAAGCGCACGAGATCGAGGCTGGGATCGTCTTCAATAAGGTCGACCTGCTTCGGCCTAAAGATCGCCCCCCGACGGAGCGGCTCTGCGAGCTGTACAAAGGACTAGGGTACACCGTCATTTCGACCAGTGCCGCTACCGGCGAGGGGGCCGACGTACTGAAGAACGCACTGAAGGACAAAACGTCGGTCTTAACAGGGCCGTCCGGAGTGGGAAAATCCACACTACTCAATGTCATCGAGCCGGGCCTCGACCTGAAGACCACCGAAGTGAGCGAAAAAACTCAAAAGGGACGACATACGACGACCTACGCATCCTTATTCCCGCTCTCGGAGGGTGGGTATATCGTCGATACGCCGGGAATTCGAGAATTCGGCGTGCTCAATATTGAGCAATGGGAGCTTTCGCACTACTTCGTGGAGTTTGGGCCGCATATTGAGAAATGTCGGTTTCCCACATGCACGCACGATCACGAGCCGGGATGTGG
>CAZQAS010000022.1:28737-33775 GCA_964591285.1 uncultured Rhodothermales bacterium
GTAAGCACGTCGTCTTCGTCTTTCAGGGATGCGAAGGTGCGTTCGTGCTGCACGTACGGGCCGTATCGTCCGATGTTCGCCTTGATCGGCTTGCCTGAATCCGGGTGCTCGCCAAGTGTTCGGGGGAGTTCGAGCAAGCCAAGGGCCGTCTGCAGGTTCACCTCCTCCGGACTCAATCCGTTCGGGAGCGAAATGCGTTTCGGCTTGCCTTTCTGCTCATCTTCGTGTCCGAGCTGCACGTAGGGACCGTAGGGGCCGGTGCGCAGCAGGACATCCATCTCGTTCTCGGGATGCTTGCCGATCGCGCGGTCGTCGGCGTTGCCTGCTTCGAGCAATTCCTGAAGCTGGTCTTTACTGATGTCGGCGGGCGCCAGCTCGTCGGGCACCGACGCCGTAGCGCGCTCACCCTTCAGTTCGCCTTCGACGTACGGCCCGTACTTGCCGACACGCACGACGTAGCCGTTCCATTTCGGAGATTCGATGGTCGAGACCTTGCGGGCGTCAATTTTATCGAGCCCCGCTTCCACTCGCTGTTCGAGTCCTTCTTCGCCAAGGAAAAAGGATTTCAGGTACGGTATTGCGTCTTGTGACCCGGCGGCAATGTTATCGAGAATTTGCTCCATTTCCGCCGTGAACTTCACGTCGACCAGCTGCTCAAACTGCTCCTCGAGAAGGTTGTTGGCGGCAAAGGCTGTGAAGCTCGGGATGAGCTGCGATCCCTGTTTTCGAACGTACCCTCGATTGACGATCGTGTCGATGATCGAAGCGTACGTACTGGGGCGGCCGATACCTTCTTTCTCCAGAATGCGAACCAGGGATGCTTCGGTGTACCGAGCGGGGGGTTTGGTTTCGTGGCCCGTGGCTTCGACTTTCTTGCAGTCCGGCTGATCTCCTTCCGAGAGCTCAGGAAGCGGTTGGTCCCGGTTCTCGAGTGCAGCTTCAGGGTCATCCGAGCCCTCGACGTACGCCCGGAAGAATCCTGGGAAGACGACCGTGCGGCCGGAGGCGCGGAAGCGCGCAGCTTTGTCTCCCTCGCCCGCCTCAATGTGCGCCGTGATGAGTCGCAGCTTCGCATCAGCCATCTGACTTGCGACCGTGCGTTTCCAGATCAAGTCGTATAGCGCGCCCTCGATGCCCGTTAGTCCGAGTTCATCCTTGGTCTTCATGGAGCGGCCGGAGGGTCGGATCGCTTCGTGGGCCTCTTGCGCGTTCGCAACCTTGCTCTGATACTGTTTAGTCTTGGGACTCAAGTATTCTTTCCCGTACCGCTGCTCGACTGCCAGGCGGCTCCCTTCGATGGCTTCGCGGGAGAGCGTCGTGGAGTCCGTACGCATATACGTGATGTACCCGTTCTCGTAGAGTCGCTGTGCGATCTGCATCGTACGGCGGGCGGTCAGATGTAGCTTTCTGTTGGCCTCCTGCTGCAGCGTCGAGGTGATGAACGGCGCGTAGGGTGATCGCGTTGAGATCCGGTCATCGATGTTGACGACGCGCCACGTCTCCTCCGGCAGCCGTTCGGCCAATCCTGTGGCATCCTCCTCGGACCAGAGCAGCACATCTTTGCCGGCCGTCAGAGTCTCCTTCAAGCGGCCGGTGTTATCGTCGAAGTCCTTCCCGGTCGCCAGACGGACGCCACCGTAGTGCGTCATCACAGCTTCAAAGGGAGCGCCTTTTTGTTCGAGGTCGGCTTTCAGATCCCAGTACTTGGCCGGCACGAAGGCCATTCTCTCGCGCTCGCGAAGCACCAGTAGACGAACGGCAACGCTCTGCACACGGCCGGCTGAAAGGCGCGGCGCGATCTTCTTCCATAGAAGCGGCGAAAGGCTGTAACCCACGAGGCGGTCGAGTACACGCCGCGTCTCCTGAGCGTCCACTAAGTTCTTGTCAATGCCTCGCGTATTTTCGAGCGCCTGCTCGATGGCCTCGCGCGTGATCTCGTGAAAGACCATTCGCCGAACCGGAATGTTCGGACTCAGGACCTCAACGAGATGCCATCCAATCGACTCTCCTTCCCGGTCCTCGTCCGTCGCGATGTACAATTCGTCGGACGACTTGAGCTTCGAGCGAAGCTGCCGAACGACCTTTTGCTTGTCGGATGGGACGACGTAGATCGGCTCAAAGCTGTCAGTGACATTCACACCGAGACGTGCCCAGGGCTTGTCCCGAAGGTTCTCCGGGATTTCCGATGCCGAGGCGGGCAAGTCCCGAATGTGGCCCATGCTCGCTTCGACCTCGAAATCCGCAGGAAGATAATTGCGAATGGTTCGGGCCTTTGTAGGAGACTCTACAACAACGAGTCGCTTCATTAGAACGCAGAAACTGAATTTAGATGCTCAGGAGTCGTCGAGTGTCGCCGGAGAGTTCGTGCGGCGGACTTTGGCGCCGAGATCACACGCACCGGAGAACGCATCGTTCCTCCGACGAGCCCGCTCTGCGGCGCGCCATTTCATCTTACGGCCGACGATGGGCACCGCCGGGTTCGCCAATGTCCGTCCCGATTTGTAACTTCCGTGCGGCATTCGCCGACATGTATTTCTTGCATCGCTACTTCATGGGGAGACGTGAACTTGTCGCGGGATCTGCGCTGATTGCCGGCATCGCCGCCGGTGTCGGTACGGGCGTCGGATTGGTAACCGCCGCGCGGGGTAACGTCGGAGGGGCACCAGGCATCTCGAAGGCCCTTTCGCGTATCGGACGCTATGCAGGAGGAGGAATGCTTTCCGGAGTCGGCGTCATAGCCGGCGCTTCCGCACTTGCCGGGCTTATTGTTTACGAAGGCTTAACGCAAGCGGACGAACTCGGCAGATCCTTTTAGCGTCACTAAGACTCCTATCTTGCCGGGATTCGTTTTCCGGCATCATGTCCTCTGCCCCGAGGCCCTTAGCTAATAACGAAGATCACCTGCTTTATGGAAACGCAAGTACAAGAGAGATCAGCAGCAACTGAAACGGTTAAGTACGTCTATCGCTTTAGCGCCGGCAAGGGCGAAGGGGATAAGTCGATGAAGCCGCTTCTCGGCGGGAAAGGTGCGAACCTGGCGGAAATGAGTTCGATCGGGCTACCCGTACCTCCAGGATTCACGATCACGACCGAAGCTTGCAACTACTATTCTTCGAAGGGGCACGAATGGCCGGATGGGCTTGAGACGCAGGTGGAAGAAGGCATTCAGCATCTAGAGAGCGTCATGGATGCGAAACTCGGCGACGCCGAAAACCCTCTGCTCGTCTCGGTGCGAAGTGGTGCGGCTATCTCGATGCCCGGCATGATGGATACGGTCTTGAACCTCGGACTGAACGATACGGTTGTCGAGGGGCTCGCGCAGCGTACCGACAACGTCCGCTTTGCTTACGATGCCTATCGTCGCTTCATCGACATGTTCGGCTGCGTGGTGATGGGCGTCTCTCACGAGCGCTTCGAAGAGGCGATCGGGGCTCTGAAGAAGGAACGGGACGTTGAGAGCGACGTCGATCTGACGGCCGACGATCTCAAGACGTTGGTGGATCGCTACAAAGCGATTTACCGAAAGATAACAGGGCACATGTTTCCCGAGGATCCAAGAGAGCAGCTCACCTTCGCCATCAACGCTGTCTTCAACTCCTGGGACAGCGAGCGTGCTGTAAAGTACCGCCGAATCAATAAGATCGGTGGACTGCTCGGAACCGCCGTGAACGTTCAGGCGATGGTCTTCGGCAACATGGGCGATAACAGCGGCACGGGCGTTTGTTTCACCCGTAATCCGTCCACCGGTGAAAACAAGTTGTACGGCGAGTTTCTCGTCAATGCACAGGGTGAGGATGTCGTCGCCGGCATCCGAACTCCGGAAGACATCCGGCAGATGGCCGACGAGTTTCCACAAGCCTATAAGGAGCTTGTCGAGGTCACGAACCGCCTGGAGAAGCACTACAAAAACATGCAGGATATTGAGTTCACGGTCCAGGACGGACGGCTCTTCATTCTGCAAACGAGAAACGGGAAGCGGACGGGGACGTCCGCGGTGAAAATCGCCGTTGATATGGTCGAGGAAGGGCTGGTCAACAAGGCGGCCGCCATCCGCGATCTGGTCGAACCGATTCATCTCGATCAACTCCTGCATCCGCAGTTCGAAGATCCGCAGGCGTATAAGGACCGCGTCATGGGCAAGGGACTTCCCGCCTCCCCGGGTGCGGCGGTCGGCCAGGTCGTGTTCACGGCTGACGAAGCCGAGGAGTGGAAGGCGGACGGCAAGCAGGTCATTCTCGTCCGGATCGAGACGAGTCCCGAGGATGTCGGGGGAATGGATGCGGCCGAGGGCATTCTGACGTCGCGCGGCGGAATGACGTCTCACGCTGCCGTCGTCGCCCGTGGATGGGGCAAGCCGTGCGTTGCCGGCTGCAGCGAGATCATCATCAACTACAGAAACAGATCCTTCACGAACGGAGAGATCACCGTAAATGAAGGCGACTGGATTTCGATCAACGGCACGACCGGCGAGGTCGTAACAGGCAAAGAGTCGCTCGTGGAGCCGGAGCTCAGCGGAGAGTTCGGCCGGTTCATGGAGTGGGTGGATGAGCATCGGACGATGAAGGTCCGCACGAATGCGGACACGCCCGACGATGCCCAGAAAGCAATCGACTTCGGCGCCGAGGGTATCGGACTGTGCCGAACGGAGCACATGTTCTTCGAAGGTGATCGCATCCAAGCCGTCCGCGAAATGATACTGGCGGACGACGACGAGGCCCGACGCGCGGCACTGGCTAAGCTCCTCCCGTACCAGAAGGAGGACTTCATCGGCATCTTCAAAGCCATGGCCGGAAAGCCGGTGACGGTCCGCTTACTGGATCCGCCTCTTCACGAATTTCTGCCGCACGACGAGTCTGGTCAGCAAGAGATGGCCGACACGCTCGGTGTGACCGTGCAGGACGTTCAGGCAAAGCTTGCTGCACTCGACGAGTTCAATCCGATGCTCGGCCATCGCGGCTGCCGCCTCGGCATCACGTATCCGGAAATCACGGAGATGCAGACGCGGGCGATCATCGAGGCCGCCGTCGAGCTCAATCAG
>CAZQAS010000023.1:0-1809 GCA_964591285.1 uncultured Rhodothermales bacterium
CGGACCGACAGCTATCGCCGTCCGGATGAGCGACGCCCGAGTGTGGACGAGCGGCCGCATCCGCAGGAGGCATACTTCAGGGCGACGGGACTTACTGTCGACCTGACCACGGGCGAAAGCTCAAGAAAGGGTCTTGTGCAGCGATCGACGCATCACGCCCAGGTGGAGACCTGCGCCCCCTGCCATTCTCGCCGCCGCGTGATCTTTTCCGACTATGCGGCCGGCAAACCCTTCCTTGATCACTATGAGCCGGAATTGCTCGAAGACGGCCTCTACTTTGCTGACGGACAGGTGGACGACGAAGTTTTCGTCTACGGCTCCTTCCTTCAGAGCAGAATGTACGCAAACGGCGTCCGCTGCGCCGACTGCCACGATCCGCATACGACCGAGCTGAAGCTGGAAGGCAATGCGCTCTGCGGCCAATGCCATGAACCGGCGCAGTATGACGTGTTTACCCACCTCAGACACGAGGCCGAAACGGCTGGATCGCAGTGTGTCGATTGCCACATGCCGGAGCGGACGTTCATGGTGATCGATCCGAGACGAGATCACAGCTTCAAGATTCCGAGGCCGGATCTTTCGGCGGAGCTGGGCACGCCAGATGTTTGCAGCGGTTGTCACGACGACCGATCCGCCGGATGGGCGGCGGATGCGATCGCCGAATGGCACGGCGATGAGCGTCCCGCGTCGTTTGCACGCGCGATAGCGGGTGGCCGCGCGGTGGATCCGGACGCCGAGGCCGAGCTCATCCGTATCGTCGAGCAGCAGGAGGAGGCAGCGATTGTCAGGGCGACTGCCGTAGCGCTGCTCGACCGCTATACGACCGTGCGGTCGCGGGATACGGCCGTGGATGCACTGGACGATGAGGACCCCCTCGTTCGAGTCGCGGCGCTGCGCAATCTGGCCGACGCTGACGCCCGACCGCCAGTCTCGCAGATCGAACGGCTGCTGGCCGATTCGGTGCGCCTGGTTCGGATCGAGGCCGCGCGTGCTCTAATGCACCGGGCGCCGGGCCGCTATGCCGCCTCGCCCGAGTCGGAGACGTCGCGTGCGTTCTGGAGTGCGCTGGAGGAGTATCGGCGCGGGCAGCTGGCCCAAAACGATCAGGCGGCGGCCCACCTGAACCTCGCGGTAACGCACGAATCCGTCGGCGAACTCGCGCAAGCCGAAGAGGCGTATCGCACCGCCGTTCGACTGGACAGCAGCTTCGTACCAGCACATCTGAATCTTGCGATGCTCTACGAGCGGCGACGAGCGGATGAAATTGACGCGGGGCGCGAGGACTCCGCGCGGGCCTTCTTCGAACGTGCCGTAGAGGCACTCGCGCGTGCCGTGCAGATCGATTCGACCGCCGCGCAGGCGCGATACAGCCTCGGCCTCCTGCTCGCGGAAGAACCGGGCCGGCTGGAAGAGGCGGCGCGACATCTTACCGCGGCCGCGCAGTTCGACTCGACGAACGCACGCATTGCGTATAACGCCGGGCTGGCACAACAGCGCCTCGATCGAGGTCAAATGGCCGAGCCGCTTCTTCGAAGGGCGCATCGGCTCGCGCCCGACCACCCGGACTATATCGATGCACTCAGCATCTTCTACGCACAGCAGGAACGTTGGCAGGAGGCCCTTCGGTTCACGGACATGCTCCTGCAGCACTTCCCCAACGATCCTGACCTACAGCAACGCAGGGCGTACGTACTGCGGGGACTCCAGCGTAGCGACCGTGACGGCGGGCGCGGGTAGGGTGACCTGTCCGGTTTCTTTCGAAGCCACTATCGCTTGCTTTCATGAACGCTCGCTTTCATACACCGGCGT
>CAZQAS010000023.1:1909-4265 GCA_964591285.1 uncultured Rhodothermales bacterium
TCATACACCGGCGTGCGCGGCTCGCAGACGCGTGCCGCTCTCTCTTTCGGCCGAACTCTTCAAGTCTATGTATGATAAACTTAAAGTTCAGCTATCATAGACGTCGAGATAACGTCGCCAGAGAGCTCCCCAAACTCCTCGCCAGACCAACAAAAAAGCAGGCCCCGTTTCGCGCTGTGCAAAACGAGACCTGCTAGGACTTGATACCAGTTTTTGGCTAAAGGTGCTGACTCCGATTAGTGGATCGGTATGCCGGCGTCAAGGATGCGCCCCGGCGCAAGGGGGATGCCGGCGGCACAGATGAGCTTGGCGAAAGGAACGTGGCGGCGGCTCATCGCGGGCCGGCCGTCAAATAGCACTCGCCGTCAGCCGGAAGCGGACCGGGATCGCCATGTAGCATGCGACGGCCCGTCCGCGCTGGCGGCCCGGCTTGAAGCGCTGCTTCAGGACGGCGTCGATCGCCGCAGAGTTCAGCACGTCCGAGGGGGACTTGAGGATCTCCGGACTCTCGGCGGTTCCGTCGGGCGTCACAACCACCTTGACGACCACCATCCCTTCGATCCCTGCCTGCCGCGCAATGGAGGGGTACTTGACGGCCTTTGAAAGTTCGGCGACGCCGCCGATCATTTCCGGCTGCTCCTCGACGACGACGAAAACCTCCGGCTCGGGCTCTTCCTCTTCCTCGGGGGGCGGAGGTGGAGTGGTCGCTGCGAGCGGCGCGTCCATGTCGAGCACGGCATCCAGGTCAAGGGCATCGTCATCGAGCAATTCATCGTCAGGGACGGCTACCGGAACGGCGGGCTTTGGAGGCGGGGGCGGAAGCACTTCGTGGACGGTCTGCGTGATCTCCTGGAGATCCACGATCTCCTGCTCGGCTACCGCGAACTCAAGAGCCGATCCTCCCTGAATGTTCACCGTCGTTGCGCCGATGGCGATCATGAGTGCCGCGATCGTGGCGATTTGCATTCGAAACGTGTACGCCTGGCGTCGTGACCGACCGCGTGCGTTGCGCGCCGCAAAACCCTGGGCGAGCCAGTCGGGATCGGATTTTGAGTCTGGACGGCCGTAGCCGTCGGGGTACCGGAAGGCGTCGGAATATGCCGGCAGAAAATTGCCGACGATGAATCGCTTTTTCATATCGAGTAGGCTGCTTTTGCTCGGAATCATGGGTGCGTCGCCGTACTCAAATCCGCGCCTGCCGGGGCATGGTGTCGCGGATTACTACAGAGCGTGAGAACCTTTCAAATCGACGCACATTGCTCGCCTACGGAGCATCTCGGGGCGTGTTACAGCGCCGTCGAAGAATAGCGGTCGCCATTGGAAAGTGAGTGGCTTGCGAGATATATAGTATCCCGCCGTGTACACACCAGCGATTCGCACCCCAAGATGCGATGGTCCATCATCCTCGTGCTTGCCGTGACGACGGCCGCATCTGCACAGCATCGCACGATTCTGGCCGTCGGTGCGCACGCTGGGGACGTCGAGCTGACTAGCGGCGCCGTGCTTGCTCATCATACGCAGATGGGCGACCGTGCTGTCATCCTGCACCTCACGCTTGGAGAGGCCGGCCATCCGGAATGGGGGGCGGACCGGTATGCCGAACAGAAGCGCCGGGAAGCTGAGCAGGCTGCGCGTTTGCTCGGAGCCGAGGTGCTGTTTGGCCCCTACCGCGACGGCGAACTGCCCGATGACGAGGATGTCCGCCGGTATGTGGCACGGATTATCCGCACCGTGGAGCCGACACACGTGATCACGCACGCGCCCGAGAGCATCCACAAGGACCACGCCCGTACACACGCCGTGGTGACGGATGCCGTCCTGCTCGCTGCCCTTCCGGCGGTGGATCTTGGGCCTCCGGCTCACCGCGGCGTCGGCGTCTATTTCGCCGAAAACTGGGAAGATCGTGGCGATTTCGAGCCGTACGTCTACGTCGACGTGTCGGAGGCCGACGAATCCTGGCGGGAGGCCGTCCGGGCCTACGAATTCGTTAGCGGCCGCATCTCGTCCTTCCCGTACCTGCAGTACTACGAAGCGCTGCAGTCGCTCCGCGGTGCGGAGGCGCGCACACGACGTGCGGTTGCGTTCGACATCGGGGAGATGGGCAAGCGGCGCATCCTCCAGGAGCTTCCCTAGCGAAATTGTTTCGCCGATGGGCTCTCGAGATCCGCGGAGCCTCGCCGGAGCGTAATCATCGTCAGCTCCGGCGTGCACCGAAACCGAAGCGGTACGAGGCTGAAGCCGATTCCACGATTGACGTAAACCCGGTTTCCGGCTGCGCCCATCGAGTCCACTGCCCACCCATCGGCGATCACCTCTCGCGGCCTGGCAATGTCCAGCCAACTCTCGCTCGGCGTGA
>CAZQAS010000023.1:4365-8250 GCA_964591285.1 uncultured Rhodothermales bacterium
ACCGGCTCGTCGTCCACGTCTCGCGCGATCCGGCTGCGGTTCTTCTTGATGAAGGCGTCGAGCTTCGCCGCGTCGTCACACTCGATCCATCGTGCCGTCTCGTACGGCAGCTGCGTGAGCTGCACGTCGACGTTGTACTCCTCTTTGAGGCGCGTCGCCACCACGTCGAACTGCAGCACGCCGACGGCTCCGAGGATGTAGTCATTGCCGTCCAGTGGACGGAAGAGCTGGATCGCTCCCTCCTCGATCAGCTGCCGCAGGCCTTTTTCGAGATGCTTCGAACGGAGGGCATTATTAAGAAACGCCTTCCGGAAGTGCTCGGGCGCGAAGCTGGGGATTCCGGTAAATTGGATGGGCTCTTTTTCCGATAGCGTGTCTCCGATGCGGATCGTGCCGTGATTCGGAATCCCAATGATGTCTCCCGGAAACGCCTCCTCGGCGCCTTCCCGGTCCTGTGCCATGAACAGCGTCGCATTCGCGATGCGCATCTCCTGCTCGCGCCGGTGGTGCATCACCTTCATGCCGCGCTGGAATCGACCTGAGCAAATCCGGAGGAAGGCGATCCGGTCGCGGTGGTTGGGGTCCATGTTTGCCTGAATCTTGAAGACGACGCCGGAGAACTCCGGCTCGTACGGCGAAACGGGACGCGTCGTCGTCGGGCGTTCCTGCGGCGGCGGAGCAATCTCCACGAACACATTCAGCAGATCATCCACGCCGAAGTTGTTCAGCGCACTGCCGAAGAGTACGGGCGTCTGCCTGGCGGCGAGGTAGGCGTCGACGTCGTACGTTTGACCGGCCTCGCGCTGAAGCTCGATGTCGAAGCGAAGCGTATCAGCTTCGGGGCCCAGCAGCTCGTCGATGAGCGGATCGTCCAGATCCGGCACCGGAATCGGCTCGACCTCTTCCGCGTACGGCTTGAGCGTGCGATCGAGGAAGTGGTACGTCCCCCAGAATTTGCCGCCGCGGCGGATGGGCCAGTTCAGGGGCACGGCCTCGATGTCGAGCTTCTCCTCGATGTCGTGGAGCAGATCGAGGGGCTCGCGCCCGACGCGGTCGAGCTTGTTGATGAACGTGAGGATGGGCGTGGCGCGCATGCGGCAGACGTCCATCAGCTTTTCGGTCTGCATTTCGACGCCCTTCACGCTGTCGATGACCATCAACGCGCTGTCGACCGCGGTGAGCACGCGGTAGGTATCCTCGGAGAAATCGTGGTGGCCCGGCGTATCGAGGAGGTTCAGCTCGCGATCCCGGTGGGAGAACTTCATCACCGAGGAGGTGACGGAGATGCCACGCTGCTTCTCGATCTCCATCCAATCGCTGGCCGCGTAGCGCGCCGTCTTGCGGGCCTTCACGTCGCCGGCGATGTGGATCGCCCCGCCGTGCAGGAGGAGCTGCTCGGTCAACGTGGTTTTGCCGGCATCCGGGTGGCTGATGATCGCGAACGTGCGCCGGCGATCGGTTTCTCGTTTGTGCGCCTTACTCATGTTGGATGGGCCTGTCCGAGGCATCCGCCTCGCGAAAAGCCCCAGATCGTGAGGAACGTCAATGCGGCCCCATCCTACCCAATCATTTCCAGGAGGTTCACGAGTTCCTCGAGAGATTGTGCGAATTCCGCGTTGCGAGCGTTACCGCACGAAGGCGTCCGGGCGTTACCGCACGAAGGCGTCGCGCAGGCCACCGTCGACGTTCAGGATTTGTCCCGTCGTCTTGCCCAAGCGATCGCTCAACAGCAGAAATGCGGCCTCGGCCTGGTCTTCCGCGGCTACGGTCCGCCCCGTGAGCGTTCGCTGCGCGTAGAACTCGGCCAGCCGCGCCCGAAGGACGCCGGTGTCCTCCTGATCGTCGTACGGAAGATCGTATTTCACCAGAGACGCGATCACGCGATCGCGGGGGAACATGCCGCTGGATTCGACGACCGTCGCCGGCGCCACGGCGTTGACGCGGACGTTCGGGGCGAGGGCGACGGCCAGCTCCCGCACGAGGTGGTTCGCCGCGGCCTTGCTCGCATCGTAGGCGAAGCTGCCGGCTTTCGGAACGACGCCGTTCACGCTCGTGGTTACGACCATCGAGCCGGAGAGGCCCTGTGCGTTCCAGATCGCGGACGCTTCCTCCGCGGCGGCGTAGACGCCGGTGACGTTCACGCGAAAGGTATCGTCCCATCGGTCGTCCGGAATGCGTCCGTCGGTGTCCGGCGTCGGATAGAGACCGGCCGTCACCACGAGGTGATCGACGCCGCCGTAGGCGAAGATCGTATCCTCCAGCGCGGCACGGATCGAATCGCGCCGGGTGACGTCGGCCCCGAGGCCGATCACGTCGCCGGATGCCGACAGACCGGTGCCGGATACGCCGATCCCCTGACCGATCCGACTCAGCAGCCGATCGGCCTCCGTGCGCGCGGCGTCCTCGTCGAGATCCACGGCAGCGACGACGGCGCCCTCTTCGACGAGTCGGTCGGCTACGGCGGCTCCGATGCCGCTTCCCGCGCCCACGACGACGGCGACGCGGCGGGCCAGCTCCCGCTCAGGCGGCATGCGTTTGAGCTTCGCTTCCTCGAGCGCCCAGTACTCGATGTCGAACGCCTCCTGCCGCGGCAGTGCCGTGTAGCTGCTGACCGCTTCCGCGCCGCGCATGACCTCGATCGCGCACTTGTAGAATTCGGCCGTCACGCGGCTCTCGCTCTTCGACTTGCCCCAGCCGATCATGCCGAGGCCGGGGATGAGGATGACCGTCGGCTCTCCGCCGCGCATCGGCGGCGAGTCGGGCCGGCGGCACGCTTCGTAGTAGGCGGCGTAGTCCTCGCGGTATTGATCGAGACCCTCATCGAGCCGAGCTTTCAGTCTCTCCGCATCCTCGTCCTGTGGATTCCAGTCCACGTAGAGCGGCTTGATTTTCGTGCGCAGGAAGTGGTCGGGACACGACGTGCCGAGCTCGGCGAGATCGGCGGCATTTTTCGAGTTGATGAACGCAAGCACGTTTTCATCCTGCTCGACGGTCGCCAGCATTCGCTTGTCACGTCCCAGGCGCCCGCGAAGCCAGGGGAGGATGTCCACGAGAGCCGTCCGCTGCTCGGCCGCGGGGAGCGTCTCGTACTTCGCTCCTCCGAAGGTCTGGCTCCCTTGATCGTGGCGCTCGAGGAAGGCGGCGGCCTGATCGATCAATCGGAGCGTGAGCCGGTAGCACTCCCGGTCATCATCCGCCCAGTTAATCAGCCCGTGGCCTCCGAGCAGGATCCCTCGGGCCTGGGGATGCTCTTCGCAGACGCGTTTGAGCGTGAGACCTAGCTCAAATCCGGGGCGCTGCCAGTCCACCCAGATCACTTCCTCGCCGTAGACCTCCTTCGTGAGCTCAGGCCCGTTCGCGGCCGTGGCGATCGCGATGACGGCCACCGGATGCATGTGGTCGATGTGCTTGTAGGGAACGTAGGCGTGGAGCGGCGTGTCGATGCTCGGCGCGCGCGGGTTGAGGTTGAACGTCGACTGCGCATAGAGCTCGACCATCGCATCCTCGGCCGGCGTCTTCGGGCCGCGCTCTTCGAAACGGGCGTAGACGTCTTCGAGGGCGAGCAGCTTCTCCTGGTAGAGCGATGCGAAGTTCTTCCGCTCGGCCGTGCGCAGATCCCCCCCTGACCCCTTGACCCAGAGGACCTCGACGTCCTCGCCCGTGATGGGATCGGTTTCGATCAGCTTCGAGGAGGTATTGCCGCCGCCGGTGTTCGTGATCCTCCAGTCGCTTCCCAAAAGGTTTGAGCGGTAGACGAGCCGGTCGACGCCGTCGAGGCCATCCGCATGCTCGTCATCCCAGAGATCATCCACGAATGTCAATTTCTGCGTTTCGGTTGGGGCTTGCATCGCTATTGCGGTTTCTTAAAGTCTCGCTATAAATAAT
>CAZQAS010000023.1:8350-10872 GCA_964591285.1 uncultured Rhodothermales bacterium
TTCGCCTCACGACGCCGGGGCGTACACCTTTACGTCCGTCGATCGAACGGCCGCCTCTCGAACGGTGTTGCCGTCCGGAAGATCACCCATCGTGCGCGCCTGGACGAGAAGGTTCCCGAGGGCCGTTGCCTCAACCGGTCCGGCCGCGACACGTTTCCCGCACGCCTCCGCCGTCAGCTCGCAGAGGAGGCTGTTCATCGAGCCGCCGCCGAAGAGGTGCAGCGTCTCGTACGCCTCGCCGGCGACGGATTCGAGATCGTCAAGCGCCCTGCGGTAGCTCTCGGCGACGCTCGCAAGGATCATCCGCACGAGGCCTCCGCGCCTCTCCGGAATCGGAATATCGTGCTCGCGGCAGTACTCGTGCAGTCGCTGCTGCATATTTCCGCGGGCGACGAAGCGGGGATCATCCAGATCAATAAAGGCCCTGACGGGGGAGGCCGCGCGCGCCTCGTTTTCGAGTGCCGCCCAGTCCGTCTCGGTCCATTCCCGGGCGCACTCTTGAAGCGCCCAGAGACCGGTAAGGTTCGTGAGGAAGCGAATCGTGCCATCGAGGCCGGCTTCGTTCGTAAATCCCGCCTGCCTGGCCTCGTGACTGAGAATGGGCGAGGTCCGTTCCGCGCCGAGGAGCGACCAGGTGCCGCAGCTGATAAAGGCCCATCGGCCGCTCTCGGATGTGGCGGGGGCGGCCGCTACGGCGCTTGCCGTATCGTGGCTGCACGACGCGACGACCTGAACGTCCGGTGCTTCGTGGCAGGGACCGAGGCGCGTGCCGGGCGGCACGATCGGCGGCCACTTTTCCGCGTCGATGCCGAAGGCTTCCATGATCGGCCGGGACCAGTCGCCCGTTCGAACGTCCATCATCTGGGTCGTGCTCGCCATCGACGTGTCGATCACTGCGCGGCCGCTGAAGCGGTAGTTGAAATAGTCAGCGATGGTCAGAAAGCGCCAGGCCGACGTTTCGATCTCGGCGAGCAGCTGGAAGAGCGTGTTGAACGGCAAGAACTGAATCCCCGTGTGACGATAGATTTCCGCGGGCGGCATCGTTTCGAAGGCGCGCTCCATCAGGCCGTTCGTGCGTGGGTCGCGATAGCAGAATGGATTCCGCATCGGCCAGCCTTCCTCGTTGAGCGGGACGTAATCGACGGCCCAGGAATCGACGGACAGCGAGCGAAGATCGGGAGCACGGCTGATCGCCTTTTGGAGCCCATCCTGCAGCTCGCTCCAGAGTGCGCCGGCATCCCAAAAGAGATGGTCGCCGTCTTCGATGATCGGCGTCTCGAAGCGGTGGACGACCTCGAGGGCCATAGCGCCGCCCTCCAGCGTGCCGAGAACGGCGCGGCCGCTGGAGGCGCCGAGATCGAAGGCGAGATACTGTTTCGTGGTCATCGGGGGCACTAGAGACTCTGCGGCGGCATGTACGCGGCGCCGGATCGCTCGGCCGCCTTCTTCTCGCGGTAAGCGGACGCGCGGAACGCCGCGACGGGATCGATCGCCCCGCCGGCTCGGCGCCGCGCCTCGGCTACGATCGCGGAAACGTCCGTCTCGAAGGCCGACTTCATTTCGTTCTCCGCCATGAGCACGTCGTTGGCCTGTTGAAACCGCTCGAGGGCTTCGCGCCGCACGAGCAGGGCACGGGCGTAGGATCGCTGCAGCTGGTCGACCGTCTGCAGGAGCGCCTCGATCGGATCCTTCAGGTTGTGGCTCTGGTCGATCATGTAGGCGGGCGGCACCGGCAGGACGTCCGACCGAGAGGCATCCACGAGCTCATGGAAGACCAGAAAAAGCTGATAGGGGCGGATCGAACCGGCGGTGAGATCGTCGTCGCCGTACTTGGAATCGTTAAAGTGAAAACCGCCGAGCTTTCCGGCCTCGATGAGGCGCGCGACGACGAGCTCGACATTCGTGTTCGGCAGATGATGGCCGAGATCCACCAGGCAAGCCGCTTGCGGCCCGAGCGCCTGCGCCAGCATGAGGGACGAGCCCCAGTCCTGGACGACCGTCGCGTAGAACGCCGGCTCGTACGGTTTATGTTCGGTGAACATCCGCCAGCCGGACGGCAGCCCCTCGTAGATTCTTCGCAGGCCATCGAGCGTGCGTTGAAAGCTCTCACGCAAATGCATCTGACCGGGATAGTTGCTGCCGTCGGCGAGCCAAACGGTGAGCGCCTCGGAGCCGAGCGCCTCGCCGACCTCGATGACGTGGAGATTGTGCTCGATCGCCTGCTCTCGAACGGCGCCGTCCGTATGGCTCAGCGAGCCGAATTTATAGCTGTGCTCCTGCCCGGCCTGATCCTGAAACGTGTTGGAGTTTACGGCGTCGAAACCGAGCCCGAGGTCAGCGGCGTGGGCCGCCAGGGCGTTGGGGTCGTCCGGCTCGTCCCAGGGAATGTGCAGCGACACGCGCGGAGCGCCCCGTGTGAGCTGTTGAACGACCGCGACGTCCTCCATCTTCTCGTACACGTCGCGGGGCTCGCCTTCACCCGGGAAACGCCCGAAGCGCGTGCCGCCCGTACCGAGCGACCA
>CAZQAS010000023.1:10972-32217 GCA_964591285.1 uncultured Rhodothermales bacterium
GTTGCCAGCGACTATAAGAAAGGCAACCGGCCTCAAAAGTACGGCCGCGTCCTGAACGATATCCACAAGCGTGATCTAACACAAAAAATGATGGGTTCGCATCCACTCTTCCAACGCCCGAGAACGATCGTCCTTACGCTCCTTCTGGGAGCCGTTCTCGTCGTGCCCGGCTGCGTGTGCGAGACGACCGGCGTCAATCGCGGGGACCTCAATATCATCAGCCTCGATGAAGAGTGGCAGATCGGGCGTGACCTCGCGGAGCAAATTCTGCAGGAAGCGACGGTCGTCGAAGACCCGGTTCTGCAGTCCTACGTGGATGAAGTTGGCCAGGAAATCGTGGCGAGGACGGAGCTCAGCGACCGACCGTGGCAGTTTCACGTTCTTGCGGACTCGAACGTGAACGCATTCAATATTCCCGGCGGGCACGTGTTTGTGAACACCGGTCTGATCGAGGCGGCGTCCTCTCCGTCTGAGTTAGCGGGCGTGATGGCGCACGAGGTCGCACACGGGGTGGCGCGGCACGGCACCGAGCGCCTGGCGCAGGCCTACGGACTGAACATCGTAGCCCGGCTGGTGCTGGGCGATGAAGTCGGGCTTCTGGAACAGATCGCCGTGCAAATGCTGGGCAGTGGCGCGCTCGCAAAATTCTCGCGCGATGACGAGCGGGAAGCGGACCGTCTCGGTCTCGAGTACATGGCGGAGGTCGGCTACGATCCGCACGGTATGGCCACCATGTTCGAGACGATGCTCGATCTTCGCGAGCGGCGGCCGAACATGGTCGAGCGGTTCTTTTCGACACATCCCCTCACCGAGGAGCGCATCGCAGCGGTCACGGAGCGTGCAGGTGAGTTCGAGGCAACCCGCCCTGTCGACCCGAAGGCGTTCGAGCGCATGCGCGATCGAGCCCGACGGCAGGGGGCATAGACGTCATCCGCAACCTACACTCCCTCCTTCTCCGCTCCCCATGATCCACCAGCTCAGTGCACTGCTCGTAGCCCTACTTCTCGCCATGACCGCTCATCCCAGCGCCGCTCAGCAGTCCCACGAGCCAGCGCTTCCCACCTCTCCCGGTGCGCCGCCGGTCGCGAAGACGGAGTCCGTCGAGATCACGACCCACGGGCACATTCGCGTGGATCCCTATTTCTGGCTGCGCGAGCGCGAGAATCCCGAGGTGATCGCGTATCTCGAGGCGGAGAATGCCTACACCGAGGCGATGACCGCTCACACGAAGGATCTGCAGGAGAGACTGTTCGAAGAGATCAAGAGCCGCATCAAGCAGGACGATTCGACGGTGCCCTACCGGCTCGACGACTATTTCTACTATCAGCGCTACGAAGAGGGGAATCAGTATCCGATCTACGCGCGGAAGCGGGGATCGCTGGACGCCCAAGAAGAAGTGCTTCTCGATGCGAACAGATTGGCGGAGGGGAAGGAATTCCTTTCGGTCCGTGAGGAGATCGGGCCGCAGCACGACGTCCTCGCCTATGCCGCCGACACGCTCGGGCGCCGGGTGTATACGATCTATTTCAAGGATTTGGCGACTGGGGAACGGCTGCCCGACGTCATTCCTGGGGTGACCGGCAACATGGCCTGGGCGAATGACGGGAAGACGATCTTCTACTCGAAGCAGAATCCAACGACGCTGCGCTGGCACCAGATCTGGCGGCACGAGCTCGGCACCGAGGCGTCCGACGACGTGCTGGTCTATGAAGAGGAGGAGGAGACCTTCAGGACCTACGTCTACAAGACGAAGTCGCGCGAGTACATCATCATCCGATCGAGCCAGACGTTGAGCGACGAATTCCGCTTTCTCGACGCCGACGATCCGGCGGGGCGTTTCCAACTCATCCAGCCCCGCCAGCGCGATCTGGAGTATTCCGTAGACCATCTGGGCGATCACTTTTTCATCCGCACGAATGCCGACGGCGCAGAAAACTTCAAGCTCGTGCGCGCACCCGTAGAGACGCCGGGCATCGAGCATTGGGAGGAGGTCGTCGGTCCACGTGATGACGTCTACCTCAACGGAATTGAGCTCTTCCGTGACTATCTGGTGCTCTCCGAGCGGAAGGACGGGCTCACGCACCTCCGGATCACGTCCTGGGATGGCCACGACGAACACTATCTTGATTCTGGTGAGCCGGCCTACCTGTCGTACATCCATGTGAACCGCGAGCTCGATACGCCGATGCTTCGATACGGGTACACATCGATGACCACACCGAATTCGGTCTATGACTACGACATGGCCGCACGCGAGAAGACGCTCCTCAAGCAGGATGAAGTGCCGGGCGGATTCGATTCGGCCGACTACGTTACCGAGCGCGTCTTCGCCGAGGCGCGCGACGGGGCGCGGGTACCGATCTCAATCGTTCGCCGCACGGAAACGGCCGTCGACGGCACGGCGCCTCTGCTACTCTACGCCTACGGATCATACGGGGCGAGCATGGACCCGACCTTCAGCGCTTCGCGATTGAGTCTGCTGGACCGCGGCTTCGTGTATGCGATCGCCCACATCCGCGGCGGTCAGGAACTCGGGCGGGCCTGGTATGAGGACGGGAAGCTGCTCAAGAAGACGAACAGTTTTACGGACTTCATCGACAGCGCCGAACACGTATCAGCTGAGGGCTACGCCGATCCTGACCGGATGTATGCGATCGGCGGAAGCGCGGGCGGACTCCTCATGGGCGCGGTGATGAACATGCGGCCGGATCTCTTCCATGGGATCGTCGCACAGGTGCCGTGGGTCGACGTCGTCACGACGATGCTCGACGACACGATCCCCTTGACGACCTCGGAATACGACGAGTGGGGCAACCCGAACGACTCGACGTACTACCATTACATGCTGTCCTACTCGCCGTACGACAACGTCGCGGCCGTGGACTATCCGAACCTCCTCGTCACCACAGGCCTCCACGATTCGCAGGTACAGTACTGGGAGCCTGCAAAGTGGGTGGCGAAGCTGCGCGCGCAGAAGACGGACGACAATCTGCTGCTGCTGAAGACGAACATGGGGGCCGGCCACGGCGGCGCGTCGGGTCGGTATGAGCGGTATCGCGAGACCGCCTTCGAATATGCGTTCCTGCTTAACCTGGCCGGACTCGCGGACGGGTAAGGGTCAGCGGGCATGACCGCGTCGCATCGCCCGGGCGACGACCTCCGCCCGGGAATGGACGTGTAACTTCTCGTAGATCTGTTTGATGTGGTACGCTACGGTGTTCCCGCTGATGAAGAGGTCTTCCGCGATCTGCCGGTTCGTCTTTCCGTCGACGAGCTGCTGCAGTACCTCGTTCTCTCTTTCCGTGAGACTCTCGTCCGCGACCTTCGGCTGACGAAAGAAGTGTACGACTTTTCTCGCAACACTCGCCGTCATCGGGGCACCGCCGGCATGCACCTCTCGGATGGCATCGATGATCTGAGCCGGCGCCGTATTCTTGAGCAGGTAACCGGAGGCGCCCTCGCACAGCGCCCTGAAGATCAGATCTTCGTCGTCGTGGACGGTAAGCATGATGATGCTGATCGTTCGGCAGCGATCTCGGATCTCCCCGATGACTTCGATGCCGGATCGTCCGGGAAGACCGATGTCGAGCAGGAGAACGTCGGCGGCGTCGAGGTGGTCGATCCCGAGCACCGACTCCGCGTCCGAGAACGTTCCGGTGCACGCCATCTGAGGGGTGCCGTCGATGATGAGCTCGAGGCCGTTGCGCACTCGGTCATCATCCTCTACCACGTATACGGATATGTAGTCAGAGTCGGCCATCTTGCGGAGAAGTTAAGCGGCGATTCGGCGGTAGCGCACCTACCCGTTCAGGTGGTATGGTACGAGGTCCATGGTTAGCTCATAGCAGGTCGGCCCCCCGGGTGCCGTCTCCACCATGAGGTCGGCTCCGATTTCCTTTGCCCGATACCGAAGGTTTCGGAGGCCGTTGTTTTCTAAGACGATCGCCTCGTCGAACCCACGTCCGTCGTCACAAATTCGCATCCAGATGTGGCGGCGACTGACTCTGTACGTGACTGTGACCCGTGAACACCTGGCGTGGCGCACGGCGTTATGGACGATCTCCTTATAGATAAGGAGGAGATTCTTGCGCACCTCCAGTGAGATCCGCTCCGGCTGCTGCTGCGCCTCTCCTTTCATCTCGAATGTGATCTCCGTCGGGGCCAGGAGGCGGGAGGAAAAGTCTTTCATCCGCAGCTCAAGCCCCGTCCACCCCTCGTCTCCGGGTTTGATCGCCCAGACGATGTCCTGCATCTTGCGCGTCATCTCGCGGGCGTCATGACCCATCTGATCGGCCCACTTTGCGACGTTGCCGATCGATTCTCGCTGAATCAGCTCGCTGTAGAGCGAGATCTGCGTGAGGCCGCTTCCCATCTCGTCGTGGAGATCGGTCGCGATCCGAAAGCGGAGAACTTCCCGTTCGCGGCGCATCTGATCGTAGCGGTAGCCGAGCCCGATCTGCGAAAGCAGCACGATTCCGGTGATTGCGGTGAAGCGGACACTCGCGATGCCGGAGATCTGGTTGGGGAGCACGCCGAGGTAGCCGAACATTCCAGCCGTAATTCCGACGAGCAGCACCGTCCATCCCATCAGGTAGTAGACGGCTGCTCGATCGCGATTCAGCACGCATACGACGGCACTCATCAGCATGACGGGTGCCAGCAGAATGAAGAAATACACCACAATCTCGTTCATCAGGCTGCGCGGCCCGACCAGAACGAAGGCGGGGACAAGAATGCAGAGCGCAATGAGCCACAGGAGCATGCGATCGAGCCCTGGCGCGAATCGGCGCGTATCGAGAAAGCTTCGCGTGAATAGGAGGGCCCACGTCCCGCAGATCGCCGCCAAGAAAGAGTTCGCGCGGTCCATCCACCAGAGATTATCCGGCCACAGGTATTCGAACGTGATGCGCTCTACGGAGGCCTGGTAGAACGCGAAGCTCGCGATGAACAGCGCAAAGAAGAGGTGACTGACGTCCCGCAGCGAGGCGTAAAGTACCAGATTGTAGAGCACCATCACGGCCAGAATGCCGAAGAAGACGCCCAGCGCGAATTCCTCTTTGCGGTCCTGGAGCGCCACCGCGCGCTCCGACCAGATCCTTAGCGGAAATTCGATAGGGCCATTTGAGTGGATGCGCAGGTGGACGTCGTACTGCTGCTGCTCGGGCATTGGAAACAGCAGTCGACGGTGGCGTACCGGACGCGAATGGAACGGGACGGCATCGCCCGCCTCGAGGACCGGTGTGCCGGGGATGGACGTGTAGAACTGCACGTTGTCGAGACTCTTCTTGCCGATCTCTAGCAACCAGTCTCGGTGGTCGACGACTTCGACAGGAAAGCGGAGCCAGTAGACGGCGCTGCTGTAGCCATGCCTTGGCGAGCGGGCGCCCATCGCGGTGAAGCGCGCGGCCAGAGAATCCGTCGTGACCTCGTTGATCGACCACGAGCCGCTGGAATCAATGAGGACGCTTGCGTGCGACGTGATGTCGTAGAGATCCTGCACTTCTGCAAGTACGAGTGCATCGGCGCGGGAGCCGGTGGTATCGGAGTGTAGCGTGGCCGGAGCGAGAAGGGCGCCGGCGGCGACAGGGTGTGCGGCGAAGGCGTGCGCCACGGAATCGTGGGAGCCGGACGCGTCCTTGGCGGAAGTGCCTTGTGCAAGGGCGGCCGCCGGATTGCCGGCGGACAGCAGCAGGAGAATGAGCGTCAGCACAGGCGGCCCCTGTGGACAGTTGGGTGCGCGCGGCGGGTGGGCGCGAGGATCGTGAAGAATATGTTAAAGTGAACTATTCCCGCCTCGAAGTCAAGCCACACGCGGGTCCGATGCAGGTTGCAGCCGGCGCGCGGACGGCACCGCAGCGGAAATAGATCGATGTCAGGCCAATCCTACTCGAACGGGTAGTTGTCGGCACCCTCGCACGGCGCGATTCTTCAGGAGCATCCTTTTCTCTTGAAAACGAACGTGCTGCGAAGCCGGAGGTGAATCATGTTGGACCATCATGGACCGAAGCTGATTGTCGCTCTCGTCATCCTCGGGTGGCTCATTCCGCAGGTCGCCCTTTCGCAGGTACCGGCAAACGCGAGCGTAACGGGTGTCGTGCAAGATGCAATCGAGGGGTCGACGCTGCCGTCGGCGCACGTGACGCTCCTGCACGGCGATACGTACTCGACAGTCATCCAGACGATTACCGAGACCGACGGCCGGTACGCTCTCACCGATCTATCCGCCGGGAAATATGTCATTACGGTCAGTTTCACCGGTTTTGAAACCGAGGAATTCGCGTTTACGCTGTCCGAGGGGACGACGCGCACGCTGAATTTCGACCTCAACCCGGAAGTCCTCGAGATGGAGACCCTCGTCGTTACGGGCGGCCGAATCCCGGAAAAGATGCTGGACTCACCGACGAGCATGTCGGTCGTGCAAAGCGAAGATCTCCAGCGCGACGTCACCACCTCACCGGTTGAAACCCTTCGGAAGGTGCCGGGCATCGATATGGCACGTACGGGCATCGACCGTCGTGAAGTCGTCGTGCGCGGCTTCGGGAAGACGTTTACGGGTGCAACGTACGTCATGACCGATTACCGCCAGAGCGCTGTTGCCTCGCTCGGCGTGAACGCCTATAACATGATGCCGATCTCGCACGTGGACCTGGAGCGCGTAGAGGTGGTTCGTGGACCTGCCGGCGCGGTCTACGGCCCCGGCGTCGATGAAGGCGCCATCCACTTCATCAGTAAGGATCCGTTCACATCGCCCGGTACGACCTTTTCCGTTAGCGGCGGCCAACAGGCGATGATGCAGGGCGAGCTGAGACACGCCGGCATTTTGAACAATCGGATCGGCTATAAGATCGTGGCGCAGTACCTCCAGGCGGACGACTGGAAGCTCGACCCTTCCGATCCGCACGATGCCGACCTGATCAGGCGGTACTACTCTCAAATCCCGCTCGACGGGGATGTCACGAAGATCGTACTGAATGGTACCGTTGCCTACCAGTTCAGCCCCCGCACGATACTCACGGCGGTCGGAGGCTTTGCATCGGCGAAGTCCTCCTTCCTTTCCGATATCGGACCGTTGCAGTCCGACGGATTCGGTTATCGCTTCGGTCAGCTGCGTCTTCAGGCCGGTCGCTTTTTTGCACAGGCCTATCTGAATGCGAACGATGCCGGGAATTCGTTCGTCTACGCCGGCCCGCAGGTGGCCGAGTCGCTCTCCGGAGCGGCCGTCGTCGATAATTCCTCCCAATTCAACGCGCAGGCACAGTATGGGCTGGACTTCGCGAATGGTGCACAGCTCGTGACATTCGGTACGGACTTCGAACATACCAATCCGGCGACGGACGGTACGATCAACGGTCGCAACGAGGACGACGACCGGATCATCGAGGTGGGCGTCTACGCACAGTCGCGCACGAGACTGACCGAGAATCTGACCTTTACGGCCGCCGTTCGGGGCGACTACGACAATTTCTTCGAGAAGCTCCAGGTCTCTCCGCGCGCCGCTATCGTCTACAAGCCGTTCGAGCAGCACTCCCTCCGTGCGACGTTCAACCGCGCCTTCGCTTCGCCGGGTACGAACTCGCTCTTTCTGGACATCGTCGCACGATCCGGCGATCCGGATATTCTGCCCTTTGACGTCCGAGCGCGCGGTGCAGGGCATGGCTTCCGCTTTGAGCATAACCCGGCTTACTTATCGTTCGCCTCCACCGACCTCGTCGCGACGAGTATCTTTCCGATAGCGGGTGTTTTCGGTCGGCCGCAGCCGGTCGGTATGGCGCTGGACTTCACGTACGATTTGATCTACCAGGGAATCGGCAGCATTCCTGTGCCGGTCCTGACACAAATCCTTTGTGGAGAAGGCCTCTGTCTACCTGAAGAGCAGGTGGCGTTCCTACAGGCCGAACTTGCGCCCGACCAGACGCACGTCAGCGGATTCTCGGACGGAAGCCTCGGGTTGCTCGATCTGACAACGGGGGTCGTTAGTCCGGTTGCGAGTGCACCGGATATCGCTCCATTGAAGCAATCGACGACACAAACCTTTGAGATCGGTTATCGCGGGCGTTTCGGTGGACGGGTCGGGCTTTCGGTCGAGGGCTACTATACGGTGAAGGAGAACTTCGTTCGCGGGCTGCAGCTGGAGACGCCGTTCGTCTTCGCACCGCATCTCTCCGACGATCTCCTCCCGGCCATACGGGACGGTGTGGCAGGGAACGAGGATCTGGCCGCCGCGCTGGAGCAGCTAGGAATTCCTCCGGAGATGGTTGCAGCACTCATCGTAGAACTGGCCGAGCCGGATCTGCCTTCGCCGACGACGCCCATCGCGATCGCTCAGCCGATGGAGAACAACCCTGGGATGGATCAGCGTCCCGAGCTACTGATGACGTATCGCAACTTCGGACGCGTGGAGTTCTTCGGGCTGGAGGCCTCCGTGGATGTCATCCTCAATCACGAAACGCTGCTCTTCGGGACGTTGTCGTGGGTGAGCGACGGCTTCTTCGACCACGAGGAGCTCGGTGAGGAGAACGAGGATCTCTACGTATCGCTGAACGCTCCCAGGTTCAAGGCCGGCGCCGGCGTGTCGTACGCCGCCGAGAAGAGCTTTTCCGTCTCTGCAGCCGCCCGATACGTCGAAGGATTCACGGTACACTCGGGCCCGTACAACGGCTTTGTGGATGATTATTTTCTTGTGGATCTTGGCGCGGGCTACGATTTTGGCCGCTATGCGCCGGGGCTCCGGGTGGACGTCACCGTGCAAAACGTCTTGGACCACATGCATCGTGAGTTCATCGGAGCACCGAAGATGGGCCGGCTCGGGCTGGCGCGCCTCACATATACGTTCTAGAAACGGGTAGATCGGATGATCAAGACGGTCGTCGCCGCCGGTATCGGCATCGTCGTCCTCGCTGCTGTGGTCGCCACCTGGCATCTCGTTATTCGAGAAGCCGACCGCCGCCTCAATCCGGTCACTGCGCGGCCCCCCTACGAGGTTGGGCCGCGCGCCCGCGTGCTACACGAGCGGCTGTTCGTGGCGGACATGCACAGCGATTTCTTACTCTGGCGGCGCGATCTGTCGAAGCGTTATCGACGGGGACACGTCGATTTGCCACGTCTGGTCGAGGGGAACGTCGGCCTGCAGGTGTTCTCCGTCGTGACAAAATCGCCATGGGGACAGAATTACACGGCAAACAAGGACGACTCCGACCGAATCACGGCGCTCGCCGTGGCCCAGATCTGGCCGATTCGCTCGTGGGGCAGCCTTCTTGAGCGGGCGCTGTTTCAGGCCCGCCGGCTGCATGCTGCGGAAGAGGCCGGCGACGTGGCGATCCTTCGGACGGCAGTGGATCTCGACGCGTATCTAGACGAAGGCGGGACCGGTTCGAATCCGCTTGCGGCACTTCTGGCAGTCGAGGGCTTGCACGTACTGGAGGGCCGCCTGGCAAACGTCGACACGCTGTTTGCGGCCGGATTCCGCATGATGGCCCCCGTGCACATGTTCGACAATGCGATCGCCGGCTCCGCGCAGGGCGAGCAGCAGGGCGGCTTGACGGATCTCGGGGTACAGGTGCTTCGTCGCTTGGAAGAGCTCGGTGTGATCGTGGATCTCGCGCATGCATCGGACGAGACGATTCGGATGGTCGTCGAAATGTCATCTCGTCCGGTCGTCGTATCCCATACCGGCGTGCGGGGCACCTGCGATAGCCCGCGCAACCTGTCCGACGAGCAGCTGAGCGCGATTGCCGGAACCGGCGGCGTTATCGGCATCGGCTTTTGGGACCGTGCGGTCTGCGGTGCGGCCGCCTCCGACATCGTGCGCGCGATCCGCCACGCGGCCGACGTTGTCGGGGTCGAGCACGTGGGGCTCGGCTCGGATTTCGACGGTACGGTGCGCACGCCCTTCGACGTGAGCGGGATGGCCCTGATTACGGAGGCGCTCCTCGAGAACGGCTTCGAAGAGCGGGAGATTGAGTTGATCATGGGCGGCAACGTACTGCGCGTCTTCCGGGAAGTGCTGCCCGCGGACGGCGTGCTGTCGGCTAACGAAGCGCTGCCCGCTAGCGGCGCGTCGTTCCGTACCCCGTGATCGTGCGCCTCGCGGAGAGCCGCCGCTGAGTAGGCCGCGACCCGCCGTTGGGCAGGCCTGGAGCCGCCGCGGGGAAGGCCGGGAGCCGCCGCAGGGCTCGCCGCTCACGCGACGGCCGCTTCGAGGACGAAATTGCGCGGGCGTATCGGAGTCGTTACCGGCGTGACGGCTTTTTGTCGCATCCTCTGCCGAAACGGGCGGTTGTTGATGTGACCTCGATTGGGATGAATATTCGGAGGGAGGATACACCATGGAATTATCAATCTGGGCGATACTCGCAGCAGCCGTCATACTCGGACTCGCTATTGGTGCGCTCGCGACCTGGCTGATCGTCAGGCGCCGGCATGCCGGACAGCTTCGTCAGCGTTATGGCCGCGAATACGATCACGCCGTAGAGAAGACAGGCAGCAAGCGCCGCGCCGAAGCGGAGTTGCACAACCGCGAGGAGCGGGTGCGGCAGTACGACATCCAGCCGCTCTCGAACGAGCAACGTGCCCGGTACGCCGACTCGTGGCGGCAGGTGCAGGCAGACTTTGTGGATGCTCCCGTGCGCGCCGTTGCCGAGGCCGACGAGCTCGTCACCGAGGTGATGCGGAAGCGCGGCTACCCGATGGGAGACTTCGAGCAACGTGCCGAGGACTTATCCGTCGATCATCCGAAGGTTGTCGAGAATTATCGTGCGGCGCACACCCTGGCGATGCGCAGCAATCGCGGCCAGGCGGATACCGAAGACCTACGACAGGCGATGGTGCACTATCGAGCGCTTTTCGATGATCTGCTCGAGGAGGCGAACACCGACGGCAGAATGGAGCACCGGGAGACCGTCGCAAGAGACACCCGGTGATGGGCGTCTCCGAGGCATGATTGGACCACGTTGACAGCGCCTAACGTCGCACTACGACGACTGTAGACGTTCTCGAGCCGTCTCGCGTGACTGCAATGTATAGACCTGCTGGAACCGGGCGGCCACTGTCGTCTCTGCCATTCCAGACCGTCTGATGATCTGCGAATGAGATGGGCATTCTGGCGATCTTTCGGCCCATTATGTCGTAGATGGTGAGCTCCGAAGTTCCGCCGGACGCCCGGTCCAATTCGAATGTCACCGAATGCGCGAACGGATTCGGCACCGCGATAAGCCCGGAGGAGGGTGGCTGGACCGGCTCGTCGATCGTGGTGTTCGTCGGATCCACGAGCGAGCCGCCGAAAATATCGAAGCGATCATCGCGGTAATCCTGCCATACGAGGTGGTTCGCGAAAACGTGAGGCGCCTCCTGATGAGCGGAATGGAGGACGAGCGGGTATTCTTCCTCAGTCGCCAGGTGGTAGCCGTAGAGATCACCCTGCTCGCTACTGTGTCGGTAGTCGAGCCAGACGACCCATTCGCCGTACACCGCCGGATAGGCCTGATGTGCCGGATTCGTTGTGATCCGTATTTCTCGGCCGGCGCTGAGGTCATACAGGTAAATGTCGCCATTCTCGCCGTTGCGGTAGTCTTCCCACACGACGAGGTCGCTCCAGATCTCCGGATGCGCCCGGTAGACAGTCCCCGACGTGAGGCGGCTTTCTTCGCCGCTCCGAAGGTCATACAGGTAAATGTCCGCCGTCGTCAGCGAATCCGAATGCCGAAAATCCTGCCACACGATTCTGGATCCATCCACGCGAGGTAGATCCTGGTATCCGGGATCGGTCGTAACGGCCGAGGTCGTCGCCGACGCGAAATCATGCAGGTAGATGTCCGCGTTCAATTGGTCACTGCCGGCGTTGCGATAGTCCTGCCAGACGAGCACCTCGCTGGATAGGTCCGGATGGTTCTGAAAGGCTGCATCGTTCGTGATGCGAGTTGTCGACTTCGCCGATCGGTCGTGCACGTGTACGTCCGCCTGGCCAAGCGGCGTATATCCGATCCACGCAACGCGGTCGCCGAAGGTGCTGACCACCGGCTCCGCATAAAAGGGGCGGGCGAGTGCGTCTTCGTTCAGTGTTGCGAGATCCACGACGACAATACTGTAGCCTCCGTCGCGGTAATCGAGATATGAGACGGCGTGGTCGCCGTGATCAGGAACCGTGTTTAGTCCGGCGACTGTGGAAAAAACCGACTCGTTTTGGAGCGGAGACTGTGCCGGAGCGTCGAGCGCGAGGCAGCACAGCGCTACGCCGGCAGCAAGTACCCGCCTCACCGGCGCGCGGTTAAAGTGCATGGGCATATCCGTCGTCGTGAGTACGTGTCGAATCAATACTCCACGTTGCGATGGCGCTTTTGATGGCGCGGATTACCAACTCGTCCCGATCGAAGGCCCAGTTGAGCGATTGGTAGGTAATCGACTCATCAGAGCGGCTGTGGAAGAAGACGACCGCTTTGACCTCAGGCAGCCGCTGAGGAAGTCGCGCCAGGGCCCGCTCAAACCAGGGCGCCCGTTCGCCGCCGGCCATGAGGGTGCCCATTTCCGCGATCATGATCGGCTTGTCGTGCTCGGTAAGTCGGTCGTACCGGCGCGTAAAGATATCATCGAACGACCACCACTCCGACCAGTAGGCGATGTTGCCGTAGTTCAAGACGGTTGCGGCCACCCAGTCAACGACGTCGTCGCCCGGATAGTACTCGTTGAATCCATCGTAGGCGATGTGCGGTGACCATACCCAGAGGATGTTCGTGGCCCCTGCTTTCCGCGCCATTTCGACGACGTGCCGAAACGCAGCCACGTACTCTTCCGGTCTGTTGTTGTGGGGCCCCCACGCGTAGCGGTAGGCGTCATTCATCTCGTGTCCGAACCGAACGAGCAGCGGCCGGCCGAACGACGCAGCCTCACTAAACCAATTTTCAAGGTAGAAGTCGTAGGTCCCGCTTGCGACGGCGGCCATTCCACCCTGCTCCGGATCCTCCAGATCGGCTAGGTGGCTGTGATCGTCCGGATCGAACGTGCTGAGCCACGGCTCCCACGTGATCATCGGCACGGATCCGACCTCCCAGATCGTCTGCACGACGGTTCGGGGAAAACGGTATTCGGGATCGTCGCCCCACGCCGTAAAGAGATGGACGATCGGCAGCGGCATCTCGAGTGCGTCCTCAAGCTGCAGCAGGCCATCAAACGTGTTCGGAAGTCCGTTGTCGTACGCACCGAGAAGGACGCCTTCGGGGCTAGACAAGTGACTTCGGTCTCGCCGGACATCATCAAACCAGGACAGGTCGGCCGCCCGGCCCGGTCCTCGGATGTGGAAGGCGACCTGGCTCTCGGTGCGCGTGATGGCCCCACCGATGTCGGCCAGGACCTTGCCGAGCGGGCCTTCCGTCCGCGAGCCCACGAATGTGAGCGCCACGACGCTTAACACGGCTAGCGCCACTATGCCGAAGCTGAAGAACACGCGGTTAAGTTTGCTCATGGGTTTTCGTTTCTCGGATTGCTCATCGACTTACGGCAGCTTGGGAACCAGGTCCCAGGATTTTCCCGCAGGAACACGCCGTGAACTCCAGGCTGCATAGATGGCGCCACAGGCGCTCCCAACAGCGACGGAGGCGAAGAAAATCATACCCCAGGTCGCCTCGCTCGTCATCATGAGTTCAGTCTCGGGGACAATGGTGAGGCGCCGGATCACGACCCATACCACGGACGCGGTGAATACGACGACCAGCACCACGTGTGGAGCCGCGAGCCGCCAAAAATGACCGGCGGAGGCCTCCTTCGCTGTCGGGATGTAGGGAATGTCCGCGCGGACGATCGCCAGCACCGTTCCGGCGAGGACGATAGGCCAGCAGGCGAGCTTCAATACCATCCCGCGCCAGTGAAGGCCGCGTTCCACGTGCGGATGGCAGAGCCACCGTTGCGTGTAGAGATAGATGCCCACGCCAAATAGCGCAACCGGTCCCGCTTTGGCGACGAACTCCGGAAAGTGCATGGATGCGGGCTGCGTGCCCGTCCACAGGTAGAGGTACGGGATGATGAGATACGCCGCCGTCGTCAGACCGAAAAGGTAATACGAACCAATGGCCGCGTACGAGAGCCGCTGCCGCCACGAAAGATGACGGAACACCCGGGGCAGCTCGGAAAAGGCCACTTCGTAGACGCCCCTCGCCCACTTCAGCTGCTGCTTATAGAACGAACCGAGGTCCTCCGGTACGAGGCCGCGGCTAACCACCTCCGGAACGTAGACCGACTTCCACCCCTCAGCGTGGAGCCGGATGGAGGTAACGAGGTCCTCGGCAAGACCGATACCATGCCCTCCGATCGACTCGAGCGCCGTCCGGCGAAACGTGCAGTTAGCACCGATCGCCACGCATCCTCCGTGTCCGAAGAGGCCCATCTGTGTCGGGCCGTAGAACTGGTACGTCTGTTCGGCGGCCGCTTTCGCTACGAAGCTCCGTTCCTGATTGTAATAGGCCTGGCTCACCTGCACGAAACCGATATCGGGATCGCGAAAATGGCCCAACACGCGATCCAGAAAGTTGGGAAACGGCACGTGATCCGGATCCAGCACGAGGATGAATTCCTCGTCGGTCAGTTCTAGTGCCTTATTGATCTTACCTGCCTTGGCACCGGGGAGATCAACCAGCTCGAGCCACACGGCCCCGTGCCGTTCGGCCACTTCTCGAAATCGAGGATCGCGCGTGTCGTCGAGCAGATAGGTCGTGTGCGGATATTCGATGTGCGCGCAGGCCGCCAGCGTCTTCTCGAACATCTCCAGGGGCTCACCCGGAGAGCTCGTAGTGAAGATGGCCACCTTCAGACCATCCGGAGCCACGCGATGCACGGGCCTGCGAATCGCGGCGGCATTGATCCAGCCGATGCCGACACGGCTGACGCCGTACCAGAAGGCGAGGCTCAGAAAAACGTAGAGCGAAACGACAGAAACGTGCGATTCCCGAAACCACCAGTCGGCGAGCAGGACCGTGACGCCGAATGCCGATGTGATGAGCAGAAGAAGCACGAATCGATCCCGTGAGCTAACACCGCGAGCCCGGCGGTGGACCCACAAATCCCGGCGATCGACGGACACCGGAGATACCGCCGTCACGGGTATTGTCGGTATGCTTTCGACGTGAACGGACATCATAGCCGGAGGTAGATCGCCAGATTTAACACGGACGCGTCATACCACGTCTTCGCCATATGGGACCACTCCAGGTGAACACTGAGGTCCCGATGGACAGCGGCTGCGATGCTGCCGGTGACATTCCAGGGGTGGATGTCGTGCTCATACAAGTCCGTGGCCGGAGCTCGTCCGGCGACGTAGACGAACGGTGCCTGCTCCGAACCCACGACCGTATAGGATCCGTTCGCGTGCACAGTCAGTCCGTTCGCCGGACGAAGACTAATGCTGCCGGTGAGATCGTGGGTTTGAACGTTCAGGGGTGTATAGTACGGATCGTAGCGTCCTTCCCACTCGGGCGGCTGCCCCGGACGCGGTGCACCCGCCAAAATCGGAGTAAAGCGATGTTCTTCTGTGTTCTGATAGTTATAGGCATAGCCTGCCTGAATCGTGACGCGGTGATTCTGGAGAAGTGGGGCCATTAACCACGCGTACGCCAGACTCTTGCTGTTGTCGTCCGGAAAGGACTCACGACCGACGGCCGCCTCGCCGATCCATCCTCCTCGATCCAGCGACACACTCGCTTGCAGGCCGTTAGTCGTCACGGTATTCTCGACGGCGGCGACCGTGTAGAGATACGGGGCCCTCTCCCAGCGCAAACCCAGGCGAAGTCCGTAGGGAAGTCGAAGCCCGGCGTCCGCGCGGGCCGTCCACACTGAACTGTCGGTGCGGGCGGCGAGGCCGGCACCTAACTCCGTCTCCAGGTTGAGTGCAGGCCAGAATCCACGGGTATTCGCGGAGGCCCTGGTGACAGGCACGATCGTCTCGTTTGCGGCATGTCTGTCGTGCAACACCTCTACGAAGAGAGACTGAAGCGGCGTGACGAATACACCGGCCTCGGCAGAGGCCCCGCTCCGCGTCAGCGGCTGCGTGTCGGTCCCGCGCTCGGTGCCCATCCGAATCCACGGTCTCGCCCCCTCCCGAATGGTGGCCAGCGACGAGGCCGCCTCCTCGTGTTCCGGTTCGACACGGAGCGCATTCTTGAAGTGCCGAGCGGCCGACGCCAGGCTGCCGGACCACAACGCTGCGATGCCCCGGATGACCTCCGCTTCCGCGTGGTCGGTTCCGAGTGGCGCGAGGAGCTTGACTGCGGCCTTTTGGCGGCCGTTCTCGAGAAGAAACCGCGCATAGGCGGCACGCAATTCGCCGTCGGCCGGATAGCGAACCAGCGCCTCCTCGTACGCCTGCCGTGCACCCGCATTGTCTCCGCTCCAGTATCGATGCTGCGCCAGAAGGAGCCACACATCCGCAGATGCAGAATCGACTTCTATATGGGGCTCTAACAGCTTGACGACGGCATCGTAATCACCGGAAGTAGAAAGCCGGCTCGCGAGGGTTAGCACGTCCCCCTTTTCAACCGTCTGAGCGCTAGCTGCCATGACCATCGCCAGCATCAGCGGAAACGCAAAGATCGTGACGGGCACCAAGATCGGTATAGACGACGGGACACGCATCCAGATGGTTAAGTGCCGAGTGCCGGTGGACATGGGCAAATTTGTGGTGCTAACTGGCAATAACGTTGCCTATCGTTGAAGCTATTTATCGGCTGCCTGAGGAGTCCCCTTAAACGCGGAAGGGCATCCCGAGGGATGCCCTAACCACGTCAATCAGAGGGGCACTAACTACAGCGTCTGAACTGTTCCCCCTGTTGCCAGGGACCGGTGCGTCGAAAACACATCGACCGACCGGGATTTCGGATTCGAGGCTATGAACCTACTCCTCCGTTCCTTCGTCGCCGTCCTCCTCGTCATCTTCAGAGGCCCCGTTGAGCTCAACATCGAGGAGCTTGACGACAGGCTTGAAATTGAAGCCCTCGACGCCCGCGGGTGTGCTCGGATCACCAAGTACGACAAAGGACTCATCGACGACGAAATCCAGCGTCAGCGTAACGTGGCTGTCGCCTTCGACCTCGAGGCCCTGGAGCGGAATTTTAACGCCGGTTTCCGTTCCACTCGGGACTTTCAGATGGTACACTTCACCGCCCGCGGCTTCCGTCATCACGACAGATGCTTCTTCTTCGACGATCAGCCGCACCTGCTCATACGTTCCTACCGGAACCTCAACCTCGCCGAGAAGCGCCGTGACGCCATCGCGAAGATCCAGCAGGTTGAAGAGCTCCGGCTCGGTCCAGTCTTCCGTAATGTTGATGACTCCTTCCGTCTCACTTACCACCTCCACGCGTTCGATCGTGACGTTCGCCGACTCAACCATTTCGAAAGGAAACGGTGCGTCGGTAAGTAGCACACGCATCGTTCCGGTGTCGGAGCTGCCTAGCAGATCGCAGCCCACCATTGCGGCCAGTCCAAAAATTGCGGCGAGGAGCGGCATGCTCCGGAAACGCCTGCTTCGTGTTCGTCCAGTCATTTTGTAACCTCACAGATGATACTTCTAGTAAAATGAGCGTTTATTGCAGGTGGTTATCGGGAAGCGTGTCCGCCGCGAACAACCGCCCGCTGCTGTCGGCAAAAGCTGTTCCGTCTTCCACGAAGTCAGATCTGTGGTGGGCTGCAACGGCCGAAGAACGAGCGGCCGAAGGAATGGTTACAGAAATCATTTGGCCCGATCCTTTCGTGCTGCGTGCTGCCGAAGGGGGCCGTAACCTCTAGGCTCTCCACTCGTTCTTAGGGCGCCAACAGTTACAGTGGCACGCATGGCATACCACAATCATACCTCGGACGACTCGAGAGTCATCGAACAGATTCTCGATGGCGAAATCGAGCTCTATCGTGTGCTCGTTGACCGGTATTCGCCGATGATCTTCGGTTTGACGCATCGCTACGCGGCGCACCCGGAGGATGCCGAGGACCTGGCGCAGGACATCTTCCTTAAGGCCTATGACTCATTGGATCGATTTCGGATGGGCACCGATTTCAGAGCCTGGCTCTATACGATCGGTGCGAATTTATGCCGCGACTACGCGAGGAATGTCCGTCGGTCGGTCTTTCCTATGAGCGGCGTTGAGGACGGTGAGTACGAGCATCTCGTTTCGGAGGAGCAATCGCAGGATCGGGACCTCGAACAGAAGGATTGGGCAAGTTTGCTGGAGTGGGCGATCGGCCAGCTGCCGTCCAACTATGCCTCCGTCTTCTTGATGAAGTACCAGGACGGCCTCGCCTACAAAGAAATGGCCGCAATGACATCCGACAGTGTAGGTGCCCTCAAGGTGCGCGTACACCGCGCACGGCAGGAACTGCAGCGATTAATCGAGGAAAAGCAATGAACGAGCGATTGAATGAAAGCCTTCGTAGCCTGTTTGACGGCGAGCTCGATCATGCCGAAGCGGGACGTGTACTTCGCGATGCCGCCGACGACGTCGAGGCTTTGGCCCTGCTCAATCTGGAATTCCGTATGCGTCGCGCCTTCGGAGAGGAGCAGGAATCCTCTGAGGTCCCGGAGGGATTCTCCGAGCGCGTGATGAAGCAGGTCCAACTCCGAGCGCGCGAGGCCGATTCTCCAGAGGTCCGCGCTACCACCTTCCGTTCGCGATTGAGTCGGGTGTTCGATGCGCTCATCATGCCGCGACCTGTCGTGGTACGCCCGGCATACGTCGCTGGTGTCTTCGTGGTGCTGGCGATCGGTATCGTGCTCGCACTGAGTGGTCGGATTTCTTCGCCGCAGCAGGTTGCTGGCGATGTCGAAATCGCTGATCAGGCCGTGGCAGCCGACGATGGCTCGAGTGATCCAGTTCTGGTGCCTTTCGTCTACGTCAGCAGGGATGCATCGACCGTCGCAGTGGCAGGTGATTTTAACGACTGGGAGCCCACCGGTTTGCAGCGCCAGGAAGTGAACGGACGGGTCGTGTGGACCGGTCATATTCCCGTACGACCGGGTGAGCACAGATACATGTTCGTCGTCAACGGCAGTGAGTGGGAAAGCGATCCGCTCGCTCCGGTGCAACGTGACGACGGTTTCGGCAAGACAAATGCGATTCTCGCCCTATGAAGGTCGCGGCCTTCCTCATGCTCATAGCACTATCCATACCGATACGATCCAGCGCGCAGGATCTCCACGGCACGTTCGCGCTTGCTGCGGAGGCCGGGTACCTGACGAATACGTATCTCCATCCAGTCCTCCCCATATGGATTGCCGCCGACGCCCCGTTCGTCGGCCTCGAGCCGTCCGCCCGCTTCGCCTGGATGGGTACGAAGACCTATGCGGCGATCGACGGCCGGCTTCGCTTGATCGAACGGATGGACCCCGAGGAGCTCTGGTCGATGGCTACTTCCCAGGCACGGCTTGACCGCCGCCTCCACCGGAATGTGGCGGTGGGGGTTGACGGCTCGGTCAGCCGAATCCGTTTCGGGACAAATCAGTGGCTGGTATGGGGCGGCCCGTATGTTCGGACGCGATTAGGATCGAACGTAAGCTTCACCGTCCGCGGCGGCGCTTCCTATCGGAGCTACGACGGCACCGAGAATGCGGCGACTTTTGATCAAACGAACGCTTTCGCTGTGGCGCAAATGGATGTTTCAGCGGCCGGTCCATGGACGCTCAGCGGACACGTCTTCGCGAGCCGTCCGGTTTCCGACGAGGGAACTGCCGCAGGAGGAGGCGGAAGCATCGATTATGACGTCACGCGCAATCTATCGCTCAGTGTAGAAGTGGGAGCAGAACGGTTCGGTCCTGACGTATCGACCCGGCGAAGCGCGGCGTCAATCACCTGGGACGCGCGGGACGCGGTCTCGTGGTCCGCGCGATTCGGCCTCCAACAATTCGTGAACGGGTCCGACGCTTCTCCGGATGTGTTTGCATCGATTGGGATTAGCTACCGCTGGACACGTCACAAAGACCTGAGCCCACCCCCTCCCATCGTTTGGACGCAGCAGGGAGGTGAGCTCATTCTCCGATACGCCTACGACGGCGACGGAGAGCTTTATCTGGTAGGAGATTTTAACGATTGGACGGTAGGTGAGATCGCGCTTCGGAACGTGTCCGAGGACGTTTATTCGACCCGGCTGTCGCTGCCGCCTGGCAGATACGAATACAAGATCATGCTTGTGGAGGGCGGCTTGCAGCGATGGCTGCCCCTCCCAGACGACGTATTAACGACGGATGACGACTTCGGTGATACAAATGGAATATTACTCGTGGAAGATTATTAACGGATGGTCCCGCCTTATGGGTGGACTGATCATCCTCTTACTCCTGACGGAGCTTCCGGTGAGTGCGCAGCACGGCATCGACGAGCTGATACGGCGCGGCGAAGCCGCCGGCGCTGACGTCGAGCTTCTGCAGACCGTCGATCAGAGAGCACTCGAGCGGGGGTTGGGCGTGACTCAGCGCAGCGAGCTTCTAGAATTGGGGGTCGTGCTGGCCGAGCAGGGTCTACCCGCGGATGGGGTTCTCCAGAAGACGCTCGAGGGGCTTGCCAAACAGATCCCACAGCCGCGCTTGACATCCGTGCTTAGCCGAATGCAGCATCAGACTGCTGAGGCAGGTCGCATCGTCGACGGCTGGCTGCAGCATCCCGAGACCCGTGGTATGGTCGGTGACGTACGATCGGAGAACGCTCGAGGCAGGCGTATCTTGATCGAGAACGTGGCCGAAGCACTCATCCACGACGTGCCGCGCCCGATCATCGACGGATTGTTGGATCGAGTTCCGGCCGAGACTCCTCGCGGCAATATTTCGGCGGCTGCCGTCGGTGCGGCGATCGGCGCATTGGCCGACCTGCCGTCGGCCCGGAATGAGTCGCAGGCAACCATAGATCTCCTCGTCAGCGCACTAAGTGCCGGCTACTCCGGGTCTGAAATTCGTCGCCTCCCGCTCGCAATGCGAGCGGCCGAAGAGCGCGGAATTTCGAGGAGCGAAGCCGCAAGCGAGGCCGCGCGCGCGATGGACCGCGGAACGCCGGCCGACGATGTGTTACGCAGTCTTTTTGGGGGTGCGATCCCGGGGCCCGGGGCCGGCATGGGAGTCGGCGGTGCGGACGGCGGATCGCCTTCCTCCGTTGGTCCGCCTCCTGGCGTCGGCCCGGACGACGCGGGGCGGGATCGTGGCGGCAGCGACAACGCGAATCGACGCGGTAGGAATAATTAGTGTTGGCTGCCGCACCTCTTTTCCTGCGTCCTACGCTGTCGATACATCT
>CAZQAS010000023.1:32317-33665 GCA_964591285.1 uncultured Rhodothermales bacterium
AGCGACAGAGTCACAGAGATAGGCGAGGACCTCTCCTACCGTAACGGGCGGAAGACTCGTACGATGTCGAGAGCGGACCTTACGGAGCTGGTCTTGCGCTTGAAGCGCCGCGCACGGCGAACTGCGAAGCAGAGCGTCCTGCCCTGGTCGGTTGAGATCTGGGGGGATGACAGGAAGCCATTCGCATCGTATACCTTCCAGGCAGAGGGTCCGGCGCGCGCGTTTGCGTCGCGGCTCGGGGATGCGCTCTACCTCACGCCGACTGAGCGCGTCGAACCGGCGGACCAGACGGCTAATCAATACTGACGATCGCCCATCTCCCCGGCGCTCTGAAGATTTAAAAAGGGGCGCCAGCCGAAGCCGACGCCCCTCGCCAGGATTGAGCCTGTGGTGGGCAGGTCGTTGAGGAATCGGGTCAGCAATTCCTTCTAATGGGTATCGTGCTCAGGCCGCTCGGCGGCACGCACGTGTCTGTGGCAGAGCTCGCTCAAGTGTGGGCCGGCTTCCATCACAGGTACGGCAACGGCATCGCCGTCGCGAATGAAGACGACGTTGCAGCCCTCGACGGTCCAGTATTGGATGATGCCTTCCTCGAGGGCGGCTTGCAAGGAGTCGTACAGGAAATCGGTGTAAAGCTTCTTCGCCATTGTGCTCTCACTTATCTACGTGCTTCCGTGCTGATGGTATCGCGAAAGCGTAGAATCCATAAATAGGCGACACACCGGATTTTTCGTGCGGAGAATCCCGGAGAATGCGTCAGGAGAATTGCCTATTTCAAACAAGAAGGACTACCCTCTCGGAGGCTTCTATCGGCACTACGACGCTACAGACTTCGAGACACGCACTGCTTGATTTCAAAGTAGCGTAGTACACAAGGACGGCGTCGACTGTGGTAGGCTGTCACCAGTCACTTGCGCGAGCGGAGACTCCGCCATTCCTTAGGCCGTACTACGATCACGAAACGAGACGGAAAACGTGTCAGAAAGCATCCAACCGATCGCGGAATGGTGCGCGAGTATTGTGGAGGCGATCGGCATCGGCGTCATCGCTGTTGTCGCCTTGTACGTACTCATACTCGCCGCCCTGCGATTATTCCAAAAGCAGGAAGTCCAAACGATCTTTCAGGACGTACGCCAGCGACTCGGGCGGGGCATTCTCTTGGGTCTGGAATTCCTCGTCGCGGCGGACATCATCCACACGGTCGCGGTGGAACTCACTTTCCGGACGGTGGGCGTCCTGGCGATCATCGTTCTGATCCGAACCTTCCTGAGCTTCACGTTGGAAGTGGAGTTGACCGGCCGATGGCCGTGGCAGGACCGCGACTAAGCACTTCTTCGCCGCCAAAATT
>CAZQAS010000024.1:0-14164 GCA_964591285.1 uncultured Rhodothermales bacterium
ATCGACTTCTGCTGCGGCGGCGGGCGAACGGTCGCCGAGGCGTGCTCCAAGCAGGGCGTGGCGGTCGACGACCTGCGCGAGGCGCTCGTCGCAGCACGCAGCACCGAGGACGGACACAGCAAAGGTGACGAACGCCAGTGGCCGCTCGATTTTCTGGTCGACTACATCACGAACGTCCATCATCACTTCGTTCGCGAACATCTACCGATCCTGACCCAGTTCGCGACGAAGGTCGCCAAGGTGCACGGCGATGCCAACCCGGAGCTCCACGAGGTTGCCGATCTCGTGCGCGATTTGTCGAGCGAACTCACGGAGCACCTCGCGGATGAGGAAGAGACGCTGTTCCCCTACGTGAAACAACTGGTCGTGGCGGAGGCGCAGAAGGTGCGGCCGACGCGTCCGGTGTTCGAGACGGCGAAGAATCCCATCACGTCGATGGAACGCGACCACGACGGCGCCGGCGCAATCATGAAGCGTCTCCGCGCGATCACAGCCAACTACACACCGCCCCCTCACGCCTGCAACACGTATCGGGCGCTCTTTGCCACACTCGAACAGTTCGAGGAGGACCTGCACCGTCACGTCCACCTGGAGAACAACGTGCTGTTTCCACGCGCACTGGCGCTAGAGGCAGAGCTCCTCAGCGACTGAACGCCCCAGACGGAGGCGCACGCCGGCTATCCGCCCCGCCCCTCTTCGACGCTGCGCCGCAGCGTTCGGGCGTTCTCGGTTAGCCGGTCGTAGTCCCCGGCTGCGATTGCCTCCTTATCTAGAAGCGCGCTGCCCACGCCGACGGCGCACGCTCCGGCACGGATCCAGTCCCCGGCATTGGTCAGACTCACTCCACCAGTGGGCATGAGTTGAAGGTGGGGCATCGGAGCCTTCACCGCACTGAAAAATTTCATCCCGACGATGTCGGCCGGGAAGACCTTAACCACGTCTGCCCCGGCCTCCCATGCCTGCTGGATCTCCGTCGGTGTGAACGCACCCGGCATCGCCGGCACGCCCAGTGCATGCGCCGCCTCGACGATTTCGGGCTTGAAGATCGGACTGACTACATACCGCGCGCCCGCTTCTACCGCCCGCTCCGCGGTTTCGGCGTCCAGCACGGACCCGACTCCGATCTCGACATCTTTCTCGGCGGTGGCGACTTCCGCGATCACCTCAAGCGCGTTCGGCGTCGTCATCGTCACTTCGATGGCGGTAATGCCACCTGAGCGGACGGCTTGAATTACACGTATGAGCTTCGAGGAGTCCGCCATCCGGATGACGGCAACCACACCCGAGGTCAGAATACGGTCGAGAATCTTCCGGCGAGAGGCTTGAAGGTCAGTCATCGTACGGAAATAAAGGCCAGCGGAATGGAAGACTCAAACATACCGAACAAAAAAAAGCCCTCATCCGCCAAATCTGAAGACTGGCGGATGAGGGCGAGGAGGCTATCGAAATGCGGTCCCCTGGCCAGACCGCATTCCAAATCTCCCTCCTTATCTGGAGAGCAGGATAAAGTCAGGAGGCGATCGCCGCGCGGTCCCCTGGCCAGACCGCGCGGCAATGATGCCTCCTAATATTCAATTTCATAGAACGCGTCGCAAAACAGTCTTACCTGCGTGGGTGTGCACCATTCGACGGCAGAAGTCAAGGCTCACTGTACCTTGCGTCCGCTGTCCGGCACAACCGCCGCACCGATAAGCACTGACTATCTCTTTTCGCAAAATCGATGCCGATTCTGGTGGAGAATCCGATTGTACATCCACTCTCTCGAGCAAAAATCTTTCAGAGACGCTTCGCCGTGAGATTGCCCGTAGTCATCTGGGCAGAATGGTTACACTCCTGTGCAGGATTTGCACATGCGCAACGCCCAGGTTTTCACTCTAGAATTCCACCTGGAGCACGAGGCCGTTCGGGGCTGCGTGAAGTCCGAGCGGACCCGCCGCAGCATTGGGCACACGTGTAAGCAGCGCATCGATGTAGCTGGCAGCCCAGACGATGACCGCACCCTGTGCGAGGCCGTTGCGCCTTTGGTAGAACCGGTTGTAGGGCTCGTAGAGCCGCTCAGCTTCTGCAGCTGAAGCCGCATCCTCATACCGGTCGTGCGCTGCATTCATCTTGAAGTGAAACAAGAGCGCGCCACCGACCGTGATGCCGAACAGTCCGGCGTAGAGACCTGCGCGCCGGGGTTGACCCTTATAGAACTGTCCCCATCCCGGCACGACCATAGATCGAAGCGCCGCATCCAGCCTCTGATCCCGCACGAGGATGTACCGCAGCGCCGCTTCCGTTGGATATGATGCACCTTCGGCCAACTCCGCCTTCAGATCCTCGAAGTACGTTACGATTTTTGGGGGAACGAGCGCCGGATCGAGCTCCATCGCGGGAGCCAGCTGCAAGGCGGACAGAAACTGCCGCCGAGCCTCTTCTTGCTGGCCTCGATTGTACGCAATCAGTGCGAGGATGCTGTGAACGTCCGCGAGCTCAGAGACCGTGAAGGCACCGTAATTTTGAAGCGCAGACCGTGCGAGGGCCTCCGCACGTTCGTATTCGATCTGTCGGTAGGCCGCCTCGATCTCTTCAACCGTCACGCGGGCGCTATCCTGCGCTGCCGCCGGCCGAGCACCAGCCACGCATAGCGCACAAAGCGCCAAGAAAAGTAGGGCCAGGAGACCTTTCTGCATGCTGAGCGGAATCGCCGCCTCATCGAATGTACGTCATCTGCTTGACCTCGCGATTCTCCCCCTGCCGCAACACATAGGAATAGACTCCACTCGGCAGATCGCCGCCCAGTCCGGATGTCCAGGTTACCTTGTGCCGCCCTGGCGCGAGTCGGCCGTCGAGTACCGTATCCACGAGTCGACCGCGCAGATCGTACACCCGAAGGCTTACGCGCTCGGATGTTTCGCCGGTAACAATAAATGGAATCGCAGTCGAGTTCGTGAACGGATTCGGATGATTTTGTTCCAGCGTAAGCGACAGTCCATCAGCGAACCGAGGGCTGGATACCGTCGAACTTACCGACAGCACCTCCATCGAGGAAAGGGTAACCCCGTCCCGTCCGCCGTCTTCCGTGCGCCCGCCGATAGCGTAGATGTCGTTCCCGACAGTGACGGCCGCGAAGCTTTCGCGCGAGGTGAGCATGTCAGGACCGTATCGCCAGCGATCAAGAATGTTGTCGGCGCTCGGCGTAAACAGGAGAACTTCACCTATGACGCGATCAGGCTCGGCTCGTCCTCCGAGGAGGTATGCCGTGTTGTCAACCGTTACCGTCGCCAGTCGCCCGCGCAGCAATTCCGAGAGCACGAAGACGTCGACCTCCGTCAGGGGACCAAACTGCTCGGCCGCCGGAATGGGACCGCTCGAGCCGTACCCAAACATCGCATACAGGATGTCGGCGATGGCGACTAGCGCGAATGAGACGCGCGGATTTTGAAGCGTCCACTCGCTGACGACCGCCCAGTCATCCGACTCGGGATGATACGTCTCAACCTCGCCCACGAGATGTCCATCGTCGTCACGACCGCCGACGACCCAGATACGCTTATCTACGACCACAGCCCGGTGGCCGAAACGACTGAAGTTCAAGCCCTCGACAGGTGACCAGGACTGTGCCACAGGATCGTACACGACGACCTCGTCACTCGGCTCGTCGTCATTGCCGGCACCGCCGATAACGTATATCATCCCATCCAGAACGACGGCAGCGGGATCAGCCAGCGGCCGGTCCATCTCAGGAAGTTCACTGTCCCATATGTCGGTTTCCGGGTCGTAGCGGAGGAGGCTCGCGAGCGGATGGCCGTAGCGGTCTCGGCCACCTATGACGTAGATGTCGCCGCCCAGCTCGACGGCATCGATTCCGTATCGCGACGATGGCATAGGCGCTGCCGAGCGCCACTCCTGCGCCGTAACGTCACCTACCGTCCCGAAAAGGGCGATCAGAGCCGCCAGAAATCCGCACGACGAGAATATGCTCCGACGCTTAGACTTCGTTGCTCGATGTGCAAGATCTGCGCAGTTAACCATGAAAATGCACGCTTTGGCCGCGGTGTGCTGGTGTGCTCTGCCTAGCGTGCAAGCAGTATACCACAAGTGCCGAACGGCACAGGAGGGGAAACTAAAGGATGTCCGTCAGAATGTACTCCCTCTCCAGCACGTCGCCCCTGGAGACGGTTACCGTATAGGTGCGGGCTACGCCGAGTTGAGGATTCTCAAGGCGCAACTGGCGTACACCGGGGAGCAGTATGATAGGCGCTCCAAGCGGCGTCTGACCTACGAACCGCCCGTCTACGTACACGTTCGCCCATGGCGACACGTGAAGATCCAGGCGCCCCACTAATGACCAGAGCGAGACCGTTACGGACGTCGTATCTCCCTCGCGGACTTGAAATTCGCGCGGCAGGCGCGGGAAATCGGGATTCGTGAGCATCACCTCGTGACTTCCCGAAGGGAGTTCGGCGTAGAGCGCTTCCGTCGAGCGGGCAGTACCGAGCGAATCCTCCCCCACGAGCACGCCGGCCCACGGATCCACCCTGATCGCCAACACCCCGGATGCCGGGGCACCCTCTGTTTCCAATTCGGCGGACGTGCTGCTCGCGAAGGAGCGATCTTCGGCACCCGGCGCTTCGGCGATGGAATCGGACCGCGGGCTTAGTGAATCGCCGGGGAGAATCCCAAATGCCCCCGCTGCAACTGAATCTACGTTCGAGCGCCCAGCCACAAAGTCGCCTGCAAGTTGATTCCTGGTGATCGTACTCGATCCGCTCAGAATCTCGACGCCCGCAAACACGACCGCGGTCGCAAAGAACAGGAAGGCCACGACCGCGCCGGCGCTGCGCGCCAGCCGCCTCGCTCGTTGTTGGCGGCTCCGAGACTCCTCCCGCCCATCTTGCCCCTCTCCATTTGACCCGACCCTAGGAGCACGGTCCGGCACGACGGAAACCTCGGTTTCGGCTGACAGGACGGATTCTCCTGCAATAGCTGGTACGGTTACCTCGATCGACTCCGGATCCGTCAAAAACGCCTTAAGATCCTGTCGTCCCAGCCTGAGGGGAGCCTCCTCCCTGTAGGAATCGAGTGCCCGAATGAACTCCCGGACGCTCCCGTACCGTTCGTTGGGGTTGCGGGCCAGGAGCTGCGCCGCAATCGCTTCGACCGCCGGCGTAACGCCTGGCGTAGCTCTTAGAAATTTTTCGGCATCCCGGTTCAAGACGGCATCCAGGATCTCCTTTGAATCGGAGCCTGCAAACGCGCGGCGGCCGGTCAACATCTCGAAAAACGTCGCACCTAAAGAGAACAGATCGCTTCGGTGATCGACGGGATCGCCGAGAATCTGCTCGGGTGCCAGATACGCGAGCGTGCCGCGGATCTCCGGTGGAATATCCTCATTCCCGCCGGCAAACGAGGCCAGTCCGAAGTCCGTCAGCTTCACCTCGCCTTCATGCGAAATGAGGATGTTCGACGGTTTGAGATCGCGGTGCAGAATGTCCTTGTCGTGGGCCGCCTTGAGTCCCTTCGCCGCTTCGAGGAGAATGTAGATTGCGACGTGGGCAGGAATCCGGCCGCGGTCGATCAGCGCCCGCAGATCGAGGCCCTCGACGAATTCCGCAACGATGTACGCCCCCTCCACATCGCTTCCGTAGGCAAAAACAGAAACGACGTTGCGGTGCTGCACACGCGCAGCAATCCTGGCCTCCTCCTGAAATCGGGCGGATAGGTCGTCGTCGCTGCTATACTCCGCCCGCAGCCGCTTGAGCAGCACGAAGCGCTCCAGCGAAGACTGGTAGGCTTTGTATACGACGGTCGTTGCGTTCTGAGAGAGCTCAGCGAACGGCCGAATGTCGTCGATTGCGCCAGGTATTCCCATGTCAGCCCATTAAGCCGAACTCAACTGCTGCCTTCCTCCCACTCTTTCAATCGATAGTGCAGCCATCGCCGTGAGACGTCGAGTGTCCGCGCCGTCTCCGATATGTTACCTTCGCAGGCCTGAAGCGTTCTCTCTACGATCATGCGTTCGGCCTCCTTCAGCGTCATTCCGACATCGAATAAATCCCGGCTCTCCTCGTCGGGAAGCCGAAGATCCTCGACCGTGACCATCTCGCCTCGAGCCATAACGACTGCTCTTTCGACCGTATTCTCGAGCTCTCGCACGTTTCCGGGCCATGAATATGCCCGGAGCGCCATCATGGCTTCGTCGGCGAAGCCCTTGATGTCCTTCTTTCGCGCAAACTTGTCGAGGAAGTGGTGTGCGAGGAGCGGGATGTCGCTCCGCCGGCGCCGCAGAGGCGGCATCGTGATGGAGATAGTATTCAGCCGGTAGTAGAGATCCTCGCGGAATTCACCCTCTTTTATCAGGCCCTTCAGGGGCTTGTTTGTTGCCGAGACGATGCGGACGTCTACGGATCGAATGGTCGTTTCGCCGACACGCTTGATTTCGCCCTCCTGAAGCACGCGCAGTAAGGACATCTGCAGCCGGGGCGTTAGATCGCCAACCTCATCCAAAAAAATCGTCCCCCCGTCGGCCTCCTCGAAGAGTCCCGGCTTATCGGAAACCGCCCCTGTGAACGACCCCTTCTTGTGTCCGAAGAGTTCACTTTCGAGAAGATTCTCCGGGAGCGAACCGCAGAAAATTGCCACGAAGGGCTGCTCGCTCCGGTGCCCGTTGTAGTGGATGGCGCGCGCGACGAGTTCCTTTCCGGTGCCGCTTTCGCCCTCCAGAAGCACGGTGGCGTCGCTGTCCAGCACGCGAGACATCGTATCGAAGACATCCTGCATCTGACGGCTCTGGCCGATCAGCTCGTCAAACCCGTGTACGCGTTGGACCTCCTGTCGGAGCCGGCGATTCTCCTCCCGCATCGAGGCGTATAGACGCGCATTCTCGATGGCGACGGCGGCTTGATTTGCGAAGGCGGTCAGGAACGGAAGGTTCGACCGCGTAAACCGGCCACGCTTGGTAAGGCTGTCCAGATAGATCGCCCCAATCTGCCGATTCTTGATACGCAGCGGCACACATGCGATCGACTGGATCTGCTGGAGGACGATGCTCTCCGTGTCGCGGTACCGCTCATCCTCCAGGGCCTCGTAAACGAGCACCGGCTCGCCCGCCTGCAGAACCTCGTGCACGACGCTCGTAGAAATCTTGACCAGATCACCGATTTGCTCCTCGGTGAAGTTGCGACTGTTCTTAACTTCGAAACCTCGCGGCATCTCGTCGGACGTCAGCAGAACGAATCCACGTTCGGCGTCGAGCTCCTCCATGGCGAGCTCGAGCACCTTCTCCAGAAGATTGTCCGGTTCCAGAATGGAATTTATCGTGAGGGCAATCTCCGAGAGGGCGTCGAGCGACGTCGCCTTCGTTTCAAATGGTGTCTGCATGTGAGCGCCGGCTTTCTACTCTATAATGAAACCTGCCTCCTTGGAGCGACTCCTGTTGCCGAATTCGTCGACGACGGATACCGTCCAGAAGTACGTCCCGGAAGACAGTGGCATCTCTAACGTGTGCGAAAGGCTGTCGGGAGGTATTTCCGCGACGCTCGCTGCTACGGTCTGCACGTTGGCCTGGTCGCGAAAGACGTCGATCCGATAGGTGTAGCTGTATGGGAGCGCCGCATCTTGCCAGGTCATGCTCGGCGTAGGCGTCGCAACGACAGCCTGACCCTGCGGCTCGATCGCTACGGGCGTGTAGTCGATTACCCGCAGAATATGCTGCGGATCGGACCGACTGACAAATCCTGCCTCGTCGCTCGCCGCAACCACGAATTCGTCGCCCTGCAACGCAAAAACGCTCTCTCCGGGCAACTCTTCTGCCGAAAGGCGGACGGCAAACCGGCCCATCACGCTCGTTTCCTCGAGAGGAGCCGAAAACCCGTAGGCGGGAATGTCGAGCCAAACTTGATCGAGGTCTCCGTGTCCGTCCGGATCTTCCAACCCTACAACAGCCTCCACCAGATACAGATCCTCGGTCGGAAACCATCGGCTGATGTGGATCGAGGTTAACTCGACGGTTTGCAGAATGGGAAGACCGTCAAGTCGCACGCGTACGGAGTCGATGGAGGTGCCGAGTTCTACTTCTACGCTTTCAGTGAGCGACGAAAATCCCGGCTTTTCGGCCGAAAGCTCGTACTCGCCTGCCGGAACGTTGCGAAAGGAGAAGCGGCCCTCTTCGTCCGACCGGACGGTGTACGTCCCCGGGGAGAGCGTCACCGCGGCCTCGGGAAGGGCCGGATAGGGCGGGTAAAATCTCGTCGTAACCCCGGAAACGGTCCCGACGCTGTCGAAGCTCGGGGAATGCGGATCGAGCGGGTTCGAATGCTCGGCTTCGCCCAGGCAGCCGCTCAGGACGATTGCCCACGCCACCATCATGATGTACACGTGCGAAGAGGCCATTCACCGAAAAACGTGGAAATCAAAAGCCGGGGAATGCAAAGTATGCGTCGTCTGGAGGTTCCTCCAATGGAAACCGATGCGGCCCGACCAGAACGACATGGTGCCGCATACGCTAATCTAAACCGTACTCTTCTGCCACCTCTCTGGCAGTATAAATGGAGTCGTCCGCGCCGGGGAGCATGTCCTTCCGGATCATGTAGGATCCCATCACGAGGACGTCCATCTGCGTCCTCCGGAAGCACGTGTATGCATCCTCCGGTGTGCAGACGATCGGTTCTCCACGGACGTTGAAGCTCGTATTGACGAGAACGGGGCAGCCCGTAAGCGCCTCGAAAGCCGTTACAAGACGGTAGAATGCCGGATTCGACCGCTCCTCAACCGTTTGTATCCGGGCCGAACCGTCGACGTGCGTCACGGCCGGAATCGGTGAATCGATGTGATGTCGGCGATCGAGACCGCTGCCGGTCACCCGCGCGCCGCGCACCGGAGCGACCAGCAGCATGTACGGGCTGTCGTGATCAAGATCGAAGACCTCGGACACGCGTTCGCGCAGCACCGTCGGAGCGAAGGGACGGAAGCTTTCGCGAAACTTGATCTTCAGATTCACCACCTGCTGCACGTCCGATCCGCGCGGATCCGCCAATATCGACCGGCCACCGAGTGCGCGCGGGCCGAATTCCATCCGGCCCTGGAACCATCCGACGATCTTTTGATCGGCCAGCAGCCGAGCGGTCTCCTGGAATTTCTTGTGCTCATCCAGGTGTACGAACGGTATCTCTTGCGACTGGAGGAAGTCACCGATCTCTGCGTCGGAGAATGAGGGCCCGAGAAATGCCCCTTGCATGGAATCGGGCTTGTCGACCGACCGAGCCTGACCTTCGTATTCATACCACGCCGCATACGCAGCTCCGACGGCTCCTCCTGCATCGCCGGCGGCCGGTTGGATCCACATCTTGTCGAACGGCCCCTCGTTGAGGATGCGACCGTTGGCTACGCAGTTAAGTGCGACCCCGCCCGCCAGACAAAGATTTCGAGCGCCGGTCTCCGCATGCGCGTGCCCGGCCATACGAAGCATGACCTCTTCCGTGACGTGCTGAACCGATCGAGCGAGATCCATTTCACGCTGCGTGAGCGGCCCTTCCGGGCGCCGTGGCGGACCTCCGAACAGATCCGCAAACCGCGCACCCGTCATCGTCAAGCCGTGCGCATACGTGAAATAATCCATGTTGAGACGAAACGAGCCGTCCTTCTTGAGATCGATCAAATGCTCAAGAATGAGATCCACATATCGCGGCTCGCCGTACGGCGCGAGCCCCATCAGCTTGTATTCTCCGGAATTGACCTTGAACCCGGTGAAGTAGGTAAAGGCGCTGTAGAGAAGGCCGAGCGAATGCGGGAAGTGGATTTCCTTGTGGATGCGGATGCGGTTTCCCTCGCCCATCCCGAAAGACGTGGTCGCCCATTCTCCCACGCCGTCGGTCGTTAGAAACGCCGCGCTTTCGAACGGCGAGGGAAAGAAGGCGCTCGCGGCATGACTCTCATGGTGCTCCGGGAAGATGATCTGCCCGTCAAAGTCGAGCTCCTTCGCGATCAGATCCGGAATCCAGAGCTTCTGCTTCAACCAGACCGGCATCGCTTTGATGAACGAGCGCAGACCGCGCGGTGCGACGGTCACGTAGGTCTCGAGGAGCCGCTCGAATTTGAGGAACGGCTTGTCGTAGAAGGCTACCAGATCGGGCCGGCTGATGCCGCCCTCGCGAAGGCAGTAGGCAACGGCGTTTCTCGGAAATTCGGCGTCGTGCTTTCGTCGTGTGAAGCGCTCCTCCTGTGCGGCCGCGACGAGGCGGCCGTCCCGCAGCAGACAGGCGGCGGCGTCATGATACCAGCAGGAGATGCCGAGTATGTCCATAGCTGGGAGGAAGTGAGCCTAGCTCAGCTCCTGCAGATTCGCCTCCAGCCGGGTCAACTCCTCCTGGGCGTCCTTCTCCTTAACGCGCTCACGCTCGACCACCTCCGCCGGCGCTTTCGTGACGAACTGCTCGTTGCGTAGTTTGCGCTGCACGCCCTCCAGAAAATCGCTCTTCTGCTGGATCTCCTTGCGCAGCCGCTCGCGTTCGACGTTTAGATCGAGCATTCCGGCAAGCGGCACGAAGACCTCGTGCTTGCCGACCACCACCGACGCGCTTGCTTTCGGCTTCTCGAGATCCCGCCCCACCGTCAGATCCGTAGCGCGGGCGAGTTTCTCGAAGTAATTGCGGTGCGCCGTCAGCGCTTCCGCCAGGTCGTCCGCACCACGAGGCAGATTAATGATCGCATTGATCTCTTTGGTGAGCGCGACGCCGTATTCGCTCTTTACGTTGCGCATCCCCGAAATAAACTCCTGCATGAGCCCGAAAATCTCGTCGGACGCATCATCCGTTTCGGAGGCGTCGCTTTCCGGCCAGGCCGACAGCATGCAGCATTCGCGCTCGCCGCGAGGACGCAGCTGAAACCAGAGCTCCTCCGTAATGAACGGCATGAAGGGATGCAGCAGCTGGATCATCCTCTCGTATACCTCGACGGCCAGCGCAATGCGATCCTCCTCCAGCGCCTCTCCAAACGGAGGCTTGATCAGCTCGAGATACCAGTCGCAGTAGTCCTTCCAGAAGAGTTCGTAAATCTTTGAAAGCGCCTCGTTCAAGCGGTAGCGCGACAACGCTTCATCAACCTCGTCGATCGTCGTGTTCAGCCGATGCAAGATCCATCGCTCCACCAGTTCCAGTTCATCGAACGAGCGGCTTCGCCGATACTCCTTCCCCTCCTCCATGAACTGGCCGAAGACGTTGAAGGCATTCCAGATTTTGTTGGCGAAGTTGCGCCCCATCTCGAACTTCGTCGGATCGAGCTTGATGTCCTGACCCTGTGCGCAGAGAATCGTCAGCGAGAAGCGGACGGCGTCGGCGCCGTACTGCTCGATCATGTCCAGCGGATCAATCCCGTTGCCGAGGCTCTTGCTCATCCACCGGCCATGCTTGTCTTTGATCATCCCGGTGATGAAGATGTCGCTGTACGGCTTCTCGCCCATGAACTGGTATCCCGCCATGATCATCCGCGCGATCCAGAAGAAGAGGATGTCGTATCCGGAGACGAGGACCTGCGTCGGATAGAAGTAGTCCAGCTCGTCTGTCTTTTCCGGCCATCCTAGCGTGGCAAAGGGCCAGAGCCATGAGGAGAACCAGGTGTCGAGCACGTCTTCGTCCTGCACCATTCCCGGTTCGGGCTGATCTACGGCAACGACAAAGCCGCGGTTTTCGTCGCGGTTGCCGTGCTCATCCACATAGTACCACACCGGGATCCGGTGTCCCCACCAAAGCTGGCGCGAAATCGTCCAGTCGCGGATGTTTTCCATCCATCGGAAATACTCGTTGGCCCAGCGTTCCGGGTAGAAGTTTACGTCGCCGCGGCGCACGGCCTCGATCGCCGGCTCCGCGAGCGGCTTCATCTTCACGAACCACTGTCTCGAGATGAGCGGCTCGATGATTGCTTTCGAGCGGCTGGAAATCGGCACCGCATTCTTGTAGTGTTCGACCCGTTCCACGAGTCCCTCAGCCTCGAGGTCTGCCACGATCTTTTCGCGGGCGGCGAAGCGCTCCATCCCTTCGTAGGGGCCACCGTTCTCGTTGATGGTGCCGTCCGGATTCATGATGTTGATCGTCTCGAGATCGTGCTTTTTGCCGATCTCGAAGTCGTTCTTGTCGTGCGCGGGCGTAATCTTGAGTGCACCGGCGCCGAACTCGGATTTCACGTAGTCGTCGGCGATGATCGGCATCTCACGGCCGAGAAGCGGAAGAACGGCCTTCTTGCCCACTACCTCTGCGTAGCGCTCGTCGTCCGGGTGAACTGCAATCCCGCTATCGCCGAGCATGGTTTCCGGGCGCGTCGTAGCAATCGTCACGGAGCCGCTGCCGTCCGCAAGCGGATACTTGATGTACCACAGGCTGCCCTCGCGCTCGACGTTGTCGACCTCTTCGTCCGACAGCGCCGTTCGGTTCTCGGGATCCCAGTTGACGAGGTAATCGCCCCGATAGATCAGGCCGTCCTCATAGAGTTGGACGAACACCTCCTGAACGGCCCGTGTAAATCCGTCGTCCATCGTGAAGCGCTCGCGGTGCCAGTCACAGGAGTCGCCGAGTCGGCGCTTCTGCTCGAGGATCTTGCCCCCATACTCGTCCTTCCACTGCCAGACGCGCTCGACAAACGCTTCTCGCCCGAGGTCGTGGCGGGACGTACCCTCCTCCGTCAGTTGCCGCTCCACCACATTCTGCGTCGCGATGCCGGCATGGTCCAGACCGGGGATCCACAGGGCCTCGAAGCCCTGCATGCGCCGAATCCGCGTGATCGCATCCTGTATGGTGTCCTGAAGCGCGTGTCCCATGTGAAGCGCGCCGGTCACGTTCGGCGGCGGCATCACGATCGTGTGCGGCGTCTTGTCCGGATCGATCTCCGTCCGGAAGAGGTCGTTCTCCTCCCAGTACCGGTACCACTTATCTTCTATCTCAGTCGGTACGTAGGCCGTACTGCGCTCGCTCTTGGCCTGTTGGATCGTGTCGTTGGTGGACATATGCTTTGAGTCGCTGATCGAGGGCGCCTGGTGCGCTTTTCTGTTTCCTACCTACGCGGGCCCCTCTGAAATATTCCCACTTCGTCGAACCTACCTCGGGGCTATCTCGCCTCGATAAGCAGCCCATTACCGCGGCTGACAGGCAGTAGGTAGTCAAGCGCCATAAGCCCGAGTAGCACCGGAAGGAGCGTGAGACCGGCTGCGGCGGCAAACACTCTCACCGCTTTCCGATCGTGCGTAGCGCCGTGCAGCGCAAGCGCATGAAGTTCGAAGGCAAGCTTGCCGAACGATCCATACGCCTGCTCGGACCGCTCGATAGTAAATCCGCTGCGCCGCAGCAGGCGTTCGATATCGTCGGGTTGATAAACGCGCTTTCGATCCTGCGCGGCATCGTAGTCGCTGCGACTTCCCGTGACGACGCGCTCGTAGATCGACAGCAGCCTATCATTGCGAACCGGGACGTATAACAGCAGCTTCCCGCCATCACGTAGGGCGGACCGGATCGCCGAGAGGAGGGCGTCGTCGTTCCGGATGTACTGCAGCACGGTGATGCAGAGGATGACGTCCGCTTCCGGCAACTCGCGTGCGGACTCTACATCCCGGCACCAAAACCGCATCCGTCCGTCATTGGGCGCATGCGCACGACACAGGGACACGGCTTCCGGGGACCGGTCGATCCCGACGAAAGTGGCCCGAGTCGTCCGCCGATCCGCATAGTAGAGATGATCTCCCGCACCACATCCGACGTCCAGGACAACAAGGGACGGTCCGGGGCCTTCCAACGGCAATCTCCGAATCGCGCGCGCCACGTACCAGTTTCTAAGCGTCGTACAATGGACGGACCAGTGAAAGGCGCGGAAGAGGAAGGGGCTCGAGTGAAGAAAGGGCGGATACAGATGCGCGTTGAGCCTGTTCGCCGTAGAAGACCGCCGAGATCTTTCAGACGCCGCCCCCTCGAGGCGAGGTGTACCTCGCGTTTCGTTAATGTCATCGTTGGATGTCGGTGGTGCACTCATTCGGCCAAGTTCTCCGCTACCGTGACGTGAAAGACCGGCTGCTGCCGCTCCAGCGTCACCAGGACCTTTCCCTCCGACTGAAGATCGATGAGAATGCGTCCGAGAATTCCCCGGAGTCTTCGCCAATAGCGCATCCCCGCCGCGTCGTACTGGCGCCGCCGCATCACTTCTA
>CAZQAS010000024.1:14264-33346 GCA_964591285.1 uncultured Rhodothermales bacterium
GCGAATGGTGGAGACGGCGTACAAAACACACGAACAGCGCCCACGGAAGATGGGAATGGGCGTCAGGGCGCGCTGGATGCTTTCTGCGGCAAGACCTCATTGATTGCCGAGAGCAGCTTTTCAGCCGTGAAGGGCTTCGAGACAAACAGAGCCGCGCCCGTATCGATCGCCTCCTGCGACCGATCGATCGCCATGCCGCTGGCCGCAATGATCGGCACGTCTTCGCGTAGCCTTCTGATTTCCCGGATGGTCTCCACACCGTCCACTTCCGGCATCATCAGATCCGTAATGACGAGGTCGATCTCATCGGTCCTTTTCTGGAAGAGATCGATGGCGATCCGGCCATTTGCGGCGGTCAGTACGCTAAATCCAGCCTCCTTCAGCGTCTCGGCGGCCGTATCAAGAATGAACTCCTCATCGTCGACGAGCAGAATGGTCTCTCCGCTTCCACGTTCTAGATCCACCTGCTCCGGTTCACCGTCCATGGTGCTTTCAGGCGGCGCCGTTGGAACGTACACGCGAAACGTTGTGCCTTCCCCCTCTTCGCTTTCCACATCGGCAAAACCACCATGACTCTTCACGATGCTGTAGACGCTGGAGAGGCCGAGACCGGTGCCCTTACCGGACGGCTTCGTCGTAAAAAACGGCTCGAACACTTTGTCGAGCACGTCGCTCGGAATGCCGGTGCCCGTATCGGTAACCCGTATGCATACGTATTCACCCGGTTCGACGTCCGGATTCGCCTTTGCCGTACCTTTGCTCAGGCGGGCGGAGGAGACCTCGATCTCTAACTTCCCGCCATCGGGCATGGCGTCGCGTGCGTTCACGCACAGATTCATGATGACCTGCTGAAGCTGCGTCGTGTCACCCAGTACCATCGGCAGGTCGTCCTCCACGTCGATCGTCACATCGATAGAGCTCGGGAACGTCTCGGTCGTGATCTTTTCGACCTCCTTAATGACCTGTTCCATGTTGAGGTGCACGCGCTCACCCTCGACGCCGCGAGCAAAAGCGAGGACCTGCTTGACCATGTCGGAGCCACGCTGGGCGCTCCGGCGGATCATCTCGAGTGTCCGCATGGTCTTTTCATTATCCTCGTATCGGCTGCTCAGCACCTTGACGCCAAGCAGTATCGGGACGAGTAGATTCCCCAGATCGTGCGCGATGCCACCCACGAGGTTGCCGATACTCTCCATGCGTTGCGCACGCAGGAAGTGGGACTCCAGCCGTTTTCGCTCGGTTACGTCCGTGTTGATGGCCAACACGGACCGGGGGCGGCCCGCGTTGTCGCGCACCAACGTCCAGCGACTTTCCACGATCAGCTCGTCGCCGTCCTTCGTCACCTGCCGCAGATCACCCGTCCATTCACCTTCCGAGAGGACCGTTCTCCAGGCCTTGTCGACTTTTTCCGTGTCGTCCCGGTAGAGCGCTTCATCATCTTGAACTTCTTCCATCTCCTCGGCCGTGTAGCCGGTCAGACGCTCGGCACTCTTATTCCAGTAGATGATGTTTCGGTCGAGATCGTAGGCACAGATCGCATCACGCGCCTTGTCGAGCAGCTGCGCCTGTTCGCGGATGCGCTCCTCAGCTCGTTTTCGTTCGCGCGCGTATCGTATGGATCGTTCGAGCAGTTGCGCGTCGATCTGGCCTTTCACCAGATAGTCGGCCGCACCGGCCATCATCGCCTTCACGTCCACCTCGTAGTCTCCCTGACCGGTCAGCAGGATGAGCGGGGTGATTACGCCCTTATCGTTCGCTTCGCGGAGGAGCTGCAGTCCGTCGCGGGCCCCCAGGCGGTAGTCCACGAGACAAACGTCAAAGCCGTCCGACGTCAATGCACTCAGACCCTCGTCGTAGTCCCGCGCCCATTCGAGATCGCAGGAAATGCCGGTAGTCTTCGAAAGCAGACTTCGAGCGATGAAGAAATCGTCTTCGTCATCTTCGATGATCAGTACTTTAACGTTCTCTCGCGTCTCCATCGCACGTAACTGAAGATGATCGTGTTTACCTCTCCGCCGGGCTTGGCAGTTTGACGATTTCGAACCAGAACTGCCCGAGTCGCTGGATAGCGGTCGCGAGCCCGTCGAAGGTGACCGGCTTGGTTACAAAGGCATTGACGCCAAGATCGTAGCTACGCAGGATGTCGAGCTCCGCCTCCGAGGTGGTCAGTACGATGACCGGTATGCGGCGAAGCTTTGGATCGGACTTGATATCCTTGAGTGCTTCGCGACCATCCTTCCTCGGCATGTTTAAATCCAGGAGAATTAGGCCTGGCCAGGGGGCGATCTCCGGATCTGCATACTCCCCCTCCCGCCGAAGATAGCGCATTAGCTCTTCGCCGTCCTCGACCATGTGCAGCTCATTTGCCAACCGGCTCTTCTTAAGAGCCCGCTGCGTGAGCATCCGATCGTCGGGATCGTCGTCTGCAAGAAGAATACAAAGCTTACGGTGCGGCTTGCCGCTTCCTACCATAGCGTCTCCGATTTACGCATGCCTGGCCGGGTGCAGGCCACAGCTTACACACTACTGATTATACGCTTCGCATCGAAGCTCGCAGCGACCCTAAGAAGAACTCGTGATCCTCACGTTCCCGAATAGAGAGACTACTTGCAACGCTGACGGCTACTCATGTTCCGTCAGCTTCCGGATGCCGGGCAGGTAGCTCGACCGCGAATCTGGCGCCGCTTTCGGGCGCGCTCTCCGCGGAAATTGCTCCATCATGACGCTCGACGATTCGTCGACAAATAGCGAGCCCCATGCCGGTGCCTTCTACGGCGGACCGATGGTGGAGCCTTTGGAACGGCGAAAATATACGATCAGCATACTTTTGTTCAAATCCCATGCCGTTGTCCTCAATCAGGATGCGACAAACTCGACGCGTTCCGATCCGAGTTGTTACCGTCGAATCGATGAGCTCGGCGCTTACCGATATCACCAACGGATGCTCCGGTCGTCTGAATTTCAGCGCATTTCCAACGAGATTTTGAAACAGCTGCCGCATCTGAACCGGATCGGCCTGAATTTCCGGCAGTTCATTCACACGTACATCCGCCTCTGCTTCCTTCACAGCAATCTCAAGATCGGAGAGAACACCTTCGAGGACGACATTCAGATCCACCATTTCGAATGAACCTCCTTTCGTCGTCACGCGCGAGAAGGAAAGGAGATCACTGATGAGGGTAGACATACGCTTGGCCGCGTCCTGGACCCGATCGAGAAATGCAAGTCCTTCCTCGTCAAGCTGATCCCCGTAGTCCTCCTCGATCAAATCTGAAAAAGCACGAATTTTTCGCAGTGGCTCCTGCAGATCGTGCGACGCAACGTAGGCAAAGTCCTGAAGTTCGCGGTTGCGCTTCTCAATCTCACCGCGATAGCGAACCGCTTCATTTTCGGCGTGGATCCGCTCGCTAACGTCTCGGCCGCTTGCCAGAAACTGTTCGATTTCCCCGTCCTCATCACGGATCGGCCGCGTCGCCAACTCCAGCCAGATGTTCTCGCCGTCTGCGCGTTGGGCTCGAACGATGGTCTGCGTTGAGGCGACTCCATCGGAGAGCTGCTTGTAGACTTCGCGCCGCCAGCGCTCCGCATCGGACATGTCGACGAAATCGAAAACACTCGTACCCTCCAGCTCGGCCGGCGTGTACCCGAGGATTCGCTCTGCGGACGGGCTGACGTACAGAAGGAGACCTTCTCGATCCTGAAGCAGGATGACGTCGCTCATGTTCTCGGCGAGCAGCCGAAACTTGCGTTCGCTCTCGTGGAGCTCTTCCTGCGCCTTCTTGATCTCGGTAACGTCGTGACCGATGCCGAAGACCTTGACGACGTTGCCTTCGTTATCGGCATGCGCTTCACCCTCGCAGTGCAGAATGCGCTCAGTACCGTCATCGGCCCTTCGCATTCGATGGAAGAACTCGAATGGAGTACCGAACTCTGCCGCTTTCCGAGCACTGGATGCTACGAGCTCGCGATCATCCGGATGGATGAGTTCGATGTATTGGTCGTAGGCAACGTCGGAACCGGGAGGGAGTCCATAAATACGGCACATTTCGTCAGACCAGATAAGCTTACCGGTCGCGACGTCCCACTCCCAACTGCCAAGCTGGGCAATGCGCTGGGCCTGCGCGAGCTGCTTCTCGCTTTCGAGCAGGCGCTGTTCGTTGGACTGCTTTCGCACCTCCGCGCTCTGCCGTCCGTCTCCTTCACTTGAATATCGAGCGGTTTGTTCGCGACTCATCCTCCGGACACCGGTCGTTCTTGCTCAAATCGCGACCGGATCTCCACGAGGCTATCGCCGCCGTACTTCTCCAGAAATGCGTTGGCGATGACGAGGGCAACCGTCGCTTCCGCTACGGTCGATGCGGCGGGGACACTGGTAACGTCGCTGCGCTCGTATCGTGTGGGTTTCGACTCGCCGGACTGGACGTCGACGCTGCCTAGCGGTTTGATGAGCGTCGGAATCGGCTTCATGTAACCGCGCACGATGATGGGCATCCCGTTGGACATGCCGCCCTCGATTCCGCCGGCGCGGTTGCTACGGCGAGCGTACTCGCCGTCGCGTCCGACGATTTCGTCGTGAACGTTCGAGCCGGGGATGGCGGCTGCACGAACGCCATCCCCAATCTCGACGGCTTTTTGAGCCTGGATCGACATGATGGCCTGCGCGAGCCGGCCGTCGAGACGCCGATCCCACTGCACGTAGGAGCCGAGCCCGGGCGGGACGCCGGTGACGACCACCTCATAGATGCCCCCGAGAGAGTCGCCTTTTTTGCGGGTTTCGTCGATGTGTTCGATCGCGCGCTGGGTGAGTTCATCATCCAGCATGCGAAGCCGGCTCTCGTCGGCGAGCCGGTTTATCGCCTCCGCCCCGTCGGTGGTTATGGAGGCGACTTGCTCTTGCCATGCTATCGAGTCGTCGCTGCCGACCGCGCCGAGCTTCACCACATGGCTGCCGACTTCGATGCCGAATTGCTTCAACAGCTGTCGGGCGATGGTGCAGCAGGCCACCCGCATCGCTGTCTCACGAGCACTCGCACGATCGATGACGGGACGGATGTCGTCAAATCCGTATTTCTGCATGCCTGCGAGGTCGGCGTGGCCGGGCCGCGGCAATGTCACCTTCTCGACGTCGTCTCCACTCCCGGTCACCGACATCACTTCCGGCCATCCTGAGCGATCCTTCGTGTATGCAGCGTTGTCCAGCCGAAGAGCAATGGGACTTCCCATCGTCTTGGCGAAACGAACGCCGGAGTAGACGTGAACGCGGTCGCGTTCAAATTTTGACCGCCCTCCGCGCCCGTACCCGAGCCAGCGGCGGGCAAGATGATGATTGATGTCCTCAGGAGTAATCGGGACACCGGCCGGCATCCCTTCGACGATTCCGATAAGTGCTTCTCCGTGAGATTCTCCTGCCGTCAGGTATCGGATCATAATCAACCGGCGGGTGCAGGTACCTCCATCTCGTAGAATGCCGCAACGCCGTTGCGGCGCTTCACCTTCAATAGTATGGACTCCTCGAACTGCGCAGCCTCCTGAAGCACGCCTACGGCGTGTTCGGTCGATTCGACGGGCTGGCCGGCGACTTCAACCAGTGCTACGTCTCGCGGCAGGCCTGCCGCGTCGGCGAGACTGCCACGTTCAATGTAGGCCACGTAGGTTCCGTTTGCCGTGTCGAAAGCATTGCGTTCACGTGGGCGCAACTCGCGCAGCCCAATACCCCATTCACCAACCTCAAAAACGTTGTCCGGATGCTCTCGCGGCGCCGGCTCGCGCTCCAGATCCGGTTCCGTTTCGCGCTGAAGCTCGGCGAACCACCGTTCGTAGGCCGGATTGTCCCGTCCAAGGAGCTCGACGTTGATCGGCTGAATGTCTCCATCACGCCAGACCGTCACGCTGATGACGTCGCCAGGCCGCTTTTGAGCGACGGTGCTCTGGAGCTCGTTCGAGGCATTGACAGACCGGCCGTCAATCGAGAGTACGACGTCGCCCTCACGAATGCCTGCCTCTCCGGCAGACCCTCGTTCCCGCACGTCGTTCACATACACCCCCATGATCCGATCCATTCCTAGGCGCCGCGCCAGACGCGCATCCACGTTCTGGATGACGACACCGAGATATCCACGCCTGACTTCACCGTACTCGATAATGTCTTGGACGACTCGTTCGACGAGATTTACGGGCACCGCAAAACCGTAGCCCTCGTAGGAGCCGGTCTCGGTGGCGATCGCTGTGGCAACCCCGACGAGTTCCCCATCGAGGTTCACGACCGCTCCTCCGGAATTGCCCGGGTTGATCGCGGCGTCGGTCTGGATGAAATCTTCGATTCCGAAGGAGTCATCGATTATGCCCACCCGCCGACCGGTTGCGCTTACGATACCGGCCGTGACGGTCGACGTAAGTCGAAACGGATTACCCACAGCCAGCACCCATTCACCTACCTGCACTCGGTCGGAATTCCCCAGGCTAACCACCGGGAGACTTTCACCGTCTTCGATTTTCAGCACGGCTAGATCCGTCGCGGGATCGGTGCCAACGATGCGTGCATCAAAGAGACGCTTGTCGGCGAGCGTTACCTGAATGTTTTCCGCATTTTCCACCACGTGATGATTCGTCACGATGTACCCTTCTTCGCTAATCATCACGCCGCTTCCGACGCTCTGACGGAGCGGGTTGTCGCGGAAAAATCGACCTCCCTCTTCCTCGTCGAAGTTGTGGTACCATTGTCGTCCGGCATCGCTGCTAACGGGAATCTCCACCTGAATGTAGACCACGGCGGAAGTAACCTGGTCGGCCACATGACGGAAGAGGTGATTGAGATGTCTTGGGGTGAGTGTCTCCAGAATCGCCGAGTCGGGCGCCGGCATGCTGGTGCTCGGTTCCCGCGGTCCGAGTTGAACCCGCTCGACCAACCGCTCGCTGCGCGGCTGGTCGGACGTATGATTGCCTATGATGAGCATTCCCAGGATCCCGGCAGCCAGTCCTATCAGAACCAGTCCGATCCCGATGAGGACCTTCACGCTACCGTATGTTCGACGCTCACTCATGGACTGAAAGGAGAAAAACTGTCAAGCCCGCAGGTCGGCCGATTGTTTCCTTCTACAGCCCTTCCGCGGTTCGTAAATCTTCAACTGCTTGCTGTGCAACTTGTGCCAACTGCTTGCGGTCACGGCCGGACGTCTCGATCGGCTCACCGATTCTGACGGTAAACTCCATGCTTCGAAGGCCGACAACTTCCCAGGAATGTTTGAGGAACGGGAGCTCCGGATCGGCCCAAACGACGCGCTTGCGGACCGCCCCCCTTGCCGGCTCATCTTCGATTCTGTCCACTGCCAGATAGACAGGCAGGATGTGTGCGCTATCGGAATTGCTGACGGCTTCGAACGCTCCGGTCTTGAATGGAAGGATCGATTCGTCCGGACTCGTCGTACCCTCCGGGAAGACCAATACGTGAACGCCCCGGGTGAGTCGGCGCCGGACCTCGTTCGTGAACTCTGCCACAGCGGTGCGGCGTTCGCGATCGACCAGCAGCAGGCCGTGGGTCACCACCACCCACCCAATGAAGGGCCATTCTCGCAACTCCGACTTTCCCACGAATGAGACGGGGATCACCGATGCGAGGATGAGCGGATCGAGCACGCCGAAATGATTCGAGACGACCAGCATGCCCTCGCGATCGGGAAGTCGTCCTTCGGTACGCACACGAATGCCGAGGATGCGGCAGAGCAATCGACAGCCGATCCGCTGCCGGTGAGCGCGGAAATGCATCGATTCCGGCTCCGGCATCTGCGAAACCCGCGAGGCAAGAACCGCCGTTCGCGTCACCATTGCCCAAGCGATCCTGGCGACTCTAAGCAATCGGTTCATCCGTGGGCGATGCGGCTACAATGCGGTGGTGTTGACGACGTGCTAGCGCAGCTCGGCGCCGCCGTGCCGGTCTTGGCGTACACTGCAAATATTCACGTGGGCTGAAAATACACGTGCGCTCGCGAAGGAGCCAGTCACATGACCTGCCTTGACGCGAATGCTGCCGCGCGCTCAGTTAGACAGCCGTGACGCCATGGGCTGACACGGTACGTACTTGATGTCCATCCGCCGTGGAATTCGGGTGACGCAGCGGGAGACGGACTGTAAATGTACTGCCGAGACCTTTTTCACTCCGTACGTCGATCTCACCGCCCATCAGTTCGACGATGCGCGCCGTGACGGCCAATCCAAGACCGTTACCCTCGTGCGATCGGGTAAGTCCGGTCGACTCTTGCTTAAATTCATCGAATAAATACGGCATAAACTTCTCGTCGATACCCACGCCGGTGTCTTCCACCTCGATTACGATGTCGCTATTCTCGCGAGCAACGTGCACGATCACCCGCCCCTTGTTGGTGAACTTGACGGCGTTGCCGACAAGGTGATCCAGAGTACTTTCAAGACAGTGATCGTCATAGAGCCCCGCGACGTCGCCGTCCGAGGTCACGAGAACGTCGATGCCTTTGCCGTCGGCGATTGGCTGGTACGCACTCACGATGGCGCGTGCCTTCTCGGCCACATCGATCTCTGAAAACTCCATCTCCATGAGGCCGGCGCGAAGGCGGGCAAGATCCAGCAGCGAGTCGAGCGTGTTTAGGAGACGCTCGCCGTTCTCGTCGATCATCTCGACGAATTCGCGCTGATCGCCGGTTACCTCCTCCCGCAGAATTGCAGAGCACCCTAGTATCCCGGTCAGCGGCGTACGCAGCTCGTGCGACGTATTGGCGAGGAACTCGTCCTTCAGCCGGTCGGCCTTTCGCAACGTCTCGTTCGCCTGCTTCAGGCGCTCGTTCAGATCCTGAAGGCGCTCATTCACTTCGCGCTCTCTGATCAACTCTCTGGCCTGTTCCTTCGCTTTCTTGTTCTCGACGGCCATGCGATGATGGCGGCGAACGAAGAGAACTATTCCTACGAAGATCAAGAAGTACAGGGCATAGGCCCAGACGGACCGATACCAGGGTGGCAGCACACTGAACGTATATACGCTCGCCGGTGATACCGAACCCTGGGCGTTTCGCCCACGCACGTGAAATTTATAGGTCCCCTCACGCAGATTTGTGTAATTCTTGCTTGTCTCGGTCGTCCATTTGGACCATCCCGGATCCTTGCCTTCCAGCCAGTACTGAAATTCGTTGGCGGTGACGTCGTTATAGCTCGGAAGCGAGAATTCGAAACGCAGCGCGTTATTCTCGTAAGGGAGATCCGGAATCAGATGTGCTCCCGGCTCGGCGTCTACGGAGGTGGCTCCGCCGTAGAGCAGCCGATTAGAATCGATTGCCATCACACGCCGGAGCAGTGCCGGAAAGGAGGCTGCATACGATTTATTCACCTCGACGGACGGATCGAAGCGCACGAGCATATTCCCGCTTGAGATCCAGGCCACACCGGTGGTGTCGACGTACACGCGGGACGGGCGCGTCCACTTTGGATACGTAAGTACCTCCGGCTTCGTCGCGACGCACGTATAGTTGCAATGCTCGATGATCTCCACGCGATCGCTGAAGACCTGCCACAGCTTGGCATCCGTGGAGGTTGCCGCGAGCAGCGTATCGCTCTGGATGCCCACTTGATTCGAGCGGTCGTATGGGAAATAGTGAAGGCTGTTCTGACCATCGGTTCGCTGCGGCGTGTAATAACCCGTCCGCCCAAGCATGACCACCTCACCGCGCATGCGGGTGAACATAATCTGCCCAACGACGCCGTCGCCGGAGATGGTAAACTCCTCGATCTCGCCCTTGGAACCGTCAACGGAGATGTAGTAGATCTTCCCGGATCGTGCAGAGGCCCATAGATTTCCATCGCCGTCTTCGACGACGGAATAGACTTCTTCCCCGATATCCGCGAGGTCCTTACGGACGAATGAATTCGTCTCGGTGCGCTCGAGAAGTGCGATGCCTGTCTCCGCTCCGAGGTACAGGCGGCCAGGATAGCTGTCGGATGAAGCGATGGAAAAGAAGGTGCCGGAGACTACTCTCTCGACAGTTGTACCCTCCACGGTAAAGAGCCCTTCGTGGCTCGCCACGAATAGGTCATCTCCGACATCCATTAGGGCAGTGGGTGCGGTAATGCCGCCGATTCTATCGAAACGGGCACGACTCCGTATTCCCAAAGATGGTTCGAGCCTAAAAAGGCCGGTACTTGTTGCTACAAAAAGATATTCCTTATGGCGACGTACGGTGCTGACGACACCCTCGAGTCCGGATCGTCTGTCATACTTCGTAATACTCGAAAGTGGATCGATGCGAACGATGCCTTGGTTATTAAGTGCAAGCCAGAGCCCGCCCTGAACATCCGCAAAAACGTGATTGACCCATCCGTCCGGCAACCCACTGCCTTCACTCAGGTGTTCTGCAACGCGACCGCTCTCATCAATAATCATAATGCCACCGCCATCCAACATACCAAGCGCAACGTATCCACCACTGAGCATGCTGCCATGATATAGTCGGTGGTCGCGAAGGAAGTCGTCGGCATCGGTCTCAAACCGGCTTGCCGTCAAGCCGTCGTGGTGGTATAGCCCGGCTTTCTGTGTTGCAATGAGCAGGCGGCCATCACTCGTGAGGCCCATGGTAAAAACCTGCTCGTTGGCAAAGATTTCTCCATCGGGAATAAGTGCCAGGCTGTCTTCTCGAAGCTGCAGCAGCCCTACGTCCCATTCGCGAACGTAGATCGTGTCTGCTACTCTGAACGACGTATGAAATCCTGAAGCACTCTTCCAGATGTGAAGCGAGGATCCATCCCACCGGAAGATTCGATTCTTCGTCTGGAAGTAGGCGTGATCTTCTGTGGCGTGTGTCGACCAGACGTCCCAGAAGTCCCGCTCATCGATGGGTATATCTTCCAGAAGTGAGACATACCGCGATCGGCCGAGGGAGTCGGCCGTTAGATATCCAAAATCTCCCTGCAAGCCTACAAAGACACGACCGTCCATCCCGACAGCCAGAGAGCGCACGGTCGTGTTGCTCGGGGTCGGGATCGTGTCCCACTGGCGGCCGTCGTAGACGAGCACGCCGTCATAGTTTCCAACGTAGATGAGTCCCTGACGGTCTTGCGTGATCGACCAGTTCTGCGGGTGGGCGCGATACTCGTGAGCCGGAAAATGCCGAAAGTAGAAAGGCAGACCGGCATCTTGCTGGCGCTCACCTCCGAGCTGCGCTTGTGCCGAAAGCGGGAATAGCACAATCAGCAGGCTATAGCACAGGAATCGGTGCATCGGGTACTGGGAGTGTCGCGGTAGGTGGGTTTGTGGGTTGTCCCCTAGTATCAGCCGTGACATCGAAATATTAAGCGGTCGCTTACGCCCGAATCGGCTTCTCCGATTGGCGGACGATTTCACACGTCGCGTTCCTGAGGTGCCGAATCCGGCTTCTGGCCACTACCGCGCGTGCCCAGAAGACTTGATTCAAGTAACGATCTCGCATATCTTCTGAGTAGGTAGGAGTTACACACATCAAGTCAGGAGTTATCATGAAGACACTTGCCCAGGTCTTCGCGTCGGCGTGCCTATCGCTCGCCCTTGTTATCGGCGTGAGCTTTTCGCTTACCGGATGCTCAGCGGATTCGCTGAGTGGACCCGACATCGAGGCTCGTGCTTCGGGTGGCGGTGACCACGATGGCGGTGGTGGTACCACCGGCAGCGGTAGCGCCCACAACACGTACAAAGCCGGTGGTGGCGACCACGATGGCGGTGGTGGTACCACTGGCAGCGGCAGCGCCCACAACACGTACTAGATTCGCGCTGATTAGGCGGATCTGAGGGCGCTCTTAGAGCGCCCCTGCGTGACTGTCCGTTAGAGGAATTTCCTCACGGATCTAGGTTGGCTACATCCAATTCAAATTTTTGGCCCGGGAGGCAGACGCCCTCCGGGCCATTTTTATTTTCGTTCGTCCGAGCGGGAAATTTTGTAATGGGAGCGGTAATTCTTACCTCCTCCCAAATCTGCGCCACGACCCACGATCCCCCATAACGGCCCACAAACGCCGTTTTTGGAGGTTGGCACGCTTATTAATAGGTGATACGGACACATGACAATACCTCGATTCGTTGGGGCTGCGCTCTCGGTAACTCCTGACTACTCCTACCTACCGAACTGCCGAGAGTCCTCCGGGCGACTTACCATCGGCGGCCTCGATGAATCAGTTTAAAAGCCGCACTTCGGCCTTGGCCGAGGTGCGGCTTTTCTACATTGTCGTCCGTCGATTAGAATAGTGTGTGCGCGGCGAGATTGACTGCCGCTTCCGGCGTCTATGCGTCAAAATATTCGCAAGCATTCGCCTTAGATAACCAGCTATTCTGTACCTTCGATCCGACACTGAGCGGTCCAAGAAGTTCAACGCCCATCCCCCATCCCTTTGACAGCATCCTGTGACGCAGACGTCGTCTTTGCACTCACAGGCGATGTCCACAAAAATTCTCGGGCCCAGCGGCAGCTCCGTGTCTTGTCGGCACACGGACTTCGCGTCGAGGTACTGCACCTAGCCTCAGAAACGGCAGCAACGCTGGATGTCCCCAATGTCACTATTCGCAACGTAGGCGCGCCCAGGAGCAGTGGAATCCACTACTTCTGGTCGATTCACAGAAAATTCACATCGACGGCGCGGTCCATTCGCGCGCGAGTTTTCCATGCGAGCGATTTGTACGCCCTACCGGCACTCTGCTCAGCTGCGGCAAAGTACGAAGCCAAGATCGTGTACGATGCTCGTGAGCTCTACCCGTTCGTCGTCTCTACCGTTGGCCGACCATGGGTGCGCCAGTTCTGGCTCCGCGTCGAGGGCCGCTATATACAGCGTGCGGACGTGGTCTTTACGGTCAGCGAAGGCATTGCCGATAAGCTGGTCGACTCGTACGACATCGAGCGGCCGGTCGTGATCTACAATGTACCGGAGGAAATCGAGACGACACGGAAGGTGTCACTACGGGAGGCCCTCGGAACCGCATCGCACGCGTTCATACTTCACCTTGGTCAACTTCGACCACATCGCGGCTGCGAGTTACTTGTGGAAGCCATGCAGGACATCGATGGCGGCATTCTCGTGTTCCTCGGTGACGGTCCATTGCGCGCGACTCTAAAGCAGAAGTCAAAGACATTGGGGATCGAAGGACGGATTCGATTTCTCGATCCCGTCCCGCCCGATGAGGTCGTCGCATATGCTCGCTCTGCCGATATCGGCGTCAGCCTGCTCGAAGACGTATGCCTGAATCATCGCCTCGCTCTCCCGAACAAGCTCTTTGAGTACTTGACGGCCGGCCTCCCGGTGATCGCAAGCGACCTGCCCGAAATTCGGAAGGTCGTGCACGACTATGACGTCGGTCAGGTCGTCCGCCCTGGCAATCGGGAGGATCTCGTAGCGGCTCTGAAGCAAGCCGTGATGGACCGGTCCCTGCGTGAGCGCTGGCAGAGCAACATCCCCAGGGTGCTCGAAACTTTTAATTGGCCGGCGGCATCTCAAGAATTCTTGACGGCGTACCACGATCTGGTTCCATTCCCGTGACTAACCGCATACTTGCGCTCCTCTTATTTGCGTCCGTACTGCCGGCGACAGCAGCGGCTCAGGACGCCAGCGTTGCGGCCGAAGGAGTCGATTGGAAGCCGTTCACCGACGCTGTTGACGTTGCCGAGCAGCAAAATAAGAAGCTGATCGTCGACGTCTACGCTCCCTGGTGCCCCTGGTGTCGAAGGCTTCAGCAAGAAGTCTACACCGATAGCGACGTACAGCAGCGGCTCGCAGATCACTTCATTGCGACGCGGTTGGATGGTGAGAATCAGGCGGACAGTCTCCAGTTCAGAGAGTACACGCTGACGCCCTCGGAACTCGCGCTCGGATTCGGTGCCCAGGGTTATCCGACGACCGTCTTTCTCGATTCCGATGGACAGTACATCACGCGGCTACCCGGCTTTGTAGATGCTACTGAATTCTCGAAGGTGCTCACCTACGTTGGTTCTGATGCATTCAAGAACGCATCGTATCAGGATTTCCTGAATCAGACCAACGAGTAAGCGAGCTTAGCTCGTCACAGCCCCCTGCTCGTAGATCTCCGGGCGCCTATCCGGCAGAAACCGCATCCTTGCAGGCGATGAATCGCACTGTGTGAGATCGATGTCGGCGTAAAGGATGGCGTCCTGCCGTGAGGGAGCGCGTGCGATCACCCTCCCGAAGGGATCCGTCACGAACGACTCTCCCGCAAACGTCATGTCGCCCTCCTCTCCGACTCGGTTGGCGAGGGCCATGAAGTAGCCGTTTTGAAAGGAGGCCACCTGCAGCTCGGCCTCGTAGAGCCCGTTGGGCCATTCGTCCACCGTACCGGCCTGAGGCACAGCTACGAGATCCGCACCGGCAAGCGCGAGCGCCCGGAGGTATTCCGGATAGTGTCGATCGTAGCAGATGGCCACGCCGAGCTTCCCCAGGACCGTTTGATAGACGAGCGTCGAAGACTCGCCGGGCATATAGTAGTCGCGTTCGTGAAAGTGCTCGTAGTCGGTGACATGCATCATCCGCGTCGTTCCCAGGTGTGTGCCGTCGGCGTCGATGACCGGGGATGCATCAAACGCACGATCGCCGTCGCGCTCATAGAGATTGATCACGACGACGATGCCGAGATGGCGGGCGGCGTCCTGAAAAAGCTCCGTCGTCGGTCCGGGAACGGGCTCCGCGAGCGTCAACGCATCGGGCCGCGCGCGCGACTGCGGATAAAACGGCGTGAAAGAGAGCTCAGGATAAACGGCCAACTGTGCGCCCGCTTCGACCGCATCCTCGAGTGCCTGTAGACCGCGCTCGACGGACTCCTTCAGGTCGGTAGTCGCCTGCTGCTGGATCAGTGCAATACGCATCGTGTGCAATCTTCGATGGGGAGCGGAAGGGAAAGTATTGGACCCTTGCCCTACCCGCAAGTCTCCCAGGCCTGAGGATCGGGCTCATCCACGCGGGGAACGGGCGATCAGGATTCTCGGTCGACCTGCATAGTCGCGAATCAGTGAGACCTCCCGATATCCAGCCACACGAACGATTTCCTCTGCTGCGCTTCCGTACTCGGCGTGCGTTTCGAGCACGAGCCATCCTGCCGCGATCAGAAGGGACTGAGCATCGTCGACCAGCTTTCGATAGAACACGAGCGGATCGTCCCCGGCGAAGAGCGCGAGGTGCGGCTCGTGATCTCGGACCTCCCTCTGGAGCCCGGATGCTTCCTCTCTTGCAATGTAAGGTGGATTCGAGACCACCAGATCGAGTTCTTGCGGTGCTTCAAGTGGAAACTCCGATGAGAGGGCATCCAGCTCCAATAGCTCCACTTCGAGCTCATTCGCCGCGGCATTCGCCGCAGCAACATCGAGCGCCGAAGCGGACACGTCACAGCCCCACACGACAGCATCGCGACGGTGCGATTTGATCGCGAGTGCAATACATCCGGAGCCGGTCCCGACGTCGAGCACGCGCGGCGATGCCGTTCCTTCGAGGAGCGTCAGTGCCTGCTCAACTACCTGCTCCGTCTCCGGACGTGGAATCAACACGGCGGGTCCGACCGCGATACGAAGATCGAAGAACTCGGTATAGCCGATAACGTACTGCAGGGGCTCTCCTTCCTGGCGTCTTCGCACCATCTCTTCGAATGCCCCTAGCTGATCTCCGGACATCGGCACGTCAAGATCGGCGTACAACGAAGCCTTCGAACAGTGGAGCACCTCGCAGATTATCCATTCTGCATTCCGGCGTGCATTCTGTACGCCTGCCCGCCGCAGCTTTTCTTCTGCCTCTCGCAAGACGGTTCGTCTCGTCTTCATAGAAGCCACATCCAGACGCTGCCGGCCCTCAATATTCGGTCTCGCATGTCTACGAAGGTACTATTCTTCTCGAGAATCATGGCCCGCATTCATGCGACCTGAATAAAGACGACGATCCGGAAATGCCCGCCACGCTCCCCGGCACTTTCCTTGACGACTGGGCGGGTCGTTTGTACCCTCCACGTGTATATTACTGTCTTGAATCCGCGAGTTGGACGGTGCCGAGCCTTGCGGGCGGCGTCGACCACGGTGACGGCGATCCTGAAGCAGGATAACACTGGCAGTTGGTCCATACGACAATATCCACATCAATGAATACGTATCAAAAGCTTGAGGCGCTCGCGCACAATCTGTGGTGGAGCTGGAATCCAGAGGTCCTTGAGCTGTTTCGACATATCGATTCCGAGAGCCTTCGGCAGTCCAACAACAATCCCCTCGCCGTTTTGAGGTCGATGGAATCAGAGGACATCACAGATCCCTCGCTGGTAGAGGACATCACGACGGCCTACCAGGCGATGGAGCAGTATCTGGAACGCGACAGTCCCTATGACGACGGGCCGCGTGTCAGCTACTTCTGCATGGAATATGGCCTTCACGAGAGCCTCGCGATCTACTCAGGCGGTCTCGGCGTGCTGGCCGGCGATCATACAAAGGCCGCCTCCGACCTTGGCCTGCCGTTCACGGCCATCGGGCTGCTTCTTCAGGAAGGGTATTTTAAGCAGCATTTTACCCAGGATGGATGGCAGCTTGATGAACATCCGTCGCTGAATCCCGCCGATCATCCGCTCGAGCTCGTTACCGATAGTGACGGCGAGCCGCTGCTTGCGGAGGTTCACATCGGTGACGAGCCGCTGCAGCTGCGCGCCTGGCACGTCCGACTGGGCCGCACGACGCTCTATCTGCTCGACGCGGATTTCGAGAGCAATTCGGTTGAGCTCCGGGACCTGACGAAGCGTCTCTATCAGGGCGACCGCCGGACGCGCCTCCGCCAAGAGATTATCCTCGGCATCGGCGGTGTGCGCCTGCTTCGTCAGCTGGGCACAGTCACCGACGTCTACCACATGAATGAGGGACACTGTGCCTTCGCGACCCTGGAGTTGCTCCGCGAGCGCCTCGGAGCCGGCGAGCCGATCGAAGCCGCAGAGAGCTGGGTTCGGGACCGCTGCGTCTTCACCACGCATACGCCGGTGATGGCCGGGCATGACCGGTTCGATCCGGCCCTCTTTCTCAGTCAGATGAGCACGTTCAGAACGACCCTCAATCTTTCGGAGCACGATCTGCTCTCGTACGGCCGGGTCCATCCGCACAATTACGAGGAAGCATTCACGATGACCGTCCTCGGCCTGAAGCTTTCCCATCGTGCGAACGGTGTCTCACGACTGAACGGCGAGGTGGCGCGACAGCAGTGGCATTCGCTTTATCCGGATCGATCGGTTGACGAAGTGCCCATCGGACACATCACGAACGGCGTGCACCTGGCGACGTGGGCCGTGCCGATCGCACGTGCCTTCCTGAATGAAAAGCTTGGGAACTGGCAGACGCAGGGCGACGACCCTGAGTTCTGGCGCGCCATCGATGCCATTCCGGATGAGGTGCTCTGGGAGTATCGTGCGGAGCTGCGAGCCCAGCTCCTCACCTTCGTGCAGGAGTATGTCCGAAACCAGTCTCTCCCGATGGAATGCAACCTGGATCCGGAGGCCCTGACCATCGGATTTGCGCGGCGATTCGCGACCTACAAGCGCGCGCCGCTTCTGTTCAGGGATTTGCAACGTGCTGCGGCCATCCTCGGGAGCCGGGACCGACCCGTTCAGGTCATTTACGCGGGTAAGGCGCATCCGGCGGACGAGGGCGGCAAGCGCTTCATCCAGCGAATCTTCGAAGCGGCGCAGCATTCGGACCTTCGAGGCCGCGTGATCTTCCTGGAGAACTACAACATGGAGATAGGACGCGCGCTCGTTTCGGGATGCGACGTCTGGCTCAACAATCCCCGGCGTCCGATGGAGGCCAGCGGCACGAGCGGTCAGAAGATCGCCGTGCACGGCGGCTTAAACCTGTCGATTCTCGATGGCTGGTGGCCGGAGGCTTACGACGGATCCAATGGCTGGTCGATCGGTTCGGAGCACGCATCCGTCAACGGAGATGATCCCGGCGAGCAGGATGCTATCGACGCGGCGAGCCTGTATGCGACGCTCGAGCACGGGGTGATCCCCGCCTTCTACGAACGCGACTCGCGAGGGCTGCCCACACTCTGGATACGTCGTATGCGAAATGCGATGCGAGAGCTGCCGCCTCGCTTCAGCGCCCGTCGGATGGTTGCCGAGTACATCGAGCAGATGTACGATGCGGTACCTTCTCGAGAGTCCGTCCGCGCCGCGGCGGGTCAGTAGGGCAATCACATGCGGCGCGGCCTTGGGTGGCTGCGAGGTCACCGCCGGCAGGACATCGAGCTAGAAGTACCGTACGGAGAATCCGCTGAAATCGTCGGAGGCCTCCGACCAGGCGCGCTTCGCGCGCAGGACGCGCGCCGTTGACGGTCCGCTCTCTACGCGCTCCACGAACTCCTCGAGGGCATGCCGCGGAGCCTCCGCGACGATCCGGACCGATCCGTCAGACTCGTTTCGCACCCATCCATCGACACCGAGCCGGCGAGCCTGCCGCACCGTGTACTGCCGAAAGCCGACGCCCTGAACTCTTCCCTCGATACGGATTTCCAGACGCTCGATGGTTTCCGCCATATCCCGAAGACGCTATAATCTACGACAACAAGCCTTTCTCCGTGGTCCATTCTCGGAAGCCTTCAGTAAGCTGCTCGAAGGAGTCGAGCACGAACAACTCATCCTGGAGATGCCAGACGTCGTAGTCTTGCTCGACGATCTTATCCGGATCGAAACCGTGCACGATCACCTCGTCCGACAGCGCGTGGGTGACTTCATTCTTTGAAGACAGAATGCCGGCACCGAAGATCCGGATTCCCTCATCCTGACGGATTAGCCCAAACTCAACGGTGAACCAATGGAAGCGCTCGAGCCGAGGACGGTCCGCCCCTTCCGCTGTGAGGGCGGCCTGTCCAAAGAGCTGGTAGAAATCGGCATAATCCGGCTGCGTGAGCATCGGCATATGGCCGAAGATGTCGTGAAAGAGATCAGGTGCCGGTGTGTAATCGAGTTCGTCGCGACCTCGTATGTAGTCGGTCGATGGGAACGTGCGGTCAGAGAGAAGCTGGAAGAAGTCCTTCTCGTGCAGGAGACCTGGAATGCGGGCGATCTGCCAGCCGGTCTCTCGTTCGAG
>CAZQAS010000025.1:0-13986 GCA_964591285.1 uncultured Rhodothermales bacterium
AACCTCCTGCCCCTTTCATCAGACATCCTTACTCATGGAAAATATGGAACAGTACCTGGAGGGACTTGCTGCACTCTCTTTGACCTATCTGCCGAAACTGCTGCTGGCGATCGTCACGCTGCTCGTCGGTATGTGGCTGATCAAGAAGGTGGCGAATGGATTCAGAGCGTCGGCGGCCCGCCGCGATTTAGACCCCTCGTTGATTCCGTTCCTTGGCACCATTATCAGCATAGGGCTCTATCTCCTGCTCTTCATTAGCGTTGCGTCGATGGTCGGCATTGCGACGACGTCCTTCATCGCCGTCCTAGGTGCGGCGGGACTTGCCATCGGCCTCGCGCTCCAGGGAAGCCTTGCCAACTTTGCCGGCGGCGTCCTCATCCTCACGTTCAAGCCGTTCAAGGTCGGCGACGTGATCGAGTCACAGGGGGAAATCGCCTCGGTTACGGAGATTCAGATCTTTCACACCGTGTTGCGAACGTTCGACAACAAAACGGTCATCCTGCCGAACGGCCCCCTCTCCAATGATAAGGTCATTAACTACTCAACCGAGCCGACGCGAAAAGTGGAGTGGATCTTTGGCATCGGCTACGACGACGACATCGACAAGGCCCGCGAGGTCATCAAGCAGATCATTTTTTCGGATGAAAGAGTTCTGGATCGGGATGCCCCCTTCATCCATCTGGCCGAATTGGCGGGCAGCTCGGTGAATTTCAAGGTGCGCGCCCAGGTGAAAGGGGAGGATTACTGGGGCGTGTTTTTCGACATGACGGAGCGGGTAAAGAAGGCTTTCGACCGCGAGGGCATCAGCATCCCGTACCCGCAGCGCGACGTTCACCTTTTTCAAGCCGGCGAATCGCCGAGTACGGTTGGCGGAATGTGATCACGACCGCAGCAGCTTGCTGATCCGGCGCTGGAACTAGCCCTCTATGCGCCTTGACCCAGTCCTCCGACGATGGAAGCCCACGACGACTTGAAGCGCGGCCGCGAGTACCACAAAGCGCAGTCCTGGCTGCAGGCATTCGAGTGCCTTTCGAGCGTGGATCGAATTCAGCCGCTGGACGCCGATGATCTTGAGCGACAAGCGACCGCGGCGTATATGCTTGGTCGCGATGCCGACTATGTAGACTGCTTGGAACGTGCGCACGATGCCTACCTGGAGAGAGATGACGTGTTGCGAGCCGTGCGCTGCGGTTTCTGGATCGGGCATAGCTTCCTGTTTCGCGGCAATTCGGCTCGGGCAACCGGATGGTTTGAACGGGCGCGGAGATTGCTCGGAAGCATGGAGCGGGACTGTGTTGAACGTGGCTATTTGCTAATACCCAAATGGCTGCAGCAGATGGATCGTGGAAACCTCCTCGAAGCACACGATCTCGCGATAGAGGCCGCGGAGATCGGCGAAAGGTTTGGTGACGCGGACCTGGTCTGGCTTGCCAGGGACGATCAGGCCAAGGCGCTCATGCGGCTCGGGCACGTCGAGGAAGGACTGCGACTTGTGGACGAAGCTCTCGTCGCGGCCACAATCGGCGAGCTCTCGCCGATCGTGACGGGCATTGTGTACTGCAACACCATCGTATTCTGTCGATCCGCTTATGAGTTTCGTCACGTGCGGGAGTGGACGCACGCGCTCTCGAAATGGTGTGAGGCGCAGCCGGAGATGGTCGCCCATAACGGTCTCTGCCTGGTCCACCGCGCCGAGGTGAAGCTGCTGGAAGGTGACTGGACAATGGCACTGGCGGAGGCGCACCGTGCGGCGGAGCGCTTCACGAGCGGCGCGCTGAATCAACTGGCGTGTGGAAGGGCCTACTATTGCCAGGGAGAAGCTCATCGCCTCAAGGGCGAATTCGAGGCCGCGGAGCAAGCGTACCGTAATGCGAGCCATCATGGATGCGAACCTCAACCAGGGCTAGCGCTGATGCGCCTGGCCGAGGGCAATGTCGACGCGGCATTCGCGTCCGTTCGACGCGTAGTTGCTGAAAAAACAGCCGATCTATCTCGGGTCGGGATCCTACCTGCCTATGTCGAAATCGTACTGGCCAAGGGAGATCTGGACAGAGCACGGTCGGCAAGCCGAGAGTTGACTGAAATCGCAGAGCGCTCGAGAAGCGAGGTCGTCCAGGCGAAGGCGGCCTTCAGTCGTGGTGCGGTGGCGCTTGCTGAGGACTCTCCGGAAGAGGCACTTCTCGAACTGCGTCCCGCCTTGAATGTATGGCTGGAGCTCGCCGCACCATACGAGATTGCCCGAGTCCGTGCACTCATAGCTAAGGCATGTCTCATGCACGGAGACCAGGATACGGCGGCAATGGAGATCGCGGCCGCTCGAGATGTCTTCGAAGAGCTCGGTGCCAGACCCGATCAGGTCCGGCTCGAACGATTTAACCGAAGAGACGAATTCGAAAACGGGCACGAGCTAACACCGCGACAACTCGAAGTCCTTCGGCTCGTCGCGTCCGGTAAGACCAATCGCGAAATCGCTGCGGAGCTCTTCGTCAGTGAACACACGATTTCGCGGCACGTCCAGAATATTTTTGCCAAGCTCGACGTCTCTTCACGCACTGCAGCCACTGCTTTCGCCTTCGAGAACAATCTCGTTTGACGTCCGGCGTGGTAATTTCTGACCATCTCCTCCTCGCCTTGAATTTGGTGCGTTTGGGCGATGACTGGACCCCGTTGATCCACTAAGATGGATTTCGACTCGCAACAAACCCAAACGGAGGTGCCGACATGTACGTTGTCGTGAAACACGAAATCACGAATCCTAAAGTGGCTTTTCCACGTGGCGAGAAGCTCATGAAGAACGATGGAGCGCCGTCGGGCGTCCGCGTCTTGCAGTTCTATCCCAGCGTTGACGGCTCCGCCGTGACTTGTCTCTGGGAAGCCCCTTCCGTGGATGCCGTGCAGGAATACGTGGACTCCACACTGGGCAATGCGAGCGAGAACTCTTGCTACGAAGTGGACTCGGAGCAGGCCTTCGCTCGGTCACCTCTCGGCCTTCGTGAATCGGCGGCAACTGCGGGGTAGTCTACCTGCTGTCCGGGAGCGCCTGCAAGGGCGCTCCCGGGCGTTACTACCGAAATAGGGACGCATCACGTGCTCCCGCTCAGGCGAAATCATACGGCATCTGCTGAGCTGACGCCGCATCTCCTTAATTCCCGCCATCCGCGAAGGCCTCCCGAGTGTAGATTGTGACACCGCGGTGCGCGAGGTCCTCCATTCTTTGCAGGAGCGCTGAGGCATCCGCCACAAAGAATCGCGAACCGCGGTATCGGATAACTTTCAATTCGTTCTCGCGAAGGTGCTTCCGGAAGTACCGCTTCATGTCCCGATGCTGTATGCGTCGATTCGGCACGAGCGTCTCGACGATCCGTTCGCGACCTTCATGATCGATGACGCGGCAGCGATGCACGTCCTCGTTCAGCGTTTGAAGCGGAAACGCATCCTTGATGACGTCCTCGACGACGTGTACGAAGCTGAGGCAGTAGTGCGGCTCGATGCCGATGCCGACGATCTTACCGCCCCTGGTGGCTGTGCGGTAGTACGGAGACTTGACACCGCAGGGGTAGACGTCTAGATGGTGGTCTTCCGTCAGTTCTCTCGCATGGCGCCCAATGGCAACCACCGAACTCGTGGGATGGAGACTCCGGTGCGCGTTCACCTGGTGCCGAACGTACTCCGGAAGAAATCCCATGACCGTGCGCGTGTTTCGAACGTCGAAGACGGGGTCGTTCGCCAGATACTCCTCCGCCCGGTTTCGAAAATGACTGGCCGGAAAAAGTAGCGTACCGTCCGGCCCGACGACATCCTGCAGAATGCGGAGGATGCGCGCTGGACTGAACGCGATCGAAAGTTCGCTCAACGAACTATGGATAAACAGCGTGTCGCCTTCCTCAAGACCCAGCTGCTTGATGAGTACGGAGCGGAACTCCTCCTCCGTGAGCTTCGGCCGCACCCTTTCTTTGTAGGATCGGTACCATGAACTCACCTTCGCAAAGGCAGACTCCGGCAGCAGCTTGTTACTCAGCGATCGAATCGCGTCTTTCATTCTTGCATGAAGAAGTTGTCGCTCATCCTCTCCTTCGACTACGAGCTGCCCCTCGGCGGTTGCGCGTCGTACGACCGCGGCCTGTTCCATCCTGCCGAGCAGCTGTTGGCGCTAAGCCGTCGCCTTGACGTTCCCCTTGTTCTCTTTGCGGATGTATGTTCGGCGATCCGATTTGAAGAATGGGACAAGGAAAGATACTATCGCCCATTTGTCGAACAGCTTATGGCTTTCTCTGACGCCGGGCATGACGTCCAACTTCACATCCATCCACACTGGTTCACGTCGACCTTCGAGAACGGGCGCGTGATTCCATCCGAACACTTCGGTCTCGGTGAATTCGAGAGGCCGGATCTTCCGTACAGCGTCGGCGAAATCATTGCCATGGCCGGCGGGTTCTTGGAGGAAACGTGTCGGGCTGCGGACCCGGACTATCGCTGTATTGCCTATCGTGCAGGCGGCTACAATTTCGATCCCCATCCGGCAACTATTCTACAGAAGCTTTATGCGTTCGGCATTCGACTTGAAAGTTCGGTCACCAAAGGGTTCTATCTGAAGGCGACGTTCAATACGGTTGATCAGACCGAATGTCCACCGGATCCCAACTGGTTTATCGATCTCGATGCGGATCCGACGACAGCGGGGGAAAGCGGACTCATGGAGGTTCCCATTGCCGCAACAACGCCGCGGCTACCGGAGCAGCTCGCGATGCGGCTCCGGTGGCGCCGGGATCGAGATGAGATCGCGTCGAAGCAGTACGACCATACGGGCTACAGCTTCCCAAACCCGATACCGCGCCGATCTCTCGGTGACCGCTGGAAGATGCTGATGAACCCGGTGCGGCTCTCGTTCGATCAGGGCTTCTATGATGCCAGCCTGCTTCACAGGATTCTGAGTGATACTATTTGGAAGTATGAGGCGTACGACGAGCCCATACTGAGCGTCGTCTCGCATCCCAAGAGCATGGGTACGCACCAATTCCAGTTGATGGAAGACTTCATTAGACGGGTGCGGGAAGACTACAACGGGCTGGTGGATCTTTGCACGTACCGTGATGTTTACGACGACCGAAATCTAGGAAGCATCGCCTAAGCCGAAAGGCCTGTCCGACGAGCATTCTCCCTGCGTTCTTATTCTAGTACCGTCCGTCTCATGCGGGAGCAAAAACTTCTGGATATTATCAACCGGATTCGGATCCGAAACGAACAGTCCGCTCTGGATGAGCTCGATCCGGACGCATCTCTGCGGGACGATCTGGATTTTAGCTCCTTCGACCTCGCGGAGCTCACCGTCCGCATCGAGGATGCATTTGGCGTGGACGTCTTCGAGAACGGGTTGGTTCGGACGGTTGGCGAAGTCGTCGATCGCATTTCAATGGTCGTTAGCTGACCGCCGTCGCCGCGCGATATACACTTCTGCGTAACCGACATGGTTCGTTCGGAGCATACGTTCTGGGAGGATCCCGAAAGCGGGACGACTAGGACCTACGACGACCTCATCGGCTCACTGAACGCCTTGCCGGTGCCGCAAGTCCGAGTCGACGCCGCGGATCCGTACATTCTTCTCGTGCGCTTGCTCCACGCACTCGCATCCGGCTACGGCATCGACGTTACGGACGCCAATTCCTTGGAGCGGGAAGACGTAGCGGTCGGACGGCCTGAGGTTCGCATCGATGATACGCCGCCCATACGAGACTGGGACGACCTCGTCCATAGGATCGTGTCGCACCAGAACGATGCATTAGTCGGGCTGTACACCTCCGGCACGACGGGAGAGCCGAAACGGGTGGCGCACTCATTCGCCTCGCTCACGAAGGGTGTAAAGACAGGCGATCATCATCGAGCAGCCGTATGGGCACTGGCCTATCATCCGTCGCACATTGCCGCCATACACGTGTTTTTTCAGGCGTTTCTGAACAAAAACGCGATGGTCTATGTGTTTCCGTTATCGGGAAAGCGCCTGCTGGAGGTTCTTGAGCAAAGAGGAATCACCCACATCTCGGCGACGCCCACCTTCTATCGCCAGCTGCTTTTGTCGGATTGGTCGCCGCTCGCCGGCGTGCGCGCGGCCTCCTGCGGGGGAGAGCCGGTTTCCTCCGACCTACTTACCGAGATGGATGCCCTCTTCCCCAATGCCAAAATCCGCAATATATACGCCCTCACGGAGGCCGGCAGCCTGTTTGCGTCCGATGGGGATACGTTCACCATCTCGCCGGCAATGAGAGATAGCGTACGGATTTCGGAGGATGGCGAGCTTCTCCTGCACACGAGCGTGCTGGCACATCTCGAGGACAATCCGGCCGGAGAGTGGTATCATACGGGCGACATCATCGAGCGCACCGGCTCGTCCCGCTTTCGGATCGTTCATCGCGACACGGACCTGATCAATGTCGGCGGATATTCAGTCGATCCCCACGAGGTAGAACGGGTCATAATGGATGTCGAGGGAGTCGTCGACGTAGTTGTTCGCGGTCGGCCCAATCGGATTACGGGAAACGTTCTCGAAGCCATCGTCGTGAAGGCGTCGGATCATGCAGAAGCAGATTTCGAAGATCGGATCCACCGGTACGTGAAATCACATTTGCAGCCGCACAAGGTACCCCGTATCGTCCGGTTCGCATCTGAGGTCGATCTGACGAGAACAGGAAAGAAGGAGAGAAAATGAAGTGGGTCGTGCTCACCGGCGACTCTGGTGGATTGGGAGGTGCTATTCTCAAGGCACTTCTCTCTCGTGAGGGAGTCGGGGTGATTGGTCTCAGCAGAAGCTTCGAGGAGCAGCAGCGAAAGGCCAAAGACGGTCACCCTGACCGCTACGTACACGTAACGTGCGACCTGTCGCATCCGGATTCTATTCCAGACCTGTATCGTGACGAGATGAAGCCCGTAGGGCCGATATACGGGTGCGTGAACAACGCCGCGTCTGCATACGACGACCTCGTCACGAATGCGCAGGTCGACGATCTCGAGCGCATGTTTCGGATCAATGTGCTGGCGCCAATCCTTCTGACGAAGTACTGCATCCGCGACATGATTCTGCACGAGACGCACGGGTCGATCGTGCATATATCATCGGTAAGCGTGCGTCAAGGATACAACGGACTCAGCATGTATGCGGCGACGAAGGGTGCACTGGAGGCATTTTCGCGGGGCGTTGCCCACGAGTGGGGGGCGCGCGGGATCCGATCGAATTGCGTCGCGCCCGGATTCATCGAGACGACGATGAGCAGCGGGCTGTCCGATGACCAAAAAGAACGAATCTATGCGCGAACGGCACTGCGCGAGCCGACGAGTGCCGAGTCCGTCGCGGAGTCCGTCGTTTTTCTACTCTCGGACGCGGCCAGGTCGATCACGGGCTCCGTCATAGACGTGGACGCCGGCCGCTAGCCATCAAACTGCGTTGCCATACGGGTGGAAATAAATTGTACTGAAGAGTGAAGCGTCCCGATCGAGACGAGAAAGCAAGCTACGAGGTCCGGCCGCGACTCCAGCATCAACCCTCCGGTATGGACCCGGTGGAGGACGGCATCGTCATCTTCGACGGCGTTTGCAATTTCTGCTCCGCTGCCGTTCAATTCATTCTTAAATACGACGAGCGCGAACGGCTTTCATTCGCGCCGCTCCAGAGCCGGATCGGGCAAGCGCTGCTCGAGCGCCACGGAATCGATCCAGTAAACGTACAGACCTTCCTCCTGGTCAAAGGCCCTCGAGCGTACGTTCGGTCCGATGCGGCCCTTGAGATCGCCGCGGATCTGCGATTCTGGAGATGGCTTCGAGCGTTCCGATTCGTGCCGCGCTCGCTGCGCGATCGAGTCTACGCAGTGATCGCGCGCAATCGATACGAGTGGTTCGGCAGGAGAGACTCTTGCTACATTCCGACGGACGATCAGAGGAAGCGCTTCCTTTCATAGGGGGCGATGCATACGGACTTCTGACAGATCGCGTACGTCCTATCTTCGGGACGGGAACACGCGAAACGGTAACAATGGTCGATCAACCTACGAATGCTCTATGTATCGCCTGATAGTACTATCCCTTGCGACTCACGTGCTAGCCGCGCCGGCGCTCGCGCAAGAACTTGATTCACTCACGATGGCCTACGCACCATCGGACTGCTCCAGCTGCGCCGAGTGGAACGCGCATCAGGATCCGTTTCTCATCCACGGGAGCACGTATTACGTCGGAACGCGGGGGCTGAGCTCTATCCTTATTACCTCTCCGGACGGTCATATCCTCATTGATGGAGCGCTTCCGAATTCCGCACCCGTAATACTAAAGAATGTACGCGAGCTCGGGGTGGAGCCCGCCGACATCGAGCTTATCCTCAACACGCACGCCCACTTCGATCATGCAGGCGGTATCGCCGCCATTCAGCGCGTTTCGGGGGCGCGTGTAGCCGCAAGTCCCGCGAGCGCGTCCGTTCTGGAGCGAGGCCGTGGCGGGCCGGGTGATCCTCAGCACGGCCTTCTTTTGGATTATCCACCCGCAGCGAACGTCGAGCGCTTCACGCCGGGTGATACGATGCGGGTTGGCTCGATCGAAGTGGTGTCACACGCCACGGCCGGCCACACGCCCGGCGGAACGAGCTGGTCGTGGACCTCCTGTGAGGCGGCCCAATGTGTGGAGATGGTCTATGCGGACAGTCAAACGCCCGTCTCTGCCGAAGGCTTCCGATTCACGGACAACGATACGTACCCGAGCGCCTTGAGCGACTTCGAGCTGGGATTCGACGTACTGGAAAGTCTATCGTGCGACATCCTGATCACGACGCATCCTGGGGCCTCGTCCCTCTGGGAGCGATTCGCGGAGGGGCGAGAAGGCCTTGTGGATCCGACGGCATGCAAGCGGTACGCCGCTGCAGCACGGCAACAACTCGCCGAGCGTGTGAAGAGGGAAGCGGGCGCGCTTCACAATCATAAGTAAACGGGGGCGAGGACGTCAGTTTAAAACCTGGAACGTGGTGCAACCGTATAGCAGCACGTGATCTGGAAACGTTATCCGGCCATTCAACCAGGAGATAATAGCCGACCGGGAAAATCATGAAAGCTGCACCCGTTCATTACGATGGATCCCATTGCGAGCTCTCGATCGACACTCCGGCACGCGGCGTCGTGGTGCTGACGATCGAAGGGCGCGACGTCGGTGAGTTCGGATCGGCGCCCATGCAGCACCTGGAGCAACATTTTTCCGACCGAGGCCCAACAGAGCTGTTCATCGATGCTCGCCGAACAAAGGGCGCGTCCATCCAGGTGAGCAACGAGTGGGCGCGCTGGCTGGGCGCGCACCGATCTCGATTCGACCACATCTCGATGCTCACCGGTTCGCGGTTCATCGAGGTCACCGCTGACTTCGTGCGTAGCTTCTCCAACCTCGAGGACGTCATGCGCGTCTACACGGATGCAGATGCCTTCGACGAAGCACTGGCTTCCTCGATCGTCGATGCGCAGGGAAGCTGAAGAGGTTCGATTCCACCACGCGAGGGCTGCGTCTCGACGTGGCGAGGAGTCGACGCATTTACCTGGATGATGCAGGTGCGTGGAGGATCGCAAGCCTGGCCTACACCAATGAAGCCGGCGATTAGGGATTGGCGTCGTATCGCCGTTGCCGCACGACCTCGTTTCATGTAGTTTATGCTGATACAAGCGCCGTCCACGATTACGTTCTCTGAAATCGCTGTCCGGAAGTTGTGGCGTTCGCCATCCCGCAACACACTTTTTCTATTCAAATGCGAACGCCTCTTGGATTAGTCACAGCGTTTTCGGCCGCTTTGTTGATTCTGCCCGTGAGTATCGGTCACGCGCAGGTAGATGACCGTCCGAATTCGCTCGAGCAGGGATCGTGGGCGCTGCTGTTTCAGGTGAACGGTCTTCCCAGTGTCGATTTTTTCGAAGGAATGATTGCTGCGAAGTACCACGTGACGAATAGACAGGCGTGGAGATTTGGCATCGGAGGAAACGGCGGATCGTCCGGCGGTGGGGCCCACGTGCAGGGCGGTGCCAGCCTTTTGGCGCAGTACCTCCACTATCCGAGAACCGACCGGGAGGTGAACCTGTATCTCGGAGCCGGACCGCGAGTCGGACTCAGCTATATGCGTTCGGAGAGGCCTGCTCTGGACGACGATCGCCGAACGCGATGGGATCTAGGACTAACCGGCCGGCTCGGCGTAGAGTGGTTTGCCACCAGAAGTATCAGCCTGCTTGGCGAATACGGGAATGAGATTGCGATTCGGTTCGAGAATCGGAGCGTCAATAACGAAGAAGATGACTTTAGCGATTACCTCTACCGGACATCGGTGAAGCTGGGCATCGCTGCGTATTTCTAGTGGTCGCCATGCCACAAACCCCAAAATCCCCATCCGTGCTCCGCGCACTCGTCTCAGGCGCAGCCGGCGGTCTTGCCTGGATCGCCGCCATGATGCTGCTCTTTGGCCCGGCACAGGCGATTCTTGCCGACCCGGCCTATCAGAGCGAGAAGTTTTTGATCATACTTGGCCAGCTAGAGCCCCTACCGCGCACGAGCACCGCACCATGGATTCTCGCGGCAGGCCTTCTCGGCATGGGCCTCATCTACGGCGTCGTCTATCATTTTGTCAGGGGTGCGTTTGCGGGGAAACCGTGGTGGACGCGGGGCCTCCGATTCGGAGCCGTGGCGTGGGCGCTAATGGTGCCCTGGTTCGAGTTCTACCTCCCTTGGAACGTGATGCACGAGCCGTTCGCACTGGTGCTTCTCGAGATGGCGCTCTGGCTTTGTGTGTTGCTGATCGTCGGGATTACGATAGCCGCGGTGTACGAATGGCGGATGTCGACGGAGGATCTCGATGCCATCCCGCCGGCCGGCCACAGTGAACCGGAGGCCTAGATGAGCTCGGAGCGACAGAAGATGCTGGCGGGGGAGCTCTACGATCCGCTCGATCCTGAGCTGGTCGCCTGCCGGCGCCGAGCACGCGACCTTCTCGCAAGCCTAAACGGTAGCAGTGACGACGAGGTGGAACACCGAAAGGGCCTATACGCGTCGTTATTCGGCACCGTTGGCTCGTCAGTGACCATCGAACCGCCGTTTTACTGCGACTACGGCTCGAACATCTACGTGGGCGACGGCGTCTTCTTCAACTTTAACTGCATCGTGCTCGACCCGGCAGAGGTGCGCATTGGCAATCACGTGCTCCTCGGACCCGCCGTCCAGATCTACACGGCGACGCATCCGCTGGACTGGCGCGGCCGTCGCAAGGGCACCGAGTCGGCGAGACCTGTCGCCATCGCGGACGATGTATGGGTAGGTGGAGGCGCCATCATCCTCCCTGGTACGAGTATTGGCGCTCGATCCGTCGTCGGCGCGGGCGCCGTCGTGACTCGAAATGTGGGTGCCGACGTATTCGTCGCCGGAAATCCGGCGCGGGTCGTGCGCGAGATCAACTGAATGAACGACTCGCATGTCGGGCGAGCGCCATACATGCGGCCCATCGAAAGCTTTCGATACGTACAACGAACGGTCTCAAATGCACGTGTCCGCAACTGAGCCGAATGGCGAACACATTCCGGGTTTCTGCGCCCTTTGCGTATCCAAGTGCGGTTCAACCGCCGTGGTAGAGGACGGTCGATTCGTCGCGTTGGAGCCGAATCCGTCACATCCGACGGGGCAGGCGCTCTGCGCGAAAGGGCGCGCGGCTCCCGAGCTGGTCTATCACCCGGACCGTCTCCTGTACCCACTCCGGAGGACAAATCCCAAAGGCGCGGCCGATCCTGGTTGGGAACGCATCAGCTGGGACGAAGCGCTGGATCATACGGCTGCGAAGCTGCACGAGATCGCCGCGGATGCCGGTCCCGAAAGCGTCGTCTTTAGCGTCGCATCCCCCTCAACGACGCCCATATCCGACTCCCTGCACTGGATCGACCGCCTCCGACGATCCTTCGGGAGCCCGAATGAGGCGATCTCCTTTGAGCTCTGCGGATGGGGCCGATACGGCGCGACGACCTACACGTTCGGTGCTCCCGTCCCCGGTAGCTACATGCCGGACCTGGAGCACGCCGGCTGCATTCTCTTCTGGGGCTACAATCCGAGCATTGCACGACTCGCCCACGCCGTCGCCACGACCAAGGCCCTCAAGCGGGGCGCGCGGCTGATCGCCGTCGATCCCCGCCGTGCCGGCCTCGCGAACAAGGCCGACCTCTGGCTCAGGGTCCGGCCCGGAACGGACGGTGCGCTCGCGCTCGGTATCGCGGGGGTCATGATCGAGAGGGGTTGGTACGACCGGGAGTTCATCCGCCAGTGGACGAATGGACCACTGCTCGTTCGGGAAGACGATGGCAGGCTTCTGAGGTGGGGCGCAGTCACGGGTGAGGGCGAGGTCGATAGCTACGTGGCCTGGCACGCGGACATGAACGGCCCTATCCGATATGATCCGCAGACTGGCAATAACGAGGAGGCGTCGGAGCAGGCGCTGTTCGGCGAATATCAGGTCGAAACGGCCGACGGTGAGGTCGCGTGTCGTCCGGCGTTCGATCGCGTGGCGGAGGTCTGCCGACGGTACACGCCGGAACGCGTCGAGGAGATCTGCGGGATACCGGCGGAGCAGGTCGAGGAGGCGGGCCGGTTGCTTTGGGAGGCGCGGCCTGTCGCCTACTATGCGTGGAGCGGCGTTGAGATGCAGTCGAATGCAACGCAGATCGCGCGCGCGATCGCCCAGCTCTACACGCTGACCGGCAGCTTCGACGATCGCGGAGGCAACGTCCTCTTCGGCGCCGTCCCCACCGAGAACGTCGACGGGGCTGAACTGCTGTCGGATGAGCAGCGCGCTCGAGCGCTTGCGCATAACGAACGACCCCTAGGGCCGTCCCGCTTCGAAGCCGTCACCACCGACGAGGTCTATCGTGGCATTCTGGATGAACAACCCTACGCCGTGCGCGGCATGGTAGGGTTCGGCGCCAATCTGCTCGTGGCGCACGCCGATGGTTATCGGGGGCGAGAAGCGCTGTCGGCGCTCGACTTTTACGTTCATGCGGACCTGTTCATGTCGCCCACCGCAGAAATGGCCGACATCGTCCTGCCGGTCGCGAGTGCCTTCGAGTACGAGGCCCTTCGCATCGGCTTCGAGGTGAGCGCCGAAGCCCAATCACTCGTGCAGCTGCGCCGTCCGGTCGTCGAGCCAAGGGGGGAGGCTCGATCGGACATGGAAATCGTGTTCGATCTGGCGTGCCGGCTCGGATTGGGGGAGCACTTCTGGGACGGCGACCTCGAGGCTGCTTATCGGCATCAGCTCCGCCCGTCCGACATCACGCTCGAGGAGCTTCGCGAAGCGCCAGGCGGTATTCGCGCTGCAATCAACACTCGCTACCGAAAATTCAGCGAAACGGAAGGCGGTACGCCCCGAGGATTCGAGACGCCGACGCGCAAGATCGAGCTCTACTCCGAGACCTTCCTCGATCACGGCTATTCTCCCGTTCCCGACTATGAAGCCCCTCTCATGGGACCGACGACTCGGCCGGATCTTCAAGACCGCTTCCCCCTCATCCTCACGTGCGCAAAGCACACGCTTTTCTGCGAAAGCCAGCACCGCGGTCTACCCAGTCTGCGGCGGCGGGCCCGGGATCCGGAGGTTGAGCTGCATCCCACCGCCGCCGAAGAACGGGGGATCCAGGAGGGAGACTGGGTACGTATCGAGACTCCGAAGGGCAGCGTCCGCGCTCGTGCACAACTGAATGCGCAGCTCGATCCGAATGTCGCTTGCGGACAGCACGGGTGGTGGCAAGATTGCGAGGAGATCGGCGCACCGGGCTTCGATGCGTTCAGTCCCGAAGGAGCAAACTTCAATCTTGTGATCGGAAACGACGACATCGATCCCGTCAGCGGGTCGGTGCCCCACCGCGCGTACCTCTGCCAGATTCATCCGATTTGAAGCACGCTTGACCTAGCCGCTCCTAGGAAGGATCGATTCTGTCTTCGAACATGTCATCCCAC
>CAZQAS010000025.1:14086-20332 GCA_964591285.1 uncultured Rhodothermales bacterium
GTCCTCGCAGGAATCAGCTCGGGTCAGAGCACGAGCGCAACCGGGGGACTGGAAGGCCGCTACGGCGTGACCGAATACTATACGCGCGTATCGATTTACCGCGATTGGATCGATGCGACGCTTCGTGACCGGCACTAGCCCCTCGCTACTGATCGTGCGAGCACATCCTACTTTGTAGATCATTATGTCCGATGGCCAGCCCGGCTGCAACGGCAACTAGCGGAAAGCTCAACACGAAGCTCGCTATGACGGCGAGTGCCGTCTTTATGGGGCTTCTTGGCCTCGTCGCGTCCTTCTTCCCACAAGAGATTCTCTCGGCTTTCGGCGCCGAACCGACTGTGGCGACCGAAGTTTTCATCAGTATTGCGGGTGCGCTGTATCTCGGATTTGCGCTCCTGAACTGGATGGCACGGAGCAATGCGATCGGAGGGATCTACAGCCGCCCCGTTGCGCTGGGTAACTTCATGCAGTTCTTCACGATCGCGCTGCTGCTCCTCAAGTATGCGGTCACCTCACCGTACACGGCGGTATTCGGGATCGGGTGTGCGGCCAATGCGATCTTTGCGATACTGTTCGGATACTTGCTTTTTGCCCGTGGTGAATCCTGTGCATAACCGCCAGCTTACTGGGCCACGTCCCTACCGCTAATGAGACCATTGTTTGCTATCGTCGCGGGCGTGATCGCGACCGCTTGCGTCGGGTGCGGCCCGAGGGCCGAGGATGATACGGCCGCCACTCCGTCACCTTATGTCGCCGATGCCGGACGAACGATCAAGGCACTCTCGGCGGAGCGCGTCGCCGGCCTCCTGGCGGGGGATGGATTGGGGTATGCCATGGCTGCCGAGCTGAACAGCTATCCGGGGCCCCGCCATGTACTCGATCTCGCGGATTCCCTGGCGCTCTCGAGGGCGCAGGTTGAAAAATTGGTGGTGGTGTTCCAGGACATGCGGTCGGAGGCGGCCGAGGCAGGCGGTGAACTAGTACGTGTTGAGCGGCGGCTCGACAGCCTCTTTGGGTCCAGGACGGCCTCGGAGGAGGCGGTGCGCGTACTCACGGAGGAGGCCGGTCGCATGGAAGCTCGCGTACGCAGTGCCCATCTCGCCGCGCACGTGCGCACGGCGGAAGTGCTCTCCACGGAGCAGATCCAGGAGTACGATCGGCTCCGTGGATACGGGTCGCAGCATCCAAGCGAAATTCAGTCGAGCGCGCCCCCGATGGATCCCCATAGCGATTCGTCCGATACTCATCATCGATAAGGACCCGTCCCGGAGCTGATCTCTTGATCGGTTGCAATTAGACTAGACTCAGTCCAGGTGCAAGGAGCGAGTACCGCAATCACGCAGACGTCAACAATGAAGCTGCGCTCAGCTACCGTTCAGGACGTGGACCTCCTATTCGACATCCGCTGCTCAGTAACGGAGAACCACCAATCACGCGACGAACTGCGGACCGTCGGCGTGACGGTGGAAACCGTCCGGGATATGATTGAAAGCGGGGATTACGTATCGACCATCGCGGAGGTAGACGGCCGGCCGGTGGGCTTCTCGATGGCTCAAGTTTCTGAGGGGTACGTTTTCGCCTGTTTCGTGCGCCCGGACTTCGAGAATCGCGGTGTCGGACGCGCGCTCATGGACGCGGCCGAGACCGGTCTGCGGCAGGCGGGTGTTGACCGCGCGTGGCTCTCGACCGGAAGCGACCCCCATCTGCGTGCGGTCGGGTTTTATCGCCGCCTCGGCTGGCGGGAGGATGGATTTCTGGATGACGGACAGATTCGATTCGCGAAAAACCTTACAAAGCAGTGACATGCGCCTCCTGCCATGCTCTTGAGCCGTCCGGTTCTGCCCGAGAGCGCGCTTCCGGACCATAGCTCCCTCAAAAGGCCTGTCGCCGTAATCGGTCTCAATCACCCATCAGGTTCCGTATGAAACGCAACACCGCGTTCGTGCTAGCTGCGGTACTCGCCGCCGGCCTCGTCTATTCGTCGGGATGCAGCCGGCACGCGCCGCAGCCGCTCGACGCCGCTAAAGCCGCAACGTTCGAAGCGCGGCTCGATTCTCTCGTACCGAGGCTATTGGCAGAATATGGCGTACCCGCGCTCGCGATCGGGAGTGTGGAGAACGGCAAGGTCCACTTCGCTCGCGGCTACGGCGTCGCGGACAGCGCGGCGAATCGGCCCGCCACGGCAAAAACCCTCTTCAATCTGGCCTCCATCTCAAAGTCCGTCACCACTTGGGGCGTCCTCCACCTCGCCGATTCGGGTCTTATTGATCTGGACGCACCCGTCCACACCTACATTCAGCGATGGCGCCTGCCGGCGTCCGATTTTGACGAGACCGGCGTCACCGTTCGACGCCTATTGAGCCACACGGCCGGACTGTCGGTTCCGACCGTGCCGTGGCTGCCGGCGGATACGACCCTTCCGAGCCTGGAGGAATTCCTCGCGGGTGGGGCTGGAAGCAGCGGCCCTGTAATCATCGATGATGAGCCCGGCAACCGGTGGAGATATTCCGGCGGAGGATATGTGGTCCTCCAACTCATGATCGAAGAGGTCACGGGTCAGCGATTCGAGGAGTACATGCGTCAAGCGGTTTTCGAGCCGCTGGGAATGCCTTCCGCCACGTTCGCTCCAATTCGCGTGTCGGGCGACGGAATTGCCACACCATATCAGGGCGACAACGGACCGATTGCACCGTACCGAATCATCGGCGGCTCGGCCGGTGGACTCTACAGTAACATCGAGGATTTCGCACGATTCCTGACAACATATTACGTGGTAGGCGGCGCGGTCATCAGTGAACGTTTGTTCGAGACAATGCTCACCCCGGTGATGAAGGTCGAGCTGGAAGGAGTGGATCTCGAAGGTGCGGAATACGCCCTGGGACACGGCGTCCACCGCACGCGCACCGGTGAGATCATTGCCTATCACAGCGGTGGAAATCCGGGGTACCTGGCTTATTTTCTCATTGCGCCTGCCACGGGCAGCGGGCTTGTACTGGCCTCGAATGGCAGCAATGCAGTTCCTATAATCAAGGAAATTCTCGAGATATGGAGCGACCACTACGAGCTTGATCTCCAACCGGTCTTCTGAGGTTTCATCGAGGCCGCACGACGTCGGACGATCCGGTTCGGTATAGACCACAAATGGAACGACCAGTATGGAGCAAGACGATCGCATCGCGACTATCCTGACGGAGATTCTGGATGTCCAGCGGACGCATCTGGAGGAGTATCGACGGGTCACGTCGGAAAGCCTGAAGGTTCAGCGAGAGGCATTCGAAAGTCAGTCAAGCCATATGATGATGTATCGTCGCGTGGCGCTTCTGGGCGGCATCCTCATCCTCGCACTGCTGGCGTTAATTCTATGGCTTACGGTCTCGTTTCTCTAGTCTCCGGATCCTCTCCATGACACTTAGCAAGCAGCGAATCATCCCGCATCTTTGGTTCGACGACGAGGCCGAGCAAGCCGCCAGGCTGTACACGTCCCTTTTCGACCGTTCCACCCTCGGCGGGACCACGCATTACGGCAAGGAAGGCCAGGACATCCACGGCCGGCCCGAGGGGACCGTCATGACGGTTGATTTCGATCTCGCCGGCTATTCAATGATTGCTCTGAATGGCGGTCCCCAATTTATCGTCAATCCCTCCATCTCCTTCTTCGTCGTCTGCGAGACCGAATCGGAGATCGACGAACTCTGGGCTGCGCTTTCAGACGGCGGCAGCGCCCTCATGCCGCTGGATGCCTACGACTGGAACGAGAAGTACGGGTGGGTGCAGGATCGATTCGGCCTCACCTGGCAGCTCTCATTGGGGGATCTGACGGATGTCGGTCAGAAGATCTCACCATCGCTACTGTTCGTTGGTGCTCAGCACGGCCGCGCCGAGGAAGCCGTGCAATTCTATACTTCCGTATTCGATCATTCCGACGTGGAGGGCATCCTTCGCTATGAGCCGGGCGAGCATGAGAAGGAGGGCACTGTCAAGCATGCCCAATTCACGCTCGACGGGGAGGTCTTCATGGCGATGGACAGCGGCATGGACCACGAGTTTACGTTCAACGAGGCCGTTTCTCTGCTGATCGAGTGCGAGTCGCAGGAAGAGGTGGATTACTTTTGGGGAAAGCTCGTTGAGGGCGGCCAGGAGCAGCAGTGCGGCTGGCTGAAAGACCGATTCGGCGTCTCGTGGCAAGTCTCACCAACCGCGCTTCGCAAGATGATCAACGATCCGGACGAGGCAAAAGTCGCACGCGTTACTCGAGCGTTTCTTAAGATGAAGAAGTTCGATATCGAGGAGTTGCGGCGAGCTTACGAGGGAGAGAGCACGGAAGGCAAGTCGTCGACATCCGCCTAAATCTTCTACGACGTGGACACGGAGATTAACGTCGCCCAGATTAGACAGATCGCGATTACCGTCAGCGACGTTGAGCAGGCGCTCTCGTTCTATCGCGACGCGCTCGGCCTGGATTTTCTCTTCCAGCCAAACGAACATCTTGCGTTTCTTAACGCCGGCGACGTGCGCATCATGCTCTCCACGCCTCAGGGTGCAGGCGCCGTTGGTGGCAATTCGATTCTTTACTTCTCCGTATCGAACATCGAAGAAGCACACGAGGCGATCGTCGGCCGTGGTGCGAAAAGCGAGCGCGATCCGCAGCTGACGGCCGAGATGGAAGACCACGAGCTCTGGACATCTTTTCTCCGCGATCCCGACGGCAATCTGGTGGGATTGATGGAGGAGCGGCGCTGATCGAACGTGAGCGGCGGCGTCTCGATCCTCGAATACTCTGGATCTACGCCCGGCTGTACTTCTCCCGATACGACTGCGGCGTCAGCCCCGTAAAGCGCTTGAAAACCGTCCGGAACGTCCGCGGATCGTTATACCCCACGTCGTACATTAGCGTGCTGATGTTGTGTGAACTCGTCTCGAGGGCCTTCTTCGCCGCCTCAACCTTAACCCGCTGAAGGTACTCCAGCGGCGTGTTGTGCGTCGCCTTCTTGAAGCGGCGGACGAAATTTCGCCGGCTCATGTTCGTGAGGCCCGCCACTTCTTCGATGGTGAGGTCCTCATTGTATCTCTGCTCGATGTAGGCCTGTGCCTCGAGGATCTCTTCGTCCTTGTGATCTCGCTGTCCCTGGAAAACGGCAAAGTGGGCCTGACTGACGCGATCGAGATCTACCGAGAAGATCTTGCTGATCTGCACGCAAACCTCTCGACCGCAGAATTTCTCGACCAGGTATAGCAGCAGGTTCAGCGAGGAGAAGGCACCGCCGCTCGTGTAAATCCCTTCCTCGTCGGTAATCACGGCATCCGGAAGCACCTTGGCCTCCGGATACCGCCGCTGCATGTCGTCGACGGTGCGCCAGTGCGAAGTGCAGGATAGGCCTTCGAGGAGTCCGGCTTCCGCGAGGAAGTAGCTGCCATAGCAAAGGCTCGCGACCTCCACGCCGCGCTGATTCATCGACCGAATCCAGTCTACCAGCGCTACGTTCTTCTTCAGCACGGCCTGAGGATCACCGTTGAACGCCGGCGCGATAATCAGGTCGGGAGGCATCGCCTCCGCCAGCGTCCTGTGACAGATGAACTGAGCCGGCTGGTGCAGCTGGATGTTCTTCAGTTTCTCGCTGACCAGTTCGATCTCAAAAGCCGGCGGGCGGCCCGTGTCGGCCAAAAATCTGTTCGTGCCGGCCAGAATGTCGAGCGGCCCGGAAAGCGCGGACAACACCGCGTCTTCATAGACGATGAGCGATATCCTTTTCATGGGGCTTTGTGCACTTTTTATTGGAAAGTAGCGTCTAAAGTTGTCATAAAAACCCCCTCTCAATGGCAATAATGCACCCTACACGGACCGACGCTTTTCCGGAAGTTTAAGCCGATACTTGCTCACATCTACGCATCTCAGAACTCGAACCTACGCACCAGTACCATGAAAACCGTAACACCGATCATCACCTTTGATGGTAACGCCAGGGAAGCCTTCGACTACTACAAATCTGTCTTCGGCGGTGAATTCACCTCTGTGCTCCGCTACAGAGATATGCAGATGACGGCCAATTTGCCCGAGGACGAACTTGACAGGATTGCGCACGTCGCCCTGCCGCTTGGGCGCGACTACATGATCATGGGAGGCGACTCGCTTAATTCTTTCGGCAAGCCGCTGAAAGCGGGCAACAATGTTGGCATCACCCTCGAGCCCAGCGATGCCCAGGAGGCCGATCGGCTTTTCAAGGCGCTTTCGGACGGGGGTGAGGTTGA
>CAZQAS010000025.1:20432-32514 GCA_964591285.1 uncultured Rhodothermales bacterium
GGCAAATGGGGTAAATTACTACTACGAGGTCCATGGAGAGGGCGAACCGCTCCTCCTGCTCCATGGCGGACTTGGATCGATCGACATGTTTGCGCCGATCCTCCCGGCGCTTTCCGAAAATCGTCGGGTGATCGGAGTGGACCTGCACGGGCACGGCCGAACGCCGTTGGCCGATCGAGACATCAGCCTGATCGATATGGGCGATGACATGGCCATAATTCTCCGGGAGCTAGGATACGATCAGGTGGATGTGCTCGGCTATTCTTTGGGCGGTGGCGTCGGCTTTCGTCTCGCCGTACAGCATCCCGCAATGGTCCGACGACTCGTGCTCGTGTCGGCCGGCTATGCTCAGGACGCCTTCTATCCGGAGATCCTCGAACAACAAGCGCAGATCGGCGCCGGGATGGCCGAGGCCATGCGCGATACACCGATGTACCAGTCGTATGCCGCGATTGCATCCGATCCCGAAGAATTCCCCGTCCTTCTGGAGCGCATGGGCGAGTACATGCGTAAACCCTACAACTGGGCGGATGACGTGAAGCAGCTCGAGATGCCAGTCACGCTCGTCTTCGGCGACAGCGACATGTACAGACCCGAACACATCGTAGACTTCTATCAGCTACTTGGCGGAGGTCTCCGCGATGGGGGATGGATGCGGGAGAATATGTCGCCGAATAGGCTGGCCATTCTTCCCGGTCGGACGCACTACGACATCTTTCTGGCTCCGGAGCTGGTCCCGACGGTGCTCCCTTTCCTGAATGGACAGGCCGCCGCCTCGAATTGGATCGACCAGGTCGAATCGATGCAATGAAGACCCCGGGCGCAGGGTGGGCGCTCCCTCCGCCGGCCCCGCGAACTTTTTTCGTCCATGTCCAGTAGAGAGTAGCCCTTCACGGCTGCGCTTGTCAATCGCATAACATGGACACGTGGAAGTAAGAGCCGGAGCGTTAGTCTCCTCCCCATCAGGAGGTTTGACGTGGTTTATTGTCGTCTTTCTGATCGCGTTATCCGCCACAGGATGCCGGAGCACGTCGGTCGTTGCCCCCGAAGGGAACGACGCCTCGACCGCTGATCTGGAGGCCCTCTATCGCGCACGCCTCGACAGCGCCCGAATGCACTTCACGGAGGCCGATGTGTCGTTCATGAAGGGCATGATCGCCCATCACGCGCAGGCCCTCGTCATGTCGCGACTCGCACCGACTCATGGCGCCAGCCCGGCTATCCAGACGCTCGCCGCTCGCATCATTAATGCGCAAAAGGACGAAATCGCCACCATGGAGCGGTGGCTGGAGGCGCGCGGTGAAACGGTCCCTGAATTCCATATCGAGGGTACGGATCTCACCATGCACGGGACCGGCGACCACGCTCTGCACATGCCGGGCATGCTCTCACCGGAGCAGCTGCAAGATCTCGACGCGGCTCGCGGCGTCGAATTCGACCGGCTCTTTCTCACGTACATGATCCAACATCACCGCGGCGCCGTAGACATGGTCGAGAACCTTTTCGCAACCGACGGCGCAGCGCAGGGGGATGCAGCCTTCAAGCTTGCATCCGATATTCAAGTCGATCAGCGCACGGAAATCGCCCGTATGCAGCTGATGCTGGATGAACTCACCGGTATAGACGACGCAGGAGGATGATCGTCCTCAGTGCCGTGCAAGAATCCAATTGAACAACTACGCATCCAATCACACACGCATACGAATGTACAGTACAAGTGACGTCGGAGACTGTCGCCGCGCGCGGCACTTTGTCTCTAATTTTGTCTCTAAGAAAGTCGGCATCCTATCGATCGTACTCGGACTGCTGCTCGTCGCGGCCTGCGCGCCGCAGCCGGTAACGACCCAACCCGATCAGCCGTCCCCGACGCCCGATCAGCCGTCCTCCCCTCCCAACCAGCAGGTCGCCGTCGATTCAGATCCTCGCGAAGGTCTCGCCCCTGGGCTATTCGATGCTGAAGAAGCCATCTGGAACCTGCGTGTCCTCTCGCAGACCCCGCCCGCTGAGGATTTCGTCGGCATGACGAACTCAGACCTGGCCTTCAAGGACAACTACGTCATTCAGGGAAATTACAACGGTATCCAGATCTGGGACGTCTCCGATGCGACGAACCCGGTCCTCGTCGAAGGATACGTTTGCCCGGCCTCGCAGAGTGACGTTTCCGTGTATGGAAATCTTCTGTTCGTTTCGGGTGAAGGCCTCGAAGCGCGTCTCGACTGCGGCACGGAGGGTGTACGAGAGCGCGTCAGTGAGGAACGCCTGCGCGGCATTCGGATTTTTGATATCAGCGACATTCACAATCCGGAATACATCCACAACGTGCAGACCTGCCGCGGGTCGCACACGCACTCCGTGCTCGTCGATCCGGACGACGATGAGAACGTCTACGTGTACGTGTCCGGCTCGGCGCCTGTCCGTCCCGAGGAGGAGCTTCCCGGCTGTGTGAGCGCTCCCCCGGAAGAGGATCCGAATTCTGCACTTTTCCGGATCGAAGTGATCAGGGTGCCGCTCGACAATCCGCAGGAGGCAGCCATCGTAAGTTCGCCGCGCCTCTTTGAGGGCCTCGTCGAGCCTGAAGAGCACGGACCCGCGCCGGCGGATCTCGACGCCGTCGAAGATGCTAGAGAGGGCGGCAGCTTCGTCATCGAGCTGGGCGGTCAGCCGCACGAGCTTCCCGATCAGATCGTTTCCCGGCTGCTCGAGAGAATGGTCGAAGAGCGAGAGGGCGAGGGTGAGCCGACCGCCGCCGACAGTACGGCCCTACGTCAGATGCTCACGGAGCAGTTCGCCGCTCAGGATGACGACGAAGCCCCGGGTCGCGGACCGACCCAGTGCCACGATATCACGCTGTATCCGGAGATCGGCCTTGCCGGCGGCGCTTGCGAGGGATACGGCCTGCTTCTCGACATCACCGATCCCGTGAATCCAACGCGGATCGATGCCGTTGCGGATACGAATTTCGCGTACTGGCACTCGGCGACCTTCAGCAACGACGGATCGAAAGTGCTCTTTACGGACGAATGGGGCGGCGGAACTCAGCCGAAATGTCGTCCGACGGATCCCCGCGAGTGGGGCGCCAACGCGCTCTTCACGATCGAAGACGGCGAGATGGAATTCGAGAGCTACTACAAGCTACCCGCGTCGCAGACGCCCCTGGAAAACTGCGTTGCCCACAACGGTTCGCTGATTCCGATCCCGGGTCGCGAGGTCATGGTGCAGGCGTGGTATCAGGGCGGAATCTCCATTTTCGACTGGACGAATCCGGAGAATCCTGTTGAGATCGCCTTTCACGATCGTGGGCCGGTCAATCCGGAACAGCTGGAGATGGCCGGCAGCTGGTCGGTGTACTGGTACAACGGTCTTATCGTGAGCTCCGAGATCGCTCGCGGGCTGGACATCTTCGAGCTCGTTCCTAGTGAGTATCTCACCGACAACGAGATCGCCGCCGCTCGAACGGTGGAGCTGGAATATCTCAATGCGCAGGGTCAGCCCCACTTCGAGTGGCCGGCGACCTTCGCCCTTGCCCGTGCATACGTGGATCAGCTGGACCGATCCGACGGATTATCGGACGAACGCATCGCATCGATTCGGCAGGCGCTCGATCGTGCGGAAGCAGCCTCCGGCTCGTCTCGAGGTGAAATGCTCGACGATCTTGCCTCAAGCGTCGAGAGCGATGCAGCGGGCTCCGTCGAAGCTGAAAAGGTCCGCATGCTCGCCGATGCCGTGCGCGACCTCGCCACGTCCTGAACCCTCACAAGGGAACGGATACATGAACTCCTACGGAGCTGAGTGCGCTGCGGTGCTCATCGGGAGTCAGTGCCGGTCTGATGGAAACGCCGGAGCGAAACGACGTTGCGACGCGCTGCGCCGCGTCACCGACGAGTGCCCTCGAGTACCGAAACGACGTCCCCAGCGGATCCAGCAGTATCAGCGCCGCCGTCGCCCACAACGCCTCCTGCCTTTGCAGCGTTTGGTTCAGTATGAAGCGCAGCTCTCCCAGCACGGAGCCCACGGTCGAGGTGACGAGCAGATCCTGTGCCGATGGGTGCTCCGCCCACGATTCAAACCCATACTCCCACGCCACCGAAGCGGCACTCGAGAAGAGGAACGACTCGAACGCTCCGAAGCCGGCATGCCGGGCCTGCAGATACGTCTCTGATCCCCAAGCGGGGTGGAGGAGATAATTCGTGATCCACGAGTCGTTTTCCCATATCGGAGGGCGACGGAATCCGCCCGCCCAGTTCTTGACGTGCATGGGCTGGAATCCGGTCTCTTTTGGGTCCATCGAAACCAGCATTGCCATCCCAATGGTATGGTATGTCATGACAAAGATCGTCGGCTCCAGCAGGCTTCTCCTTCTTGCTGGAGAGCCGCTCCTCGAGTCACTCGGCGGCAGGAGACTCGGTCGATCTCGCACCAATTCGATCTCAAGGGTTCGGTTCAGGGTATCCGACACTTGCACTTGGAGAGATGGTTTTGGGCCGGCGTCAATGCCTTGATCAAAGAGGAACGGCGTCGAAAGGAGAGCAATCAGTAGAACGTTCATGGGAAGCCTCACGCGGTTTGTCAGGGTTGGCCGAAACGCAGATGCAATTCCGACGCTAGGCCCAACCTACCGGCATCCTCCTGATCACAGCCGGTTCGACGACCCCAATTCCGGTGGCTCGTAGATGTGTTCTTCCATAGAACCCAAGTACCAGAGAGACCTTCTCACCTGATAGGATCGCTTTCGCGGGGCCGTGCAATAGCCCCCGAACCCTTGTGTCTCTATCACCGTAGATTCAAACATTCCTTCATCTGCTCGCTCATCTATCCGAGTCATTGCTCCGCCGAACGACCCTCCTCGCCGTCCTTATTGCTGCGGCTCCCGTTTTCGCTCAATCCCCACCACCTGAACCTCAGACGAACCCGTACGAAGTCTCGGCCGTCTTTGTCGAGCAGCCTCCGCGCATCGACGGCCATCTCGACGACGACATCTGGTCCGCAATCCCGCCCATTACCGACTTCATCCAGGTCTGGCCTGCCGACGGCTCACCCGCCACGGAGCGCTCCGAGGTCCGCATCGCCTACGACCGCGACAATCTGTACTTCGCCTTCAAGTTCTTCGACCGCGAACCCCACCTCATCAGAGCCAAGAACCTGGAGCGGGGTGGACGCAACGATCGGGATGACCACGCCTACATTGCCCTGGACACGTATCGGGACGGCCGCAATGCTTATCTCTTCGAGATGAATGCGCTCGGTACCCAGGACGACGCCACGATCACTGACGAGCACATCACGATCGACAGCTTCTCGTGGGATGCCGTATTCAAGAGCGAAACGGTCATCGACGAGGAGGGTTGGTCGATGGAGGTCTCAATCCCGTTTCGGCAACTTCGCTTTCCGGATGGCGAGGAATTGGAGTTCGGCCTGATGATCTCGCGCATGATCAATCGCAAGAACGAGCGCGTGATGTGGCCGCGAATCGGCCTGGAATACGGAAGCTGGGGTGCGATCGCCGCGGTGTCCCAATACGCCACTCTCAGGGGCATCAAGAACATACGGCGCGGGAAGAACGTCGAGATTAAGCCCTACGTGATCACCGGCGCGCAGGAAGCCCGCGCCGACCTCGCGACAGAGTCTACCGAGGTCGATTTTACACGCGACATCGGCGTCGATCTTAAGTACGGCGTGACGTCCAACCTTACCCTCGATCTCACGCTAAACACCGACTTCGCACAAGTCGAGGCGGACAACGTCCAGCTCAATCTCACGAGATTCGATCTCTTCTTTCCCGAAAAGCGTGAGTTCTTTCTCGAGCGCTCGGGCCTCTTCGAGCATGGTAATCCGCAGTCGACGCAGACGTTCTTCTCGAGGCGGATCGGATTGGCGGATCAGATCCTGGCCGGCGGTCGCCTGACGGGGCAGATCGGCCGCCTGTCCGTCGGACTGTTGAACATCGAAACAGGACCCGGAATGCGCGATGCGTTCGGATCTCGTTCTGCCAACAATTCCGTGGCACGTGTCCGGACGAGCATCTTTCCGCGTGCAACCCTCGGCGGTATCGTCACGAATTGGCAGCAGGGTGGAGCATACAACCGAGCCGCAGGTCTCGACGCACAATATCGTTTCTGGAGTTACAGCCAGCTCAACACATGGTACACGAACGTTCGGGATAGTGACGATGCACTGAACGATGCCGCGGGTCACGTAGGTGTCCGTTTGCAGAACGATCTGTATGGTGCCCAGGCGACTTTCACCAGCGTCGGCGAGAACTACAACCCGGCTCTCGGTTTTGTCCGCCGGCGCGACATGCGCCAGTACACGGCACGGCTGCTCTACACGCCCGTACTCGAGGTCGCCTCACTTCCGTGGGTTCGTCGCTTACAACTCCAGGGAGATTACGGGTATGTGGAGGGCCAGGACGGCGACCTTCAATCGACCGAATCCATCATGCGTGCTCGGCTGGATTTCAACCGACGCGACCTGATTCGGATCGACCTGCAGCGACAGTTCGAGCGGCTCGAAGAGGGATTCTTTATCCGCCCGAACGCAGAGCTCGCTGCATCGGACTATACGTTCACTCAGGTGGCCCTTCTCGGCGAAACGGACTCGAGTCGCCGGCTTTACGCCTCCGCACGCCTCGCCACCGGCGAGTTCTTCAGCGGCGAACGAAGCGACGTCGGGATAGGGGTCGGATTCCGACAATCGCAGTACCTGCAGCTTGAGGGACGTCTGGATCACTCCGTTATTGACCTTCCGATCGAGAACGGCGCGTTTGATGCAACCACCGTTTCGCTCTCGATCCTCGGGGCGGCGAATCGGAGACTTTTCGCGAAGGCCCTGCTTCAGTACGACAGTTTTTCGAGGAATCTCCAGGCGAACGTCCGTCTTGACTGGATCCACACACCCGGCAGCGATCTCTTCGTCGTGTTCAACACGTCGTATCACCTTGCCGACGACCATGAAGCGCTATTCGATCCGAGGCGTAACGTCATAATGAACAACCGTGTGGGTGTCGCGAAGCTTACGTACCTTCTCATGTTGTAAGCCGGAAAGCCGCCCGGCTGCATGCGGCAGCTCACGGAAGCCGGTCAAATCACGAGCAGGTTTATGCGACTTGCTGCTCTACTTGCAATCCTTCTCGGCGTTTTTCTGGCGGCTTGCAGCGGATCCAACGAAGGAACGGCTCAAGAATCGGCCTCGGTCATAGGGGACGTAGATCCGAATCTTCCGCTGACGGATCAAGTCGCAAGGCTACCGGGCGTATTCGTGAATGACCGGGGCGAATTGCGAATCAGAGGCAGTACGCAGCCTCCGCTAGTGGTCATCGATGGGATGCAAGCGATGACTGCTGATCTCCGGAGCATCAATCCGGCCGACGTCGATCAGATCGAGGTGCTGAAAGGTGCCGAAGCGTCGATGTACGGGGTGCGTGGGGGGAGCGGCGTGATCGTCATCACGACGAGGACGGGGGGAAGCTGAGGTCGATCTCCACGAGTGGCCGCGGGAGACGCTTTCCTCGGTCCCGGTGACGCTTCACAACCGCCTACGCATCGCCCAGTGCGTACGAGAGAAACTCCTCGGCATTCTGAAACGGCCGGCCGTTCGGAACGACGATCGCCGAGACGGACTGGAGCAGGTAATCCGCTTGATGCGGCGCCTCCTCACGCAGCCGCCGCCGCAGCTCGGCAAAAAACGGCCGTGACCCGTCAGCTTCCGTATCGGCCAACATGACGATCAGGCGCTCACGGTCCAGATCGACGAACACATCGTCCTGCTCCCGCAGGAGCTCGTTGACGAGGTCGAGGATAAACTCGAAATCGAAGGGACGCGACGTGATTTCCTCCTTCCGATCCATTCGCATCGCGATCAGCAGAAACGGGACGTCGTTGATGCTGCTTCGAAGAAATCGCTGCTGCATGCGTGACCGGAAGCTCTCACGATCCGACTGGCTGATGGCCTTCTCTGTGGATTCTACGATCTCCTCCGTCTCCTCAGGAGTTTCCTCGGCGACGTCCACCGAGTCACGGGGCTCGAACGACGGTTCGGATCGCTTTCGGGGCTCCGCCGGCGTGACGGTGGCGGTCAGCGGCTGATCGAACTCGGACTGAGCTTCGCGCTGACGGAATCGGCCGAGAGGAATGGGCCGTACGGTGACCTCCTCCTTCGACGATTCCTTCGACGAAGGCGTCGGCTCCGGTCCTTCCTCTGGTGATACTTCTGAAACTCCGCTCGCACCAAGCTTAAAAGGCGTAATCAAATATTCCTGGCCACCCGCCGTCGGTGGGTGCGAGCCGTTCAGCTCGCCGCCGGACGGCTTTGTTGTCGCCTCCTTCGTTCGATCCGCCTCTGTTGTGTCCCACTGAGCGTCGGCAAGAGAAACGGCGTCTTCTTCTTCATCCGGCTCCTCGGCAAATCGAAATCGGCGGCCCGGGCCGGGCACCTGCGATGCTGGTTCCGCTCGGAGCTCGTTCACCTCCCAATTCACGACGGCCGCGTGCCCACCGTGACCGATCCCGGGCACGAGCGATAGCGTTCGTGTGTGGGAGGACGCATCCTCACCCGCGAAATCGATGTGAAGGGAAGCGGTCGTCTGGCTCCGCATGAATTCGATGACCTGCTCCGACTCGTCATTCGCCGGTTCGGCCATTGTCAGGACGAGCGTAGCATCCGTAGCGTCGATCCGCTCGAGCATCGAAATGAACGCCGTCCGAAAACGGCCGAACGAACGAAAGGTGACGAACGGCATGAAGGTGTCGATCGCGACGCGATGCGGCCGCTTGGCCTCGACCTGCGCAACCAGACTGGCGAGCGCCTGCGAAAGGATCTCATCGTTCTCATCGCCCGATTCGCCCAACGGCGGAATCTGAACCACTTCAAGGAGACCGGAATCCGTCCCCCTTTCCAACTCGAACCGGATGGAACGAGCACGATCGGCTAGGGCGTCGAAATCGTCCAACGTAACATAGAGGCATCGCTGACCATCGTCGATGCCGGAGCGCGTGAAGAACAGCGGAAGCAACCCTCGGCCGCTCGCCTTCCGCCCATAGCCGAGGTACGATCCTCCTTGATAGAAACCGCCCCACGCCTCATCGACAACGTCGACGCCGGACGAAATTTTTGGGGCGTACGCCACAGTGATTTCCATTCCAGGTTCATTCATTACGTGTCATCGACTCCTCTGCACAAATGGCATGCCGTTCTTTCGTATCGGCTGGATCCGCGCGAGCGCTCGAGCGAAAGCCACCGGCAGCAACCAATCAGACCGACCTCGCGCCGCCCACGTGACAGATTCGCTCTCATTTTGAGAGAGATCCGGCCGCAAATGGCCATTCTTGTACTCAAATCTGGACCGATGAGGTCTGGATCCATCGACGGACGGAGGAAACGGAGATTGGATCGATAGTTGTTTGAATGACTCTCGGAGTGGACATCGTCCGATGGCGCGGTCCCGATCTCCTCTTCCGCGGTCGGCGTCAACCGGCTGATCGCGCGAAAACGAATAGTCTAGATGGTGCCGGTGAGAAAGAGAAGTTGCCTCACACCTTTGAGGCGGCGCTGCTGACCCGCTCGAGTCTCCGCCGATGCCCTTCAAAGCAAGACCCTCGTCCGATCCGGGCGGGGGTCTTTTGCATAATCACGTCTGCGGCACGTCACACATCCTGAGGCTTTGCCGGAAAGAAATGCCCTTCCCCGCCGCAGGAGTTCGCGTTTGAATTGTGTGTGAGGGCGGAGAAGCTTTACCTCCGGCGCGTTGGTCAGGTCGGATACGCAAGGCGACGCATCCACCACCCCTACCCGTCTACATTGACTCGCAGGCGAACCCAAGGGTATATTGACGACTCGCTGTAAAGTGCGTCTGCGCCGAGGAAGGCCAGAGAAATGACGACCGTTCACTATGGCTGATACAAGTGATTTTCGGAACGGCCTTACGCTCGTATGGAATGACGATCTATGGACGATCGTCGAATTCCTTCACGTGAAGCCGGGCAAGGGCGGAGCATTCGTGCGAACGAAGTTGAAGAACGTACGCTCCGGAAAGGTGGTCGACAATACCTTCCGCGCCGGGGAGAAGGTGAAGACGGCCCGCATTGAGCGACGGCCGCACCAGTTCCTTTACGAGGACGACCTGGGACTCCATCTGATGAACACGGAGACCTACGAGCAGTTTTCGTTGCCGGCCGAACGCATCGAGGGCCGCCAGTTCATCAAAGAAGGGGAGACCGTCGACATTCTCTTCTACGCGGAGAAGGAGGAACCCCTCACCGTCGAATTGCCGGAGAGGGTCGACGTGAGGGTGGTGAAGACGGATCCCGGCCTGAAAGGCGACACGGCCACGGGAGGATCGAAACCGGCTACCGTGGAAAGCGGCGCCGTTGTGAGCGTGCCGTTATTTATCGAGGAAGGCGACATCATCACCGTCAGCACGGAAACCGGCGAGTACGTAACCCGTGTGTCAACCGCCGATAAAGCATGAGCATGGCGCCGCCGCACTGCGGCCACACAATCATTCTGCCGCCGCGCGTGCGTGCCGTGAGCAGGTCTATTCTCCTGAACATCTAAGGGCGAAGGGTACCACCGAATGGATTTAGCTCGAATAAAGGAGCTCCTCAAAATCGTTGCCGAGAGCGGTGTAGCCGAAGTTGAGATCGAGGAAGACGAGTTCAAGCTCGTCGTCCGCAAGACCTCGCCGACCGTCACGCTCCATCAGCCGGCCTATCCTCAGTATGGGATTCCGTATCCCGGCGCGAACTACCCGCCTCCGGCGCAGCCGCCCCAACCGGCACCCGCTGCTTCCACCAACGAGGCGCAGCCGGCCACACAGCAAGCACCGCAGCCTGAAGCGGCACCGACCGAAGCGAAGAAGGAAGCGACGCCCGACAATGAGGTCGTCGTCAAAGCACCCATCGTAGGCACCTACTATCGATCACCCGCGCCCGACGAGGACCCATTTGTCGAGATCGGCGACGAGGTCGGAGAGGGCGACGTCCTCTGCATCATCGAGGCGATGAAACTGATGAACGAGATCGAGTGCGAGGTCCGCGGCACCGTCAAGAAGATCCTCGTCGAAGACGCCCAACCGGTTGAATACGATCAGCCGCTCTTTATCATCGAGACGGACTAGACGGAAGCCTCGACCGCAAGTAGGTCCGGAGCCGGGAAACAGTTGATACGGATGTCAGAGTCGACGTTGTGATCAAGAAGGTCCTTATCGCTAACCGTGGAGAGATTGCCCTTCGCGTAATCCGAACCTGTCACGAGATGGGTTTGCGTACCGTCGCCGTCTTCTCGACGGCCGATCGGGATGCGCTCCACGTACGCTTTGCGGACGAGGCCGTCTGCATCGGTCCGCCGCCGTCGCGCGAGAGCTACCTGCGGCCCGATAGAATCATCGCCGCCGTTGAGGTCACCGGCGCGGATGCCGTCCATCCCGGATACGGATTCCTTTCAGAAAACGCCGACTTCAGCGCCATCTGCGCCGATCACGGCGTGAAGTTTATCGGCCCCTCGTCGGATACCATCAGTTTGATGGGCGACAAGAGCGCCGCGAAGGCGACCATGGAGAAGGCGGGCGTGCCCGTCGTGCCGGGCTCGGGCGGAGTCGTCTCCGACCTGAAAGCCGGCCTCTCCATTGCGGACGAGATCGGATATCCCGTGATGATTAAGGCCTCGGCAGGAGGTGGCGGACGTGGCATGCGAGCCGTGCACGAGTCCGACGACTTCGCACGACAGCTCAGCGCCGCCCGGTCGGAAGCCGAGGCGTCGTTCGGCAATCCGGACGTCTACCTCGAAAAATTCGTCGTCGATCCACGTCACATCGAGATCCAGATTCTCGGGGACGGCCGCGGCAACGTCATCCATTTCGGCGAGCGCGAGTGCTCCATCCAGCGACGGCATCAAAAACTCATCGAGGAGGCCCCCTCGCCGATCGTCGACGAGAAGCTGCGCAGCCGGATGGGCGAGGCCGCCATCCGCGGCGGCGAGGCCGTGAACTACGAAGGCGCCGGAACCGTCGAGTTTCTCGTCGACGCGGACCGCAATTTCTACTTCATGGAGATGAACACGCGGATCCAGGTGGAGCATCCCGTCACCGAGG
>CAZQAS010000026.1:0-31024 GCA_964591285.1 uncultured Rhodothermales bacterium
TCGTGCTTCAGACGTTTCTCCTCATCTCTCTGGGAATACTGGCGGGTCCTATCTAGACTTGAAATCTCATGAGATCGATACTTCCACCAGTCCTACTCCTTCTCTGCATCGTCGGCTGTTATCCGACAAAGCGGGCCGTCTTCTATGAAGGGAAGGAGGTCGGCACCAATATTCACAACGTGAAAACGCCCGCAAAGGTATTTCTCCGGGACAGTTCCTACGTGCTCTTCGAGGACGGATTGCGGATTGTCGATAGTGGTCGTGCTCTACGTGGGATCGGCCGTCGAGTATCGATGAGACTCGGAGAGGCGCGTCCGAGTGCGCAATTCATTGCGATTGACAGCATTCTAGCGATGACGTACTACGAAATGGATCGGAAGGAGGCTAGCCAAGCATCCACGGCGCTACTTGCCGTTTATGGTGGGTTGATCAGCGCCGTGGCCATCCACTGCGTAACGTGCCCTAAATGCTGCTTCGGCTCGTGCCCGACGGTCTATACGGGCCGAGATACGAGCCGTGCTCTGGAGGCCGAGCTCTTCTCGTATTCCTTGTCGAAGTTCTTTCAGGAAGACGACCTCGATCGACTCGCCGAGCCGGTCACAGGTGAGGGCGTGTACACGCTACGTCTCGCAAATGAAGCGCTCGAAACACATTACGTAGACCAGATGACGCTCCTCGCCGCGTCACATCCGCGAGGTACACGAGCCTACCCGACGTCGGACGGACGCGTCGTGGCGACCTCCGACCACAGGGCGCCGACGACGGCCGTAAGTTCGTGGAAGGACGACGTGACGGCTCGCCTAAGCCGAGCCGACGGTGACGTGTACCGAAGCGGCTCCGAGCCCGTCAAGGCCACCGCGAGTGGACGCATCAAAGACTGGATCGAGCTTGAATTCGATCATCCTGGGGAGGCCGACAGCGTGACGGTCGTCCTCCGACTCAAGAACACGCTGCTCAGTACAGTACTTTTCTACGACGTAGTGCTGGCCTCGCAAGGCATCGATGCCATTAGCTGGACCGAGCGCCTCAATTCAGATTCCGCCTATGCGGCCGATTATCACGAGATCTACAGCACCTTCTCCGGTGTGAAGATCAAGACCCAAAAGAGCTGGAGGTGGGAACAGGTCGCTCGCATACCTGATGTCGGGCCGATTGCGGACAAAGACATCGCAGCTGTGATTCCCGTTGATGCGCCTCCCGGAGAACCGCTGAGACTACGACTTGAATTCTTTCCTGATAACGTCATGATCGACTACGTCGCACTCGATAGCGGAAGCGGTCGAAATGACGTTTCGACCGAAGAAATCCCGCCAGCCGGCGTCGTCGATCTCATGGGACTAGAACGCGGCGAGGTCGCCGGCCTTCTCGCCTCCGACGACGAGGTGTTCCTGACGACCGAGCCGGGGGAAGCATACGAGATCACGTACGAATTGAGCGCGGGCGATCGGCCGGTCACGGCGTTCGTGAAATCGAACGGCTACTACGTAGAATGGATACGCGGTGATTGGATCCGCCTTCGCGAAAGCGGCTATCGATTTGACCTGTACCGGCTTCCTGAAGTACTCACCCGCTTGCGCGAGAGCTGGCTTGCAAACCGTGAGGAGATGGAGACGCGATTTTTCGAAACACGTATTCCGCTTCGCGGAGGTGAGTGATGAATCGTTTCCTCGTTCTACTACTGATTCTCATCGTGCCGGCCATCGGCGGTTGTGCAGCGCTAGAGCAATTTGCGAAGACGGAAGGCGACACGGTCAGCCTCAGTCTGGACAGCGGTACCGTCGTAGGTGAGCTTTTCGCTATCGATGACAGTCTCGTATACGTCATCCCAGGCCGCAAAACGTCGAGTGGCCACGCGGCACTGGTTCGCAGGTTAGTGGGGGTCGATCCGTCACTCATTCAATCGATAAAGATCAGCGGTTACGTGGATCACTCCTGGATTGCCGGAGTCGTTCTTTTGGAGGTCATTCCGGCCTTTATGATGGGGTTTGCGTCCGGATCGGTTAGTGAGGGTACCTCATTTGATGCGGCCGTTACCGGAGTGCTGCTACTTCCTGCCGTACTTACCGCCGGATTGTTTCTCTCCATTGCCAAGTCGGCACCGAAGGCGGAGGCCCCGATGACGTCCGAAAAGCTGCGTGAACTCCGTAAGTACGCACGATACCCTCTGGGCGTCTCAGAGAGCCAGCTCGAGGACTATCGCAGCCGGATCGGTCAGGATGAGAAGGTGGTCCTTCGGTAGCGCCCCGTATCATGACGGAAATCGTTCGCCGGCTCGCGATGAGTCGCGTGATCGGATTCTTTCCTCACGGGCACATCGTCTCCACATTCGATCAGCCCTACGAGCCGATGCGGCAGCAGGTCGTCGAGTTCTGAAAGCACGATTCTTATGCCATCCACCCAACATGCTTCGCTCGCCGATATCGTCATCGACCGGGCGGAGGGTCATCGCGCGCTGCATTGGCTGCTTGCGGGTTTCGGAGGTTTCGTCCTGAATGGGACGTACATCTACTGCGTCGTGGCGCGGCCCGACATAGCCGCGAAGCGGCCCTAGGGCAAATACTTCTCCGGAATCGTTCCGGCGCCGACCTCTTCGTCCCACACGACGCCCGCGATCCACCAGCGGCCGTCGTGACGGACGAGCTGGAACGAATTGATCCCGCGGCCGAGCACCTGGTCATCGTACCAGAATCGTTTCCGGTAGGTGCTGAAGACGTGCGCCACGTCGCCGTAGCGCTCGACGACCTGGTGGACCTCCTCTTCGGTGAACCCTTGATCGTTCGGCCCTCCGATGGTCACTACGGAATCGATCCACGATATAAATCCATCGGGGCTCAGCACGCGAAAATCACCGCCGGTCTGCTCGGTATTCGGAATCAAGGTCGCATCCGGCAGATAAAGCGAGCGAAAGCGATCCCACTGGAACGGATCGCCGGGCGCTCGATCCAGCGATCGGTACGTGGCGGTCACGATGGCCTCCGGCGAGGCGACGTCCTCCGGCAGCGGGTACTGCGCCCGAACCGGCCCGGCGCTCAAAAGCAGCACCAAAACGCCGACCGAGCAACCGGCAACCAGCCACCTAGAGCGATCTCCGTGCAACGGGCGACGATCCCCGTGCAACCTGCAACTTGCAACCTGCAACTCTTCCCTACCCATCTCCAACGAACGTAAGCCAATTACTTTCGCCATCGTATTCATCCACGGCGTCGGCCAGATGCGCCTCCTTATACGAGCACAGCAGACCGGCCACGTCCTGCTTGAGCACGTCCACGGCGCCTGAGATCAGATCACTCCGGAATCCCCGGTCCCCGAGCTCGAGCACGAACTGCATTGAGATCATCCGCGCGATCGCGCGGCCCAGCTCTACCAGCTTTCGCTGCGGAAGCGAAAAGTCCACTTCAAAGCTCAACATGTCGCGAAAGTGGTCGGAGGCTCGGTCTGTGAGATCCTGTGTGGACAGATGCTCAAAAAGGCTATTCTCCTTTACCTTCCGCATCTGCTTCAGCACACTTTCTGTAATCTGCTGGTAGAGAATGTCGTTCGATCCCTCGAAGATCTGAAACGGCCGGCTGTCGACGGTCGCACGACCTGCGATGTGATCGAGCCGGTATCCTTTCGCGCCCATCAGCTGCAGGAGGGACTGCGAGGCATCCTGCATCAGATCGGTGATCACAGTCTTGATGGCGTTCGCGACGAGGCCCATGCGCATCAGATCGCGATCAAGATGCGCGTTTTCGCTGCTGTAGGTACACATCGCCGAGCACACGGTGAAGGCGGCCTGGATCCGGGCGAGCCGCTGCTGGACCTGGTCGTAGGAGAAGAGGCTTGTACCGCCGACCCGCCGCTGCTTGCAGTGCTCGAGCGCTTCATCCAGCAGTCGCTGCAAGAAGCCCATCCCCATGCCGGGAAACTGCATCCGGCTTCGATGGAGCAGGTCCAGCATCATCATGATGCCGGTTCGCTTCGGCTGAAGGCGGTGCGTCTTCGGTACGTGGACGTCGATCCGGTTGCGGCCGTACGGAATCATGTAGAGGCCGAGATTCTCGAAGTACTCCTCGACCTCGATGTGCTGCCGCGGATCGTTGACGTCGCAAATGAAGAAGTCGATGTCGCGCTGCAGCCCGCTGTCGGTCTTCTGTCGAGCCGTCAGCAACCAGAAGTCAGCCCAGCCCGTGAGACCGCCCCAGTGTTTCGTTCCCTGGATGTGGTAGGCGTCTTCCTCCTCGACGTAGGACGTCTGCATGCTAAGCGCATCGGAGCCGTAGTCGGGCTCCGTGATCATCAGACCCCCCATGTTCTTATCGCGAAGGAAACGCTTGAAGATAGGCGCCTTGACCTCCTGCTGACCGTACTTCGCCAGCGGCTGCAGAAAGAGCGCCCAATTGATTCCAAAGGTCAGTGAGAGCGCGAGGGACTCATACGAGGAGGCGGCCAGCACGGCAAGGCCCTCGCGGATGTGTCCACCGCGACCCCCGAACTCCTCGGGAATGTACACGGCGAACGGGTCGGACGCCCGGATTCGCCGCATCACGTGCGGTGGAACGCCGCGATCGAGCGAGAGCCGGTCTACGTCGGACCGGACATGAAATGCGTGACGTAGATCGGCACGATACCTCTCGAGGAAAACTTCGAATTCGGCCGTTTGAGGGCCGGAAACCGCTGCTTCCGGTGACGTCATGAATCGGTGTTGGGTTGATCAGAACGACGGTCGACTTGCACGCCAGCCTGCTCCTATGTCATTTACTGCTGGGTGGATGAACTTCTTTGAAGAATGATGCGCCTGCTAGTGTGAGATTTCAACAGCTTCCGCCTCGTAGGCTCGGTCCAGCTCATCGTAGAGAGCGGCGCCTACCAATAAACTGAAGGCTCCCGTGAAGATCACACCGATTAGAAGTGCAATCAATCCGAGTATGTTGATTCCTACGATGGCGAGTCCGACGAGGAAAATCTCCCATCGGTAGCCTTCGGTCATCGACCAGGCTTTCCGGAGTGTGTCAACCACGCCGAGGCGATCGTCCATTACCAGGTACATCGCCGGTGCGAGCGCGACCCCGATATATATGCCCGGAACGATGAGCAGGACGAGCCCGCACACGAACACGATCGTGTAGAGCGTGAAAACCCCGAAGGCGCGACCAAATTCACGAAAGCCGTTGAACATTTCGCCGAGATCCCTCGGCTCGCCGCGGATGAGGCCGAGCGCAACGGCGTAGGTTCCGGCCGTGATCGGTCCTGAGATGACGAACATGATCAGGTCGCCAAGACCGCCGAACCAGCCATCGTCGCCAACGATGCCACCGGAGCTCGTCAGCAGCGCGTAGATGAGAAAAACGCCGACCATGAAGCCCATGTGGTTGCGGAAGACCTCCCACGCACGGGAGAAGAGGGTGCCAACACTCAGGTCAGGCGAAAATCGTGTTTCCATCGGATCGCGGTTCTCGTGCATCAATGATATCGAAACGCGTGGCCGTACCATGGAGGCCGGCGTTTCGCGCGAGAGCGTCGGTTTTTCGCAGAGGCAAGCGGCGCGGACAACTCGTCGGCGAGCCCTCGACATATCTCTATAATGTAGGATGTGGACGCTAGATGTGCACGAGGGACGCCATGGGGGAGTTGCGCATATCGTGTTAAGTATGCGGCTTCGGGAGTGCATCCTGCTCGAGCGCACCGTGCAAGGCTCCCTGGATAATTCCGTCAATCGGTACTGCCGTTTGTCGTAACTTCCGGAAAAGGCGGAGTTTAAACGGAAGTGCTTCGCGCGAGGGTACCATCACCCATTCGTGCCATGGATACCACCCGGCGTGCCCTTCTTCTCATCCTCCCGCTGTGCACGTCGTTGCTCGCCGTCTGGGCCGGCATCACCATTGTGCAGAGTCCGCAGTACCTAGGAGCGGAGCTGCTGAGCAACGGCACGGTGCACCACGTCGACCCCGCGGGGCCGGCCTACGAGGCGGGCCTTCGCCTGGGCGACCACGTCCTTGCCGTTGATGGACGTTCGTTCCTGAGTCACGTCACGATCGTGCATGGCAAAGGGCCGGGCGATGCGCTCGAGTTGTCCGGCCATCGGGACGGCACACCGATACGAGTCGAGGTCGTGCTCGGCGAAGTTACCGAGCGAGAGTTCGTCTTCAGCCTCGAGAGGCTTTTCGTAGGCATCATTTTCTGGATTGTCGGCGTCGGCATCTGGCTGCTGCGTCCCGCCGTCTCGGCCGCACGCCTCTTCTTCCTTTTCAGCCAGGTCACCGCGGGGATGTTCTTTGCTGAAATCCTCGATCCCGGCGTGCCGTCGATGACCGTACTGACGGACTTTTCGAGATACCTGGTGGGGCCGCTGCTGCTGCATTTCTTCGCGTCGTTTCCGCGTCCGATTTCAGCGCCGCTTCGTTCCAGGCTCCTTCAATTCGTGTACGGTGGATACGCGCTCGTGGCCGCGGCTTTCGCCGCCGGAATCGCGTTTCGGCTGGATCTCTACGCGTCCGGCGGGTGGATGGCGCCCAGGGTCTTTGAGGTGATCGTCGGAATATTCGTCGTGGCCGTCCTGCTGCGGCCGCATCCGTCGGCGTCTCTAAATACACATCGCTGGCGGGGCATCCTCGTGGCGGGAATGCTGCTCGGAATCACGCCCGTGATGGTCACGCTGATCAGCATGGTGGTGAGCGGCGGGCGGCCGATGGTCCCCTACGAATGGACGGTGCCGGCGCTGGCGCTCACACCATTGAGCTACGGGTATGCGGTCTACAAGACGGAGCTCAGCGCGGCCGGCTTGGTGCTGAACCGGAGCCTCGTCTACTTCCTGCTTACGTTTCTGCTGCTCGGCGTCTATGCGCTCCTGTATCTTGCCGTCGACGCCGTGTTCGGACCCGATCGCGGCTGGGCCTATCTGATCTCCGGCGTAGTGATCGTCGTCGCCGGGAGCACGCTGTTCGTTCCGATTCGCACACGGCTGCAGCACTGGGTGGATCGACTCTTCTACGGCGGATGGTACGATTACCGGAGCTTCGTTCAATCCGTTGGCAGCGAGCTGAGTCGGTTTACAAACCTCCGGGATCTGGCGACCCAGCTGAAGGAGGCGGCCGAAACGATGCGATTCACGAAGGGCGTCCTTCTCTGGCCCCGCGGCGACCGTTTTCATCCGATCGGTACGTACGGATTCCAGCCGAAGGAGCTGCACCAGCTGCGGGTGCCGGTGGATGGATCGATAACGACCGCTCTCCGCAGCATCGGCGCGCCGTGTACGCAGGCCGAGCTCTGCGGAATAGTGGACCTTGACGCCTGTTCGGAAACCGAGGCAATCGCCGTATCCACACCCGAATTCGCGCATTGGATGCCTCTCATTTCCAGAGGCTCTCTCCGAAGCATTCTCGTCGCCGGACCACGGCACGGAGGCGAGGAACTGGACCACGAGGATCGGGACATTCTGTCGACGCTCTCGACGCAGGCGGCCATCGCGTGCGACAACATCACGCTCTTTGAGTCACTCCAGGATCGCCTCTCGGAGGTCGAACAGATACGAGACGAACTCGCCGAGGCGCACACACGCCTGACGGAGGGCCGCGAAGACGAGCGGAAGCGGCTCGCTCGCGAGCTGCACGACGGACCGATCCAGGATCTCTACGCCGTACTTCACGAGGTGGAGATGATCGCGGAAGAGGACGGCGTCGGCCTGAAGCCCAGACTCGACGGCTGGCATCAGACCGTGAAGCGCATCGTCCGAACGCTGCGCGACGTCTGTGTGGAGTTGCGTCCGCCTCTGCTGGCGGATTTCGGACTCGAGGTAACCATGCGCTCCCATGCGGCGCGATTTCGCGAGGTCTACCCGAACATCGACGTGGAGATTGATCTCATGCCACTAGGAGATCGCCTGCCGGAGCGCGTTCAGCTGGCGCTCTTCCGGATCTTCCAGGAGGCCCTCAACAATGCCGCGCAGCACGGCAGAGCGGGGTCGATCCGAGTGCGCTTGGAGGCCGATGCGGAGGGGCTCCACCTGGAAGTCGTCGACGATGGCTGCGGATTCGCCGTGCCGAAACGGTGGATCGAGTTTGCCCGGCGGGGCCACCTCGGCCTGCTCGGGATCTCCGAGCGGGCGGGATCCATCGGCGGCCGCCTGGAGGTCGTCTCCGAATCCGGAAGCGGCACCAGACTCCACGTGGGAGCGCCGCTGCACGATCAGCCGGAGCTCGCAGCCTATCCGACCCATCAACATTCGACCTGACGGCCATGCTTCCGATACGCGTCGTACTTGCCGACGATCATCCCTCCCTGAGGGCGGGGCTGCGTGCACGCCTGGAGAAGGAACGCGATATCGAGGTGGCCGGCGAGGCGGGCACCGGCGAAGAAGCCTTTCGCCTGGCGACCGAGCTAAAGCCGCATGTGTTGCTGCTGGATATGCAGATGCCCGGCATCTCAGGTATCGAGGTTGCGCGCCGCCTGAAGGCGGCCGAGGCGCCCGTTCGCATCCTGGCGCTCAGCGCCCACGACAATGAGGAGTACGTCGTGAAGTTGCTCGACAGTGGGGCATCCGGCTATCTCACCAAGCAGGAGCCGCTCGAGACGATCGTCTCCGCTGTCCGCGGAGTCGCCAAAGGAGAAGAGGGGTGGATGAGCCGGGACGCGTCGAAGACGCTCATACGCCATCAGCTCTCGAGGCGGACGGCGTCCGCGGATCCGGCTCGCATTCTCACCCGGCGCGAACGCGAGGTCATGATGCATCTGGCGCGCGGAAAGTCGAATCAGCAGATCGCCGACGAGCTGTTCATCACGGAGAGCACCGTGAAGAAGCACGTCAACAGCATCTACTTCAAGCTCGAAGTGAACTCGCGTGCCGAGGCGGTGGCGTGGGCGTGGGAGCAGGGTATCGTCGAAGCAGACGAGTAGCGGATGGATCGAACGTTCTAGGCGCGAACGGTACCGGAGGGGTAGGGGGTTGGATCCGCGCGCCACGCCCTCTTCCAGGCCAGCGGAATATCCTAAGGGCAGTTTCGTGAAGGAGATCCGAGTGAAGGCCACAGCAACACCAGAGGTGCCGCCATGGAGCAGAAGATTCAGTTGACTCGAAACGACAACGCAGCGCATACGCGCGAGATGCCGTCGAGCCTCTCAGCCCGCCGCCGAGCAACCGTCGTGTTCCTGCTGTTCCTGTTGCTCGTCCTGAGCGTCCTCCAGTCCGGCTGCGATGCGTTCTTCCACACGGTGCCGCCAAGCAAGAAAGGAACGGTGGCCGTGATGACGCGCAACGTATACGTCGGTGCAGACGTCAATTCGGTGCTCGGGGTGACTCTCGGCGAGATCCCCGTGGCTGTGGCCCAATTCTTCGCGCACGTGCAGGAAACAAACTTTGCCGAACGTGCCAGGGCGATGGCGGATGAGATCGAATCCGCGGGACCGGACTTAGTCGCCCTCCAGGAGGTGGCCCTCTTCCGGATCCAATCTCCAGGAGACTACCTCGACGGCGAACGCTCCCCCAATGCCGAAGAGGTCGCCCAGGATTTCCTGTCGATGCTCATGCAGGAGCTGAACGTACGAGAGCTTCGGTATCGAGTCGTCAACGTGGTGGAGAACGCAGACATCGAACTTCCCGCGACGACGAACGGCCGCGACTTCTTCGATCTTCGCCTTACTGACCGCGATGTGATACTCGCCCGACGTGAGGTTCAGGTCAACCGCTCAGAAGCCCATCATTTCGAGACGAATCTGCCGCTGCCATTGGTGGACTCGAAGGGCGATCCGCTTCCGCTGCTGCGCGGGTTCGGGACCGTTGCGGCGACGGTGCGCGGCCTTTCCCTCACGTTCGTCAACACCCATCTGGAGACCGCCGCATTCGCGGATGTTCAGGTCGCGCAGGCGGAAGAGCTCATTGGTGCGGTCCGCAACATCGAAGGTCCTGTCGTACTCGCGGGAGACTTCAATAGCGCCGCGCCCGGCGCTGCCACGCCGGTACTGGATACCGAAACGTACGGCATGATGGCAGCAGCGTACACCGACGCATACTTAGCGGCTGAGCCGGGCGAGGTCGGCTACACCTGCTGCCAGGCGGCTGACCTCACAAATGTCGACTCACAACTCGCGTGGCGGATCGATCAGATCTGGCACGACGACCGAACCGACGCCCTGCTAGCCACAGTGCTTGGCGACGAGCCGGCTGACCGTACGCCCGGTGGTTTGTGGCCGTCAGACCATGCCGGAGTCGCCGCACTGCTTCGAATCGATCGACACGCGCCGTAAACCGACGCGCACGGAAGCCGCCGGGGTACCTTACGGATACCACCGGACGAAGAAAACGGCCCTGGTCCGAAGCAGAGAGGCCGATTCGTCGTCGTCATCGTCGTCCCCGATCGACGTGAAGATCAGCTGCCCCTCGCCTCCCAGCGAGAAATTGTCGCTGAACAAAAACTCGCCGCCGGCTGCCGGGCCGAGAAAAACGTTCGTCCGCGATGATTCACTCTCGCCCGCTTGAGATTCAAACGAGCTCGACAGACGGGTGATACCGAGCCTCCCGCCGTAGTAAATGTTCGTCCGGCCGACCGGGTTTAGAATGAAGACGCCCGTACCGATCTGGAATGCCGTCGAGCTGGTTTCAACACTTCCGTCCTCACTCGACGTCCTGAAAATTCCGATCTCCGGCTCGATGCGGAAGGTTGAGAACGTGATCGGAACGTAGATGCTGGTCGGACTCAGTGCGGACTCGACGATATCTACGCCGCCCACGCCGAAGCCTGAACTGCTCAAACCGACGCCGAGGCCGAACCGGGCATCCTGCTGAGCGTCAGCACTCGGCGCGAAAAGGGCCCATCCAATCGAACAAAAAAATATCAGCGTGAGCCGTTTCATTATGGGGTGTTCTTCGTTATGGAAGGAGGTTCAACCCGATCGCAACCCGATCGTGGCTAGCCGCTGATGACGGCTCGGATGAACCTACGAAGAACGCAGAATAGAATGAAGTGGCGCCCTCTCGCTCGGATTCCAGCCAAATATTGTCCGGTCCGCGATAGAGACGCTGCGGCCCGACGACGATCTTGCTCAATACTATGACGGTCGAGTCTCTTCCGAACCGACCGGATCGCATTTGTTGAGCTTGCTCAGACGAGATCATGATAATGAGGGTGCATCAGGACGTCATGGATCCATATCCACATGCGAACAACGCCTACCGATGGGGGGTGTACGAAGTCTGCTGCTCCGCGATGTGCCTCCTCCTGTGCTTGATGCTGGTTGGGGCCTTCGCGATGGGCGTGCTGGACCTAATCGGGTTGAATACGCTTACAAATTTCCACGGCTTTGGCGGGGCCGGCTGAGATATGTCGCCGGCGGACGCTGTTCGTCTTTTGACATCTGCGCGAGAGAGGTTAGGAGGATGAGGTATACACTTCAGATTGTCGCTGCCTGGATACTTTGCTTTGCTCCGTGCCTGGCCTTTGCTCAAGATTGTGGGGAAAGCGTTACGGTGAGCTCGGGCGACACATTGTTTGGAATTGCGCAGGAATGCGGTACGTCGGTTTCCGCTCTCGTCGACGCCAATGACCAGGTGACGAACCCGGACGTGATTCGCATCGGGTGGGAGTTGCGGATTCCTGACGGCGAGCGCGTTGAAACGGATCCGCAGCCCCCGAGAACCGAACCCGAGCGTCCACGGACCGAGCCGCGGCAGTCCCGGTGGACCGGCAGCGTGCGCGTCGCGCCCGGCAGCGGTGCGCCGGGAACGACTGTACGTGTGCTCGCTTCGGGATTCCCGCCGACCACGGCCGTCAATATCGGCGTCGGCCCCGTCGGCTCCGAGTATGAAATCGTGCGCCGGAATGTCCGCACGAATGCCAACGGGGGTCTGATTACGAGTGCGCAGCTGCCGGAGTACGCGGATCCGAATTCGCAGTGGAGATTCGTCGTCGTTACGGAGGACCAGCGTATTCGCGGGCGGTCAGAGCCGTTCGACGTGCGCGCTGAACGGGAAGGAGTCGTTGGTGACCCGGCGGATGACCGCGGCGAAGATCGTGTCGTCGTTCGTGGGCAGCTGACAGATGAAGGCGTCGAGTGTCCGGCGCTACGCGATCAAGACGGCACGCTCTACACGCTCACGGGGAGTACCGGGCAATTTTCGACCGGCGACCACGTTCGGGTAGAGGGAACGATTGCGGAGATGTCAATCTGCATGCAGGGAACGACGATTGCGATTCACGAGATCAGGTCGGCGCGCTGACAGGAGGGTTCGCCGCATTCGGTGGGTGGTTCCCCAGGGGCCTTCGCACGGCGAGGTCGGAACTACTACTTAGGCCGCGTCCGCAGAATGAGCCACGGAAATTCCGAAATCCGGCCTATTTAAAGCGCCGCTCCGCCGGCCGATACACGGGAGCAGAGGGAGCAACGAGACCCGGGGTGATTCCTCCATCCCACCGTCACCCCTGGCCGGCGGGGCACGAGCTAATGCTTTGTGCCCCGCTTTTTTTGTAGCCATCCGGCGTCTCGCGGCATGATCCGCACCGTTCACTTCCGGCGCGCGGTCTACGAATACTACCCGAACAAGTAGGTTCGCCGGCCGCCTTCGCTACCTAGCTTTTCTTCGAATCCTCGGCGCGTTGTCAGCAGTCTCGCTTTCGTCGACGCGCCTCCGTCACCCACGATTCGAACGTTGAGAGCCATGAAACCCTTCGCGCCGTTCTTGATCATCGCCCTTATCGCCGGTACTGCACTCGCTGGTCCCGACGACGTCACCACGCTTGAGGCGCCCGACGGCACGACCGTCGTGATCTATCGAGATCTCTACGGCGTTCCGCACATTCGGGCTGCCAGCGAGGCCGGCGTCTTCTATGGGCAGGGCTATGCCGTTGCACAGGATCGGCTCTTTCAGATGGAGATATTCCGGCGGACGGCGCTCGGAACGCTGTCGGAAGTGGGCGTCGGTGACCTGCAAACCGACATTCAGGTACGTGCGACGACCTACACCGACGCCGAGCGCGTAGATCAGTATGCGCGGCTGCGTCCTGAGACGCGATCCATGATCGACTCCTACGTGAGCGGCATAAATGCGTGGCTCGAGGTGGTGGCCTCCGATCCGATGACCTATCGCCCCGCAGAGTTCTTCGCCCCGTCGCTCGCGTTCTCTGCTGAGGATCCCCGAGCGTGGACGCGCGGTGACGTCGTGGCGATCAGTCAGCTGATCATGCGCCGCTTCGGTCAGTACGGCGGCGAAGAGCTCTTTCGACTCATGGAGCTGATGGCCCACGGTCCTGAGTGGTTCGATGAAAACCGTCCCATCAACGATCCGGACGCTCCAACGTCGATTCACGACGGCAGCGCAGCGAAAGCGGGTGCCGGGGCGCGATACAACAAGTCGTCGGCACTTCCGGATGTAGATCCGACAGCCGTCGAGGCGCTTCGGAGCCGTGATGCCGCCGTTGAGGCGGACCTGGCTCGAATCGGCGTGCCCCCAAAGTTGGGGAGCTTCGGAGCAATCATCGCGCCGGCGAAATCTGCCTCCGGAAACGTGATGCTGCTCGGCGCCCCGCAGCTATCTCCGCCGATGCGGGGGCAGAGCAACCTGACCCACGAGCTCGAGCTCGATGCTCCGTCGCTTCACGTGGCCGGAATGACCGTCGCGGGTGTTCCCGGCGTGATCATCGGGCACACGGAGCACGTCTCGTGGTCACTCACGAGCGGCAACAGCGACAACACCGACACCTTTATCGAAACGCTCGACGAAAACGCGACGTCGTACTGGCATAACGGTGAATTCCATCCTCTCGAGGTCATTCCGGAACCCGATCTCGGTATCGCGCGGCTGCGCACCGTGCACGGACCGGTGATCCAGTTCGACCCACAGAACCGGAGGGCATATACCTGGCAGATGACCTTCTGGGACGCGGAGCTCGAGATGGTGGAGGCCTTCTATAATATCTGGAAAGCGACGGATTTGGAGGAATTTGAATCCGCGCTCCGCGGCGTGCCGATGAATTTCAACGTGCTCTACGCCGGCCGCGACAAGCGGATCAAATACTTTCACGTCGGAAGGCTCCTTCGAAGCGTCCAGGAGCTCGGAGGCCCCGATCCGCGTCTTCCGCGCCTCGGCGATGGTTCGCAAGAATGGGGTGAGGATCCGTTCCTGCGATTCGACGAACTCCCGCAGGCGTCGCAGGACGCCCAGGATTACTTCGTGAACTGGAATAACAAGCCCGTGGCGTGGTGGAACAACGGCGACAACGTCCCATGGGCGATCGCACACACGCCCGAACGGACGCTGCGCGTTGAAAAAATCGAGAGCTACCTGGGTCCGCTGCCGAACGTCACGTTTGAAAACCTCAAAGACGTGCCTCTCCAGATCAACGATCACGGCACGTATCAGCAGGTCGTAGAGTTCGCGCCGTCGCACATCAGAAATGAAAATGTGATCCCGCCCGGCCAGAGCGGCTTCATCAGCCTGTCCACAGGGCCCGATCCGCATACGTCGGATCAGTGGGAGCTTCACGAGAACTGGGCCTTCAAGAATATGGTCTTCAACGAGCGCGTCCGGCTCTGGCCGCCTAATAACAAGTTTGTCGACGTCAGCGTCTCGGATTACGTGGACGCCGGAGATCCTTCCGCGGCGTACGCCGAGACCGTCTGGTCGGATGAGGGGGCTGCCGGTGAATCGATCCGGATTCCGGATTGTGGGCTCGTGCAGCTCCGTGCCACGCGTGACGGCGATGGCGACGGACACGTGTACACCATCCATGCAGCCGCTCCGGATCCGGTCGGAAAGAAGGGTACGGCGGCGCTCTTTCAAGTTTACGTTCCTAAGAGCGCGTCACCGCAGCATTCGTTCGCCGTGGACAACGGTCCGGCCGTCGCCATAGATGGCAACTGCGCCGCGGGAGCCCCAGATGCGCAAAAGGCCGGCGACGAAAGGCGCGCTCTGCTGCGTCAGAATCGGCCGAATCCGTTCAATCCGTCAACGCGAATAGAGTACGATCTGCCTCAGAGCGGCCACGTGGTGCTCTCCGTGTACAACGTGCTCGGACAGGAAGTGCGGCGGCTGGTTGATGGCGTTCAGGATGCCGGCGTACACGGCGTCGCCTTCGACGGGACGGGCCTGAGCTCGGGGGTATACTTCTACGTCTTGCGACAGCCCGGGTCGGTGCTGACTCGGTCGATGATTCTTCAGAAGTGACGGGAGCGCACACCTGGCGAACGTTTGCGATTCATCGCATCCGTTCAATGTACCATTGAAGCGTGCGGAGGTGCGTGCGCCAGCGCTGCTGATACCCGCCCGAGAAGGCCCGTAGGGCATCCTCTTCGTCCGTATTCTGGAAGCGCCAGGCCACCTCGTAGAGCTCACAGGCAATGTTGGCCAGATCCGCCGCCGCGTCGCCCTTGATCATTTCGGCCTCCCCATTCTGATCGGCGGGATTCGCCGGTGCGCTGTAGTATCCGAAGCTGGGGAACTGCTGTTCGACAATCGCACGCATCTTCCGAAACTCTCGATCCGGACCTTCGGCGAGCGGTTCGTCCCCGCTGAAATTGGTGCCGGTGTCCGGCGAGTCGATCACGTGCTGCATCCAGGCAAGCATGTCGAGCGCCACGACGAGCGCATCGAGGTTTTCCTCCTCCTCGCCGCGGCCGTTCACTACGAGGTCCAGGAAATGACTGACCGCAACGCGTAAATCCTCGTGCTTCATCCTAGCGAGTCAGAACTCCTTTCTCTTTGTTGCCATGGCGCATCCGAAACGCGGCGTATCCAACGATCGCGCCGGTCAGTGCCGACCGTAGATCCTTCCAGGAGAGTTCCCATTCTTCGCGCACGATAAGTCGCTGCCCGACCATTCGCATCAGCGTCGTGCCTGCAGAAAAAACCAGCACCCAGACGGGTGCGTACTTCTTGGTAGCCTTCATCGCGTCGTGACGGTCTTCCTTAGTAGTACTTCCCTTCCAGACGCCGGCGCGCTTGAGGCCGGCGTTCAGCAAAAATGTACGATGACGAAGACGCGACGTTGATCCATGCCGGCCGATATGTCCGGACTATTACAGGACGGGGATCTACAGGCGCGGATTTACAGGGCGCTGTTCTATAAGCCACTGTTATGTACGACGCTGATCCACAGGACACTAATCCACAACATGCTGATCCGGTGCATGCGGCGGACGTGCTTGCATGATGCGGGTGGCTCGGCCGATCAGTGTCGAAATTTGGCCCCTTCTCCTGGCAATACTGCGCCGAAGGATGCATATTGCCCGTGTTTGCACCGCTTCACATTCGACCATCCTCCGCAGCATGAATCCATCCAATATGTTAGAGACGCGAAGTGCTGGTAGAGCGGCCGTATGGACCGGAGCCGGGGCGTTGATGGTGCTGCTTCTTCTGATGGCGGCCTGCGGATCGCCGCCTGCCGTGGATCGCATTGGCGTCGGCGCCGAGCCGCCGCCGGGCGCAGAAGTCCTCTTCGATGGCTCTCGTGAGATGCTCGACGCGAAGTGGACGTACTGGGAAGGGCCGGGATTCGCCTCTTCGCTGCCCATCAAATCAAATGGCCCATCGTTGATGATCCGGTCGATGAAGGGACCGCTCTGCTGACGTCGGATTCGGCCGCCGCAGGCGATAGGTACGGTGCCGCGGATATCGTCACGAATCAGAAGTATCGGGACTTCCGACTCCACGTCGAATTCCTCGTCGCCAATGAGGGCGGAAACAGCGGCCTGTACCTTCAGAATCGGTACGAGATACAGATTCTCGACGGCGATTCGACCGATCACGGGATGGCCGCCGTCATCAACGAGGCGGCGGCGCCGTACCATCCCTACAACGGTGTGGGTCAGTGGAATGCCTACGACGTCACCTTCCGCGCTGCACGCTTTGAAGACAGCCTGCGGACCGAGCCCGCGATGGTCACTCTCTACTTCAACGGCGAGAAAGTGCATGAGAATCAGCCCATCCAGCAGGTTTGGGGCGGACCGCGTTCGGGGATCGATGGGGGGAACGACGAAGGCCGGGGTATCACCGACCGGCCCGGCGGTATAAAGCTGCAGGCCGAGGGGCACGAGGTGTTGTACCGGAACATCTGGATCGAAGAGCTCGATCTGAATGAGCCCGATACGGATTTCTAATCGGCCTATTCTCCGGTCACGCGAATGATCTCGCCGATCGACGTTACACCGCTTCGTACGAGCCGCTGCGCTGCCTCGTGCAGCGTGAGCATCCCTTCCTTGCGGGCCTGATCGCGAACCGCCTGCTCATTGATCTGCTCTCCGGCGCCGACGATCATCGATCGAATCTCGTCGGAGAGTTCGAGCACCTCGGCGACCGCCCGCCGTCCTTTGTATCCGGCGCCTCCACAAGTCGGGCAGCTGGTATCCTCGCCCTTCGTGAAGATCTCCGCGCCGGCGGCGTCTTCTTCCGAAAGGCCGGCGTACTGGAGCATCTCGGCTGTCGGATGGTCGTGTGGCCGCTTGCAGGCAGGACATAATAGGCGTACGAGCCGCTGCGCGGCGATCAAGTTGATCGAATACGCGAGGAGGTACGGCTCGATTCCCATCTTGTACAGTCTGCCGACGGCGCTCGCTGCGTCGTTTGTGTGCAGCGTCGAGAAGGTCAGATGGCCGGTCGCCGAGAGCTTCACGGCGAGCTCCGCGGTCGTGCGGTCGCGCATTTCGCCGACCATCACGACATCCGGGTCGTGGCGGAGGATATAGCGGATCGCATCTTCCACCGGCAGTTTGTGGCTGATGCGGATCTGTCGCACACCGGGCACCATGTACTCGACGGGGTCTTCGACGGTGATGACGTTGCGCCGCGGTGAAACGATGTGGTGGAGCGCCGCGCGGAGCGTCGTGCTCTTCCCGGATCCGGTTGGGCCGGTAAGGATGAACATCCCATAGGGCTGCCGCAGCGCCTTTTCGAATCGCTGAAGGGCGAGATCCGAAAGGCCGAGTTCCGTCAGCTCTGCCGTGACTTTGCGATCGTCGAGCACGCGGATCACTACGCTCTCGGAGCGGACGTGACCGGTGGCACTTGCCACCGGGAGGATCGATAGACGGAAGCGGATGACGGTCCCATCGATGCGGCGCTGCATCGAGCCGTCCTGCGCGGCGTCGCGCTCGAAGCGGTCCACACCATGGGCCTGATCCTTGACGATGGCCATGAACGCCGTCGACGGGAGATGGTCTTCCACGTGCCAGCACTGCAGTTCCCCATCGATCCTGAAATACACCTCGAGGCGCTCGCTCTCACCGGGCACGACGTGGATGTCCGATGCGCCTTCGCGGACGGCCTCCACGAGCATGGCATCGAACAGAGCCAGCAGCGCCGATCGGTTGATTTCGGCCTCCAGCGCCTCGTCGTCGACGCCGTCGTCCTCTTCGTAGTGCGAATCTTTCTTGTGGACGACCTTGCCGGAGCTGACCCGCTCGAGATATTCGGAGCGCTTGGAAAAGGCCCGGCGCAGCAGCACAGTCATCACCTTTTCGGAGACGAAGCGTACGTCGTGCGACCGGAGATTGAGTCCGGAAAGAAACTGTCGGATGGCCGCGCTGGCCGGATCGTAGGTAACGAAAACGAGCTGTTCGAGGCCCGACGTGGAGTTCAGCCCGCGTGCGACGGGAAGCACGGACGCCGATCGCATCCGCTCCCACTGCGTTTCGGTGAAAAGTTGGCGGTTCTCGCGCAGAAATTCGAGTGCCGCGTCGACGTCCAGCGAATGCTCGGGGAAGGCGTAGACGGTGGCCGCGACGGCGAAGACGCGGTCGCGATCGACACCGGCTTCTCGCGTAAAGCTGCGCCACAGCGGCTCTTGGGGGCGGTCCGGAAGCTCCGACCACGTTTGCCACACGCGCTGAACCTGCTCGCTCGTCACCACCTGCTCGAAGAGCAGCATGATCGTGACGCGATCGTGCAGGTTCTGAAAGGAGAGCGATTCGACGTCAAGCCGAGGAATATCCTCGGGAGGTGCGGCATCGTCAGATTGGACTTCGCCGGCGCGGACTTCGTCAAGACCGACCTCGTTGGGACGGACCTCGTTGGGACGGACCTCGTCAGAACGGCTCCCTTCCGGGACGGTACCGCCGAGAGAGTTCACTTCGAGCGCCCCGTCTCCGGACGTGGCTTCACCCGGAGCCGCTCCGGCCGGTGCGTCAAAGCCGGCGGGAATCGTCAAGATGCCGGGATCGCCGCCCGACGTCCCGTCGCCTGTCTTCCCGTCGCCGGGTTGGATGTCGAGCGGCAGGGCTTCGAGCTGCCCGTAGCCGATGCGCGTGTGGCCGTCACCGATCGCGTTGTCGCCACCGATGCCCGCGTGCCCGTCACCGACCGCCGCATTCCCGTCACCGATCTCGTCTTGGCCGCGGACGGGGACGTCCTGTCTGTCTCCACGGCTCTCCGGCGGCTCGTCCTGACTGGCGGTATCGTTTCCGGAATCGGTATCCGGTAGGGAATCTGCGTCCTCGGTTACAACCTGCAACGGTAACCAGTCAGGCTGAAATGTCATGTATGTCTGCGGAGCCGAGAGGCACCGAATCTAACTCGAAGGGCGCGGTGGGGACGCACCCATCAAGTATCGCATTCTCCTCGAGAATCTTAAGCGCGCGCGTCGAAGCGTCAGCCGCCCATCGGGATTCGAGTGTCGCCGCTGCGGGACGGCGGGACGATATGATAGAAGGCATGCCAGGCCTCCTCTTCGAGCTCGCGTTCGCTCGCTCCGACGTACTCTCCGAGTCTTCTCGAGAACTGCTCCGCCGTACCGTCGCAATTGTAGTCGTAGAGGGACGCTCGGCTGACCTCGCCGCGACACGTTCCGCACCGACGGCGCATTCGAATCTCGCGGCGCTCGCATTCGTTTCCGTCCCACCATATCCGGATGTCGTAGCTGTAACTATGCAGCGTACCTGTGAAGGCCTCGCGGTCCAGTTGAGATGCCGTTTCGGCAGCCTGGTTGCCGGCGCAGCCAATCGTGCCGAGAAAGACGGCGAGGAGACCGGCGCCGGCGAGCGAGCTTACCCAACGCTGGGAAAGGATGTTCATGGGGAATGGGCCCTGTTGTTACTACATGGAAGCCATCGCGCGGCTTTGGGTCAAGCCAGAATAGAGTTTATGACGATGCGAGGCTAGCTCGTTTGTGGTATTCTTGGATCGGCATCCAAAACAAAATCGCAGCTCGCCTGAATGGACGTGCTTCGTATGCTTCTCATGATTCTGGTACTCACCGCCGTCGCGCAGACGGTGGTCGGTCAGGAGGCCGCCGACGTGCGGACGGACGACGTGCCGGCGCCCGCAGACCCGCAAGCAGCATTTCAGCAGGTCCTGACGCCGGACGAAGCCGTGCGGCGGGCCCTCGACGAGAGCGACGTCGTTCGGGCGATCCGCGCCGATGCGGAGGCTGCGCGGGCCGTCTACCGGCGGGCGCGCGCCACGCGCTACCCGTCCATCAACACCCTGGCCACCTACACTCGGTTGAGCGATAACATCCCGGAGATCCGCTTCGATACGGACTTCGTCCCCGGCATGGATACGAGCTTTACCCTGGCTCCGGTGGTCTTGAACCGCTACCACTCGGAAATCTCCGTCGAGCAGCCGCTCTTCACCGGACTCGAACTGCACAATCAAATTCGATCTGCCCGCCACCAGGCGCGGGCGGAGGCGCTCGAAGCGGCGCAGCAGGAGGCGGATTTGGCTTTTCAAGTGCGCGAGGCATACTGGCGCCTCTATCAATCGCGAACGGCACTTGTTGCCACCGAGCAGGCCCTGGAACAGGTGAACGCCCACCTACGGAATGTGCGAAATCGGCAGGATGCCGGCGCGGCGCTGGCGAGCGACGTGCTAACAGTCCAGACGCGCCTCGCGGAGGTGCGCCTGGAGCGGGTGGAGGCCGAGAATGCGGCGGAGCTTGCAAGGCTCGATCTCAATCGGCTCGTCGGCCTGCCGCTGGATGCGGAGGTGGAGCTGGACGTGGAGCCTGATCCGTTTGAAATGCAAGGGGCACGACCTCCCGGCGGTGGCGCCGCCGGGGATCTGGAGGACGCCTTGCAGCAGGCGCTCGAGGCGAACGCCACGCTGGCGGCCCAGCGTGCCCGTGTCGAGGCACTGGAGGCGGGCGTACGAGCCGCACAAGGATCGTGGTTTCCAAACGTCGCGCTCAATGGGCGCTACGTGTATGCCCGGCCGAATCAGTACTTCTTTACGGAGCAGGACGAGTTCAAACCCACCTGGGAAGCCGGCGTCGCGCTGCGATGGGATCTCTGGGATGGGGGATCGAAACGCGCCGAGGTTCAGGAGTCGCAGGCGCGACTAGAAAGCGCCGAGGCGCGGCTTGCAGATGCGCGCGACCAGGTTCGGCTGGACGTAACACGGCAGTTCCTCGACGCGCGGCGGGCACAGCAGGTCGTGGCCGCGGCAGATCAGAACGTCGAGAGTGCCGAAGAAACGCTTCGCATGCTTCGGCGGCAGTACGCCCGCGGGGCCGCGCTTTCATCGGACGTGCTGGATGCGGAGCAGGCGCTCCGCACGGCCCAGGCGCGCCGTGCCCGGGCGACGGCCGACGTCGCCATCGCGCGAGCCGCTATCCTGCGCACGCTTGGGCAGACCCGGTAAGTCTCACATGGAGTTGACAGAGCGCGAGATCGTCTTTGAGGTTCGAGGCGTCACCAAAGTCTATGACATGGGCGAGGTGCAGGTGAACGCTCTACGCGGCATCGATCTCGACCTTTATGCGGGCGAGCTCGTGGTGCTTTTGGGTGCATCCGGCAGCGGGAAGTCGACGCTGCTGAACATCCTCGGCGGCCTCGATACGGCAACGGATGGGCGCGTGATGTACCGGCGCGAGGAACTCACCCGAGCGGACGACCGGCGCCTCACGGAATACCGCCGCTATCACGTGGGTTTCGTGTTTCAGTTCTACAATTTGATTCCGAGCCTGACCGCCCGAGAGAACGTGGCCATCGTGACCGAAATCGCCCGCGATCCGATGACGCCGGAAGAAGCGCTGGAACTGGTCGATCTCCAGGATCGGATGGACCACTTTCCGGCACAGCTCTCCGGCGGTCAACAACAGCGGGTCGCCATCGCGCGCGCCATTGCCAAACGACCGGCGGTGCTGCTGTGTGACGAGCCGACCGGCGCGCTCGATTCGGAGACGGGCGTCATCGTGCTGGCCGCGCTCGAGCGTGTGAACGACGAGCTGGGCACCACGACGGCCATCATCACGCACAACGTCGCGCAGGCGGCGATGGCCGAGCGCATCATCCACTTGAGCGACGGGATGGTCACCGAAATCGAATCGAATCCGAACCCGACCCCGGCACGTGAGCTGAGCTGGTAAGATGTCCGCACGCATGCACACGATTTATATGCCGGCCGGACGGCCCTCCCAATGAAAGCCATCGACAGAAAACTGCTGCGTGACCTGCGGGGGATGTGGGGGCAGGCCCTCGCGATCGCCTTCGTGATCGTCAGCGGCGTGGCGACGTTCGTTGCAATGACCGCGACGATGGATTCGCTGCAGCGGACGCTCACGACCTACTACGACGACTACCGCTTCGCCGACGCCTTTGCCTCCGTACGACGGGCGCCCGAGCGGCTTCACGAGCAGCTGCGGAAGGTGCCGGGAGTCGGCGCCGTTCAAACGCGGGTCGTCGCCTCGGTCAATCTTGAGGTCGCGGGATTCGATGAGCCCGTATCCGGGCAGATCGTCTCCGTCCCGGCCGGCAGGCAGCCGAGCCTGAACCGGCTCTTCGTGCGCGAGGGCCGGCTACCGCAGCCGGATCGAGAGGGAGAGGTGCTGCTCAACGAGGCCTTCGCAGAGGCGCACGATTTGGGGCCCGGCGAGACGCTCACGGCCGTTATAAACGGGCGCCGCGAGACGCTCTCGATCGTCGGGATCGGGCTCTCCCCCGAGCACCTGATGCAGGTCCAGCCGGGCTCGCTCTTCCCGGATCCACAGCGGTTCGGCGTAATGTGGATGGGCCGCGACGCACTTGCCGCCGCCTATGACATGGAGGGCGCCTTCAACGACGCAGCGTTTGCGCTCGCACCCGGCGCCGACCATCGTAACGTGGAGGATCGGCTCGAAGCCATCTTCCGCCCCTACGGTAGCCAGGGCGTGCAGGAGCGCGAGGATCAGCCGTCGCATTTCTACATCACGGAGGAATTCCGCCAGCTCCGCTCGATGTCCACGGTGCTGCCGCTCATCTTCCTGTCCGTCGCGGCCTTTTTGCTGAACATCGTTGTGGGCCGGATCATCGGAACGCAGCGCGAGCAGATTGCCGTCCTCAAGGCGTTCGGCTACTCGAACCTGGACGTAGGATTCCACTACGTGAAGCTCGTGCTCATGATCGCCGCCGTGGGTGCGGTCGGAGGAACGCTGCTCGGCACGTGGCTTGGCCGCGAGTTGGCCGAGCTGTACATGCAATTTTATCGCTTTCCCTATCTGGAATACACGCTCCGCGTTCCGGTCATCGTTGCGGCCGTCGCCCTCACGACGGCGGCGTCGCTGCTTGGTGTGGTGCGGGCCGTGCGACGTGCGGTGCAGCTGCCGCCGGCGGAGGCGATGCGGCCGGCGCCGCCCGCGACGTACCGTCCTGCCATCCTGGAACGCCTCGGCCTGCAGCGGCTCTTCGATCAACCGACGCGGATGATCAGCCGCAATCTCGAGCGGCAGCCGGTGAAGGCGCTGTTGACCATCGTGGGGATGGGCGCGGCGTGCGCCATCCTCATCGTCGGTCTCTTTTTCACCGACGCCTTCGACTATATCGTCGACGTACAATACGGAATGGCCGACCGCGCCGATCTGACGGTGACGTTCAACCAGCCGACGTCGAGCGCAGCACTGTACGAAGTGAAGGCGATGCGCGGCGTTCAGTACGCGGAGCCGTTGCGCTCCGTGGCTGTGCGCCTGCGGCACGGGCACCGGTCGTACGAAACGGGAATCAGCGGTATGCCGGAGCGTCCGTATCTGCGCCGCGTTCTGAATCGCGACCTTCAGCCCGTCACCGTGCCGGCGGAGGGGCTCGTCCTGACCGATCGACTGGCGGAGCGGCTCGACGTTGCGGCGGGTGACGAGGTGATCGTCGAGATTCTCGAAGGTCGTCGGCGGACGGTTCGCGCGCGGGTCGCCTCGCTCTCGCAGCAGTATTTCGGGCTGGCCGCCTACATGGATCTTGACCGGCTCAACCGCATCGCGGGCAACGGCCAGGCGATCTCGGGTGTGCTGATGAGCATCGACGATCGCTATGGGGACGAACTCATCCGGGCGCTGCAGCAGCGGCCGCGCGTCGCGAGCATCGTCTCGCAGGATCGGATCATCGAATCGGTCTACGAAACGAGCGGTGAGACGATGCTGACCTTCGCGTTCATCCTTACCCTGTTCGCCGGTGCGATTGCCTTCGGGGTGGTGTACAACAGCGCGCGGATCACGCTGTCCGAGCGGAGTCGGGAGCTTGCCAGCCTCCGGGTGCTCGGATTCACCAAGGGGGAGATCGCCTATATCATGCTGGGCGAGCTGGCACTCTTGACGCTGCTGTCGCTTCCGGTCGGATTCGCGCTCGGCGCGCTCTTGAGTATGGCGACCGTTGAATCGCTTGCGACCGATCTCTACGAAATTCCGGTCGTGCTGGGGCGTGGCACCTTTGCCTATGCATCGGTGGTGGTGCTGTCGGCTGCGATCGTCTCGTCGCTGATCCTCCTTCGAATGCTCAACAAGCTTGACCTCATCGGTGTCTTGAAAACGCGCGAATAGATCTTATGGACCGACGAACACGAAAGCGTCTCATTCTTGCTGGCATCGCGCTACTCGTCCTCATCGCACTGATCTATGGATTCTGGCCGGAGGCCATGGACGTGGAGACGGCCGTCGTGGAGCGCGGTGCACTTCAGGTGACGGTAGAGGAGGAGGGCGAGACGCAGGTAGCGGAGACCTACGTGATCTCGTCGCCGGTTGCGGCCTACGCGCGGAGAATCGAGCTTGAGCCCGGCGACCTCGTCGAGCGCGGGCAGCCGGTCGTGCTGTTGGAGCCGCCGCGGTCGACCATCATGGATCCGCGCTCGCAGGCGCAGGCGGTGGCGCGCGTCGCCTCCGCGGAGGCGGCCGTGCAGCAGGCCCGGCAGAACGTCGAGGCCGCGGAAGCGGCGGCCGAAGAGGCTCGCGAAGAGCGCGATCGAATCGAAGGACTCTTTGAAGAGGGCTCCGCGACCCAGCAGCAGCGCACCCGGGCGCAGACCGCCGCAGAGCAGGCGGAGGCGGATCTGGAGTCTGCCCGCGCCGCCGTCGAGGCTGCGGAGGCGGAACTGGCCAGCGCACGGGCGGCCGCGCAGCGCAACGACGGCTCCGCCGACCTCTCCGTGACCGACGTGCTCTACGCGCCGGTGACCGGTCAGGTACTGGCTGTCCACCGCGAGAGCGCCGGTCAGGTCAATCCGGGCGAGCCGATCCTGGAGATCGGAAATGTGAACGACCTCGAAGTTCACGTGGACGTACTCTCACGCGACGCCGTGAGCATCACGCCGGGCACGCGCGTGCTGGTCGATCAGTGGGGTGGCGAGGGCGTGCTCGAAGCGACCGTCAGGCGGGTCGAGCCGCGCGGATTCACCGACGTCTCCTCGCTCGGCGTCGAGGAGAAGCGCGTGACCGTAGTGGCGGGTTTTGCTTCGGAGGCTCGCGAGTGGACCGGCCTCGGGGCAGAATATCGCGTGCTCGCACGCTTCGTTGTGTGGGAGGGAGACAACATCCTGGTGGTCCCCACTGCCGCCCTGTTCCGAACCGAGACCGGATGGGCCGTCTATGCCGTCGAGGGCGGCGAGGCCGAGCTGCGTACCGTAGACGCCGGCCGGCAGACAGGACTCTCCGCCGAGATCGTCTCCGGACTCGAGGAGGGGGATGTGGTCATCGTTCATCCTCCCAATGACCTGACCGACGGTGCGCGGGTTCAGCCGCGTGGGAATTGAGGAAGAGTTGTACGGCAAGCCCTACCTTCCGAGAGGCCTTCGAGCCGCTACACCTACTTTCGTACCTGAGACTCGTCCCCGTACTTTGCATCCGTTCCACCCTTGGTGCTGCGTTCTTGCATGCAGCCTTCTCACATGCATCGTCCCGACTCTTTGCGCCGCACAAGGACAGGGAGTGATTCCGCTGCAGCGCGTCACCACAGAGGTTCGGCTCGACGGTCCAAGCTTCGAAGCGGGTTGGAAGGGCGTCGATCCGTTCACACCGACCCAGTATGAGCCCAACAACGGCGATCAGGCGACGGAGCGCACGGAATTTCTGGTCGCATATGATGACGACTACCTCTATTTCGCGCTTCGCGCCTACGATCAGGGGCGGGACGCCATCCGCGCAAACACGCTCTACCGCGATAGGTTGAGCGGCGACGATCATTTCGAGATCCTCGTCGATACGTACAACGACAATGAGACCGGCGTGCTGTTCACGACCACACCGGCCGGTATTCGGCGCGATGCGGCCGTCTCGAACGACGCCAGCGGTGGGGGCATTGCATCGGGCGGATGGCTGAACGTGGACTTCAACACCTACTGGGACGTGGCCACGACCGTGACCGACAGCGGATGGTTTGCGGAGCTTCGCGTGCCGTTCTCGAGCTTGCGGTTCCAGCCGGACGCCGACGGCCGCGTCACGATGGGCATCTCCCTGCAGCGGAAAATCGCGCGAAAGACCGAGCGTCTCGTCTTCCCTTCCGTACGCCCCGTCGCCAACTGGGCCTTTCTGAAGCCGTCGCTCGCGCAGAAGGTCGTCCTGGATGGAATTCGACCCGAAATTCCCGTGTACGTCACGCCGTACCTGCTCATCGGCGCCGGCAAGACGGCCGAGCTCAACACGGACGCCACGCGGTATCGGCACGATTCGCAGATCACCCGCGAGATCGGCGGCGACGTGAAGGTCAGCCTATCCAATCACGCAACGATCGATCTCACCGTAAATACGGACTTCGCGCAGGTCGAGGCCGACGATCAGCAGATCAATCTGACGCGCTTCTCACTGTTCTTCCCTGAGAAGCGACAGTTCTTTCAGGAGCGCGCCGGCATCTTCGATTTTCGAACAGGTGGGTTTTCGCGGCTCTTCCACAGCCGTCGCATCGGCATCACGGAGGACGGGCGGCGGGTGCGGATTCTCGGCGGGGCGCGACTCGCCGGACGATTCGGGCTCTGGGACGTCGGCATCCTGAACATGCAGACCGGCGACAGCGACATCCTGCCGTCGGAGAACTTCGGTGTACTGCGCGCGCGTCGCCGGGTCATCAACCCGTATTCCTATGCCGGCGGGATGCTCACGAGCCGGCTCGGGACCGACGGCAGCTACAACGTTGCCTACGGTCTGGACGGGGTCTTCCGCGTCGTCGGCGACGACTATCTCACCGTTCAATGGGCGCATTCGTTCGACGATTCGCGCGTCGATGAGGCGGGCTATCAGGCGCTGCACGGCGGCCGCTTCACGCTGGAGATGGAACGGCGGAGGCGGGAGGCGTGGACGTACCACTCGATTCTCGCGTGGGCGGGGCCGGATTACGATCCCGGCGTCGGATTCTCACAACGCAATGACTTCACGCTCCTGGATAACACGCTCTCGCACACGTGGCTGCCGCCGGAGCCGTCGCCGCTGATCTGGCACACGCTCGGCGTACGCGGATTCGCCTTTCTTCGCAATGATGGCGGCAGCGTGGAGTCGGCCGAGGTGGGGCCGGAGTGGGAATATGCCGCGCGCTCCGGTGCCGGCGCCGTGTTGGAGGCCAAGCTCGTCTACGAAGACCTGCTCGTGCCCTTCGCCCTCTCCGATGACGTCATCGTGCCGGACGGCAGCTACACATTTTATCGGATCGGGGCATCCTATCACGAGACGCACACCCGGCTCTTTCAGCTCCGCCCGTCGATCAACGCCGGCGCGTTCTACGATGGTTGGCAGGTCACCGGCGAGCTGTCGCCCATTCTCTACGTCTCGGAGCACCTTGAAATGGCCGGCGACTATCAATACAGTCGAATCCGCTTTCCGGACCGTGACGAGGCCTCGAGCCTCGACGCGCACGTCGCCCGGCTGCGCGTCGGAACGGCTCTCAATACGCAGCTCTCGACCAACGTCTTCGTGCAGTACAACAGCGTCAGCGACATCTTCTCGGCGAACGTACGCTTCCGCTACAACTTCCGCGAGGGAAACGATCTATGGATCGTCTACAATGAGGGGCTGAATGCGGACCGCCGCCGCTTCGATCCTGCGCTGCCGCTGGTCGACAACCGCACGTTCCTCCTGAAATACACCCACACCTTTGCTTATGGGCGGTAGGTATGCTGTATGTACCGGCGAATTGAGCAGCGACCGTCGATGAGATGTGCACCTCAGGTGCGGCGTGTGAAATTAGTCGATCGCCACGCCGGCCTATTGCATGCTTTCAACCGCGTATCTATCATCGTCCCAAATTCCTGACAGCCCGATGCAGCGCCTCTACCGTCGGTTCTCGGCGGCTGCGTCAGTTCTGAACTGATCGGACGGTCCATATCACATCACGGGTCGTATAACTCTTGAGGCCATCCATGAACGCACCTACCTATACGCGCCACGTACGGCGCGCACTGTCGGCGGCTGCCGTGCCGCTGCTATTCCTACTGCTACATTCCGCGGCTGCACAGCCGCAGGCGGGCAATGTGCCCCCGAACACTGACCAGATCGACAGCCGAACCCTCCTTGGCGAGGTGGTCCCCTTTGGTGACGGAACGGCTAGAAGCTGGGTCCGTCTTGACGAGGCCGGCCGCCCATCGAATGTTGGCATCACGTTGACGGAAGCCGCTCTGACGGGTCTTCCCCACGACGTCACGCCCGGGCTCATCTGGATGGTCGAGTACGTGCTTGCGCTGCCAAAAGACGTGCCCACGCTGCCGTTCGATCACATCGGCGTGAACTGGAACCCACGCGGGCATCCGCCCGACGCCATCTATGGCGCGCCCCATTTCGACTTTCACTTCTACACGATCAGTCCGGAGCAGCGCAGCCAAATCACGGCTCGCGGCGACGACCTCGAACGATGCCGCAGGGTGCCTGCGGTCGGCCGCATCCCTGACGGATACGTTTATGCCGATGGAGCTGAGGAGCCCGGAATGGGCGGCCACTGGGTCGATCCGCGCTCGCACGAATTCCACGGACAGGGGTTCACGAGCACCTTTATCTACGGCGCCCACGACGGCGAAGTCATCTTCTACGAGCCGATGATCACCAAAGCCGTCCTCGAGCAAAAACAAGACGTAGTGGTTCCGATCAGCACGCCGACGGTGTATGCCGAGAGCGGATACTATCCGACCAGCTACAGCATCCGTCACGACGCCCGGCGCAAGGAGATTACGGTCTCACTCGACGGCCTGACCCTGCGCGAGGCGTCGGTCGGGATGTCGCACTAAAAGTCGCGATACTCCTTGCGAGCGAGCCGCGAGCCGGTGTGCTTCTCGATGTTGCGGAGGTGAGACTCTTCATCGCGCGCGACAAAGGTGATCGCGTCGCCGCTGGTCTGAGCCCGACCCGTTCGGCCGATCCGGTGGATGTAATCCTCGGCCTGGTTCGGCGTGTCGAAGTTGATGACGTGTGAAATGTCGTCGACGTCGATGCCTCGCGCGGCGATGTCCGTCGCCACCATGATCTGGAAGGTGCCGGACTTGAAACCGTCGAGGGCGCGACGCCGCTGATTCTGCGACTTGTTCGAGTGCATCGCCGTCACGGCGAATCCCCGCTTGGAGAGATTCTTCGTGATCCGGTCGGCACGGCGCTTCGTGCGCGAGAAGACGAGGACGCTGTTCACTTTCTCGTTCTTCAGAACGTGCACGAGCAGGTTCATCTTGTCACGCGGCTCCACGGAGCATGCGTGCTGGATGACCGTGTCGGCCGGATTGCGCCGCTCACCGATCTCGATGTACTTCGCATCGCCCCGCAGGATGCTGCGGGCAAACGTCCGAACCGATTTCGGCATCGTCGCGGAGAATAGGAGCGTCTGCCGGTCGTTGGGCGTCGCGTCGACGATCTTGCGGACGTCCTTGATGAAGCCCATGTCCAGCATGCGATCCGCCTCGTCGAGTACGAGTATTTCGACGGCGGAAAGGTCAACGGTGCCGCGCTGCATATGGTCGAGCAGGCGGCCGGGCGTGGCAACGACGACGTCGACGCCGCGACGAAGTGCTTTGATCTGAGGGCCGATGCTTACGCCGCCAAACACGGCGGTGCTGCGGAGGCTCGTGTGACGGCCGTAGGTGCGCACCGCGTCTTCCACCTGAATGGCGAGCTCGCGGGTCGGTGTGACGACGAGCGCGCGGACGCGCCGGCCTTGCTGCTTCTGGCCCGTGCCGGAGAGGCGCTCAAGCATCGGCAGCACGAAGGCGGCCGTCTTGCCGGTGCCGGTCTGGGCACAGCCAATCACGTCCCGCCCCAGGCGCGCTACCGGTATGGCAGCCGTCTGAATGGGAGTAGGGTCGGAGTATCCGGCTGCAAGGACACCCTGCAGGACTTTCTCGGACAGACCGAAGGAATGAAACGTCTTCATAAAAGAAATCAGAAATAAATAAGAGGATGGTCCGCGGCAAATGCTGCGAACCGAAATAGATGTGCCGACAGGAATCTACGGAGAGGCGCGGGTGCGGGTCGGCCTGTGGTCAGGCCTGACGTGGCAGCCGTTCAAATGCGATCTGCAAAAGACGGGATCTGAAGGGCAGCAGTGAAGATGTGCTCCTCACGTACTGCGTGCCCTGGTAACTCCGGCAAGCGGTTAGGGTGATCCGCTACCGAGACAATGTGAACCGGGAACGGCGTGTTAAAGAATAGTGGAATGCTCCTCCGCCGGATTAGTTGCCTGATGGCCAAAATATTCTTTCCGAGGCCGTACGCGGCAGCCGCTACGTCCGAAGCGCTCGAAAAAAAATTGCTGTTTAGACGTCCGCGACATTAACGCGACCCGCGCCTTGAACCCGACGCTTCAGAGCTTCCACACCTGGCTCACGAGCCACAGGGATTTTATTCCGGTCCATTGACGGGCGATCGGTGCGTGACCGCCTCGCGGTAGACCGCTAAGAACAGGATGAGCAGCGTCGCGGGAATCGTGACGTAAA
>CAZQAS010000027.1:0-1336 GCA_964591285.1 uncultured Rhodothermales bacterium
AGTTCATGCTTCGCGTGAAGCAGTACGGCTTCTCGGACGTGCAGATCGCCTATCTACTGAATGGCAATTACGAGGAAATGGACGTGCGCGAGTACCGCAAGGCGCTCGACCTCACGCCGTCCTTCCAGGTGGTCGACACGTGCGCAGGTGAATTTCCAGCCGAGACACCCTACTTCTACTCTACCTACGAGACGGAGACCGAGAGCATCGTCTCGGACCGGGAGAAGATCATCATTCTCGGCAGCGGCCCGAATCGGATTGGACAGGGGATCGAGTTCGACTACTCCTGCGTGCACGGCGTGAATGCCGTGCGCGAGTTGGGTTATGAGGCGATCATGATCAACTGTAATCCAGAAACGGTATCGACCGACTTCGACGTGGCCGACAAGCTCTACTTCGAGCCGGTATACTGGGAGCGGGTATTGGACATCATCGAGCACGAGAATCCCGCAGGAGTAGTCGTGCAGCTCGGAGGTCAGACCGCGCTCAAGCTTGCAGAGAAGCTACTCGCTCACGGCATCCGCATTCTCGGCACGTCTTACGAGATGATGGACCTCGCCGAAAGCCGCGGGAAATTCTCCGACATCCTAAAAGAGCTCGAGATACCATCCCCTCCCTACGGCATGGCGAAGACGGTTGCCGAAGCAATGGAAACGTCCGAGCGAATCGGCTACCCGATCTTGATTCGTCCGAGCTATGTGCTGGGGGGGCAGGGAATGAGGATCGCGATCAACAAGGAAGAGGTCGAGTTCCATACGAAGAAGATCTGGAAGCTCTTTCCTCAGAATCACATTCTGCTGGATCTGTTCTTGGAGAACGCGATCGAGCTCGACGTCGATGCCGTGCGAGACGGTGAGGAGACCTGGATTGCCGGCATCATGCAGCATATCGAACCGGCCGGGGTGCACAGCGGTGATTCGACGGCCGTACTTCCTCCATACTCCCTCTCGGAGAATGTCATCAGAACAGTGGAGACATACGTCAAGGAGATCGCCGATCGCCTGGACGTGGTGGGGTTGATCAACGTGCAGCTCGCAGTCAAAGACGAGATCGTCTACTGCATCGAGGCGAACCCGCGTGCGTCGCGGACCGTGCCCTTCGTGGCGAAGGCTACGGGCATCCCGGTGGCAAACATCGCAACGAAGGTGATGCTGGGGCGCAAGCTGGCGGAGTTCCGCGAGGCGGGCGCGCTCGAGTCGACGTTAACGGGATTTGCGATCAAAGAGCCGGTCTTCTCATGGGACAAATTCCCCGAGGTGCCGAAGGAGCTTGGCCCGGAGATGAAGTCAACGGGCGAGGCTATCGCATTCGTCGAAACGCTCACGGACGAACACTT
>CAZQAS010000027.1:1436-30198 GCA_964591285.1 uncultured Rhodothermales bacterium
TGAAGTCAACGGGCGAGGCTATCGCATTCGTCGAAACGCTCACGGACGAACACTTTCAGCGCCCTTATGAGATGAGGAACTTATACCTCAGCAAGTAGCCTCTTCTACGCCAGCGGCACAAAGGCGCCGTCCGCCGTGCGAACCGTGCCACTGCTCGTCATCGACTCGAGGTAAACCGGCTCGACCACGCCGTCCTTCGACGCATCGAACGGTGCCTCCACACGGATGTAGTTATCCGTGTACCCGAGCATGAGCCCGTCGCGATCCGATCCTTCCCACAACACCGGGCGTGTATTTCCAAGGTGGGAGCGGTAGAAAGCTTCTTGCTTCTTTTTCGAGAGGATGCGGAGCATCTTGTTGCGGCGCGAGCGCTCCGGTTTCGGCACGCGCTCGCCGCCCATCCGGTTCGACTTCTCGACAGCGGCCGTATCGGGCCGCTCCGAATAAGTGAAGGCGTGGAGGTAGCTGACCGGCAGCTCGTTGATGAATCCGTAGCTGTTCTGGAATCGCTCTCGGTCTTCGGCCGGAAATCCGACGATCACGTCGACGCCGATGCAGGCATCCGGCATCAACTGCTTGATGCGCTGCACGCGGCCGGCGTACACCTCGCGTTTGTAGCGGCGCCGCATTTTTCCGAGGACGTAGTCGTCGCCACTCTGCAGGGGGATGTGGAAGTGGGGCTGAAACTTCTCGGAAGAGGCGACGAAGTCGATGAGTTCATCGGTCAGAAGATTCGGTTCGATCGAGGAGATGCGGAAGCGCTGGATGCCGTCGACCCCATCGAGCTCTCGAACGAGCTGAAGCAGCGACGTTCCGTAGTCCTCGCCGTAGAGGCCGATGTTCACGCCCGTGAGCACGACCTCCTTGAATCCGTTGGCTGCGATCTCGCGCGCCTGCTCGACGGTCGTCTCCAGCGGCTGCGATCGGCTCCGTCCCCGCGCCAGCGGAATCGTGCAGAAGGCGCAGTTGTAGTCGCAGCCGTCTTGCACCTTCAGGAACGCCCGCGTCCGATCCGTAGACGAATAGGCCGGACCGAAATCGGTGGTATCCTCGATGCATGAAACGGAGACTTGCGTCCGCTCTCGCTTCGTGAACTCCTCCACCATCTGGAAGAGCTGAAATTTCTCGTTCGCCCCCAACACCACGTCGACGCCCTCAATCTCCGCAATTTCCTGGGGCTGAAGCTGCGCGTAACAGCCGGTGACGACGACGAACGCATCAGGATTCGCGCGTAGCGCCCGGCGGATGATGTTGCGGCACTTGCGATCGGCCTCGTTTGTCACCGAACACGTGTTGACCACCGTGACCTCGGCCGTCTCGCCGAAGGGAACGACCGTGAAAGCTCGATCGGCAAACTGGCGTTCGAGCGTGCTCGTCTCGGCGAAATTCAGCTTGCAGCCGAGCGTGTAGAACGAAACACGCGACATGACGAACGGGTAGTTGACTCCGGAAAGCGCGGCTGTGACAACGATCGCGGCAGTCCGCGAGTTTCGCGGGGCAGAGGCTCGTCTACCACTTCGAGGAGGTATTTACAGCGGTGTTCGCAAGGGAAGGCTACATTCTAATTGCCATCGCGGCCGTTCTCGGATCGATACTCGTCCTAATCGGCGTTCAGCTCTCGATCTATTGGAGAATTGCGTTCATCGCGCTGGCGGCCGCCTTACTGGTGTTCACGCTGTACTTTTTCCGGGATCCCGAGCGCGTGCCGCCGAACGCGGCGTCCGACGGGCGTCTCGTACTCGCTCCGGCCGACGGCAAGGTCGTCGTCGTTGATGAGGACGTGAATGAACCACTTTACATCCGGGGGCGGGCCAAGCAGGTGTCGATTTTCCTCTCGCCGCTCAACGTGCACGTGAATCGTATTCCAATCGACGGCACGATCGAGCACGTCAACTACGTACCGGGCGACTATCTCGTGGCGTGGCATCCAAAAGCAAGCGAGCTGAACGAGCGTTCGGAGATAGGCGTTCGTCATCCTTCCGGCACGAAAGTGCTCTTCAAACAGATTGCCGGCGCCGTCGCCCGTCGAATCGTCTATCATGTGAATGAGGGTGACTCTGTCGTCGCTGGGGAGCGCTTTGGAATCGTCAAGTTCGGCTCGCGGATGGACGTGCTCGTGCCGCCGCACGTGAAGATCAGCGTGGCAGAGGGAGACCGCGTCACTGCGGGAGAGTCCGTCCTCGGATACATCCCTCAGCAGGTGGAGCCCGACACGGCCGACGTACAGCTAACAGGGCGCCCAACCAGTAGATGAACGAGCAGAACGAGCCGGGCTTTCAGCGCCGGCCGCGCGGAAAACACAGCCGAATCAGGGGTCGTCTCGCCGCCTATCGAGCGCGTCGAGCGTCCGGCGGGCCACGCGCCCAGATACCCCGTACCGCGGTGCCCTCGTTCTTCACCTTGATGAATCTGTTCTCTGGGTTTCTGGCTGTGATCCAGACCATGGAGGGCCGGTTCGACTACGCGTGCTGGATGATTGTCCTCGCGGCGTTCTTCGACGTCCTCGACGGGATGATGGCACGTCTGACGGGTTCATCCAGTCTTTTCGGCATCGAGCTCGATTCGCTGGCCGACGTGGTCTCTTTCGGCGTGGCTCCATCGGTGCTCGTCTATGCCTTCGGACTTCGTGAGTTCGGCGTGTTGGGTCTGATCGCCTCAGCCCTTCCGGCGATCTGCGGCGCCGTACGTCTGGCCCGGTTCAACGTGAGCTTCGAAGGCATCAAGAAGGATTATTTCGTCGGTCTGCCGACGCCCGGAATGGCCGTGATGATCGTCGCGCTGATTCTGAATTTTAATAATGCAGAGTGGTTCAACCGCTATAGCCCCGGGACTCTGACATGGCTCATCCCCATCGTGGTCGGGCTCTCGCTCCTCATGATATCGAGCATAAAATTCGACGCCATTCCCAAGCCGTCCGCTGCGTATATTCGCGCCCATCCCAAGAAATCTCTCGCGTACACGATTGCGATTCTGCTGCTCATCTTTCTCCAGCAGATCGGTCTTCTTGTAGTTTTGGGTGCGTATCTGCTCTTTAATGTTGGGCGGGCATTCCGCACGCTTTTCGCGGCCGTGGTTCGGAGCGAGCCCTCGGGGGAAGAGACGTCGACACCGCAAATGCCGTCATCCGATTAAGATCATCGAGAAGCAACGTCATGTACAAAGCGAGCATTCACGTCAAACTGCGGCCCTCGATCCTCGACCCGCAGGGACAGACGACGTACCATGCACTGGAGGACCTGGGATTTGACTCGGTGAATCGCGTCCGGATGGGGAAACTCGTCGAGATATGGATCGATACGTCCGACGAACAGGAGGCGGAGCGCGTGGCAACGGAGGCCTGTGAGCGCCTCCTGGCAAATCCGGTGATGGAGGACTTTGAAATCACTCTCGAGAAATCGAAAGAACAGGCCGCCGTATCGTAGCGAATCATGCTGCTTGTACTGATGCAGGAGGATGGATTGCGCTGGAGTAGAACCTGGAGCGTACCGCGGTTGGGGACGCGTCCGGAGGTGCCGGCCCCGACGCCCGAGACCGAGGTGGCGGTTGAGGAAGAAGAGGAGGAACGAATCGACGAGCCGTGGCGCGTCATCCTCTACAACGACGAGATCCATACGTTCGACGAAGTCATCTCACAGCTCATCAAGGCCACCGGCTGCAGCACGGGACGGGCCGAGGAGCTCGCCTGGCAGGTACATTCCGAAGGAAAGGCTTCCGTCTATGAAGGCTCCTTCGAAGAGTGTTTTCGGGTGCAGGGCGTGCTGCGGGAGATCCAGCTCGTGACGGAAATCGAGGGATAGTATGACTCCGATCGACGTCTTCAAGTCGGTCGGCGAATCAGGATCGGCGGAGATCAAAGTCAGGGGGTCACGATTCATCGCTGAGGCGTTTCCCGTTTGGAACGAAGAGGACGCCGAAGCACGCATCGAACACGTCCGCACTCGTGAGCACGCGGCAACACATCACTGCACGGCCTACCGAATCGGTCTGGATGGAAAGCTTTTTCGATACGACGATGACGGTGAGCCGAGCGGGACGGCCGGGCTGCCGATCCTCCGCCAGATCGAGGGGCGGGACTTGACCTGCACGCTCGTCGTCGTCACGCGGTACTTCGGTGGGACGAAGCTCGGCACGGGTGGGCTGTCGCGGGCCTACGGTGAGGCCGCCGCTGCGGTCCTGGAACGCACAAAATCCATCGAGCACGTTATATCTGAGCGGGTAAATGTGTCTTTTAAGTACGACGATACCACGCCCGCCATGCAGACCATCGATCAGTTCGCCGCCAAGGTGCTCGAATCATCCTACACGGAACGGACGGAGCTGACGCTTGCGATCCCGCGGAGTAAGGTCGAAGAGTTCCTCCGAGCGTTCACGGACGCACTTGGGGCCCGAGGGAAGGCGACGCGGCTCGACGACAACTAGCCCGTAAACGGATCGGCGGGCCAGCGGCTGTGGCCGAAGGCCGGCGAGGGTGCGCCGGGCCAGGCGTCAGAATCCAGGCGACCGCAAGCGCCCCGCCTATTTGTACGGCTCCATGGCGGCCACGGCGAGGGCGTCGACGCGGTTGTTGCGCTCGTCGTCCGCATGCCCTTTGACCTTCACCCATTCGACGTTATGCCGCTCGCTCAGCTTCAAGAGTTCCTGCCAGAGGTCCTGATTCTCGACGGGCTTTTTCGAGGACGTCTTCCAACCGTTGCGCTGCCATTTCTGGAGCCAACCGGCGGTGAAGGCCTTGTGGAGATAGGCGCTGTCGGTATGCAGCATCACGTGACAGGGCTGCTTGAGCGCCCGAAGCGCCTCGATGGCGGCCATCAGCTCCATCCGATTGTTCGTCGTCAGCGGCTCGCCGCCGGCGACGACTTTCTCGTGGCCGCCATACTGCAGGAGCGCCGCCCATCCTCCCGGTCCGGGATTTCCGCTGCATGCGCCGTCCGTATAGATGGTGACGTCCTTCACAAGGAGTGTTCGGGTAAACGGGATGGATGCTGCAAATAGAACCGCACCAACGTAAGACCGGTACGACTATTTTTGCACGCGTGCCGCGGTGACCACCGCGAAAACGTATTGAAGACCGACAACGGAAGCAAAGAAGATGAAGTTCGTCGATTACGTCACCATCACCGTACGGAGTGGGCGCGGCGGTCCGGGAGCCGTTGCGTTTCGACGGGAGAAGTACGAGCCGAAGGGCGGCCCGGCCGGCGGCGACGGCGGCGACGGCGGCTCGGTGATTCTCTTGGGCGATGAGAATCTCTACACGCTGCTCGATCTTCGCTACAACCGCCATCACTATGCGGCGAGCGGTGAGCCGGGTGCCGGCGGCAATCGCAAAGGAAAAGACGGAAAGGACATCATCCTGCGCGTGCCACCGGGGACGATTGCGAAGGTGAGCGATTCTGATGAGGTGATCGGTGAAATCCGCAAGCCCGGCGACCGGCTCGTCTTGGTACAAGGAGGTCGAGGCGGCAAGGGCAATTCCTTCTTCAAGTCATCGACGAACCAGGCCCCTCGTCACGCACAGCGGGGAGAGCCGGGTGAGGAGAAGGCGGTAACGCTCGAGCTTAAGTTGCTGGCGGACGTCGGGCTGGTGGGACTGCCGAATGCCGGGAAGAGTACCTTGATCTCCACCATATCCGCGGCGAAGCCGAAGATTGCCGACTATCCGTTCACCACGCTCGAGCCGTCGCTCGGCGTGATCTACGTCGGGGACTACCAGTCTTTTGTGATGGCTGACATCCCGGGCATCATCGAAGGCGCACATGAGGGAAGAGGACTCGGAATTCGGTTTCTCAAGCACATCGAGAGAAACGCCGTTCTCGTGTTCCTCATCCCAATTGACTCGAAAGACCTCGCCGCTGAGTACGAGACACTGCTCAACGAGCTCCGCTCCTATAAGGAAGATCTGCTCGAGAAGCCGCGCATCGTGGCACTCTCGAAGGTGGATCTCCTTCCCCCCGAGGAGCAGGATCTGCTACCGGACGTGGTGGCGGACGAATTCCCAGACGACGTCGAGCTGCTTCCGATCAGCTCCGTGACCAATGTGGGGCTGGATACCCTCCGGCATCGGATGTGGCAGGAGATCCAGCGGCAGCGCCGCGGCGAGGAGGTGAGTCCATGATACGGGCGGCGGGCAACTCTATCCGAGACCACAATCCGCTGACCCTCGCCGAGCAGCGAGCCCTCATCGCGCTGTCCCTCGTACAGGGCGTCGGCTCGGCGCGAAGCGCGCAGCTCGTGGAGGCCTTCGGCTCCGCGCAAGGGGCGCTCGACGCATCCCCTGCTGGAATTGCTCAACTGTCCGGCATCGGCTTCCAGACGGCGCTGAACATCGTTCGATTCGACGACTACGACGCCGTAGAACGGCAGATCGACCGCGCCCACCAGGTCGATGCAGAAATGATTTCTCGATGGGATGACCGCTATCCAGTCCTGCTCAAACAGATTTATGATCCGCCGGCCTTCCTATGGGTCAGAGGCGTGATGCAGAATCCGGACCAGGATAAACGGTCGATCGCGGTCGTAGGGACGCGGCGAGCCAGTGAGTACGGAAAGCGCGTAGCGCACGAATTCGCCTCCGTACTTGCCGGAATCGGCTGCACCGTCGTAAGTGGGCTGGCATACGGAATCGACGCACAGGCCCATCGTGCCGCGCTGGAGGCTGACGGCCGGACCATCGCCGTGCTCGGATCGGGCGTAGATCGCATCTATCCGGGACGTCACACGCGTCTCGCGCGCGCCATGATGGAGCGTGGCGCCGTGGTGTCGGAGTATCCGATGGGAGAGAAGCCGGATGGACCGAACTTCCCGCGCCGAAACCGCGTGATCAGCGGAATTGCGCGCGGTACGATCATCGTGGAGGCGTACGATGAGGGGGGAGCGCTCATCACCGCCCGGCTTGCCGTCGAGGAGAACCGAGAGGTGTTCGCCGTCCCCGGTCCCATTCACAGCAAATCAAGCCGAGGTGCGAATGCGCTCATCAGAGACGGCGTGGCCAAACTCGTCCAGCGGGTCGACGATGTCCTCAACGAGTTCGGAATCATCCAGAACACGGGGGTCTCCGGGTTCGATTCCGTGGATGCGGGGTCACTTTCACCGGAGGAGCGCCTCCTCTGCCGGGCCCTGACGCCCGAACCCATGCATATCGACCAGATTTGCGCCGGATCCGGGCTGGATTCCGCTATGGCACTGGCGTATCTACTCGGCCTCGAATTCAAAGGAATCGTGCGCCAGATGGCCGGAAAACAGTTCTTTCTCGCGCGGCCGCTTGCCGGTGGGGATGACAGCAAACCAGAAATGCGCGAACGCGCTTGAGGCCTCCCGCAGTCGAACGGCGGTTGGCCGTCTGCGTGAACCACGTGCCGGATACCTTCGATGAGGTTTGCGAAAAGAATAGAATACACTGCGGTGGACGAGAAACGAATAGAACAGATCGTGACGCTCGAGGTACCTCGAGGATACGAAGAGGGGACGCGACTCGACCTCTATCTCGCGCGCTTTCTGCCGAACGTATCGAGGACTAAAGTCCAGCGCGGAATCAACGAAGGATTCGTGATGGTCAACGACGAGGTCGTCGACAAGTCGTCCTACAACGTGCAGGCCGAAGACGTCATCATCTGCACCCTCTTGAGGCCGCCTCCGATCGAGGCGCAGCCTGAACCCATCCCGCTGGACATCATCTACGAGGATGACGACCTCATCATCGTAAACAAGTCGGCCGGAATGGTTGTCCATCCTGCTTACGGAAATAGGACCGGCACGCTCGTGAACGCGCTGCTTCACCACGTCGGATCAACGCCGATCGACGTCGACTCGGACGATGATGACGACCTCGATGACGATGCCGTCGGTCTCTCGACGGTGAATGCGCTGCCGCAGATCCAGGGCGATCCCGCCATCCGGCCGGGGATCGTACATCGGCTGGATAAGGACACGTCAGGTCTGCTCGTGGTCGCGAAGAACGATCGTACGCACCGAGAGCTTGCTCGGCAGTTTGCGGAACGCACGATCGAGCGTCGATATCTTGCAATTCTGTGGGGCGCACCGGATCCTCCTACGGGCCGGGTCGAAACGGAGCTCGGGAGGGATCCTCGGGATCGAAAGCGCATGGCCGTCGTCCCGGCGGGCTCCGGCAAGTCGGCCGTGACGCACTATGAGCTGATAGAGCCGCTCAGTTATACGTCCATATGTGCCTTCCGGCTGGAGACGGGACGCACTCACCAGATCCGCGTGCACGCGCAGCACATGAACCACCCAGTGTTTGGTGACGAGACCTACGGGGGACGCGCGATTCGATACGGCCCGGCGGGAGGCAGCCGAAAAGCGTTCTTTCGGAATCTGTTCGATAGATTGAACAGGCAGGCGTTGCACGCGGAAACCTTGGGCTTCCGGCATCCAGGCACCGGGCAGAAGGTTTCCTTCCAGGCCGATCCTCCCGGTGACATGCAAGGTGTGATCGAGCGCCTTCGCTCCGTCGACGGTTCGTAAGCGAAGGTTTAAAGATGATGTGCAGATCAGTCCTCGCCGTCGCACCAGCGAACAAGGCGTATGGACGGACGTTATCCCCCTAGCGCGTTCAGAATTGGACGATTGTGGCTCCCGAGCGGATCAGGCTGACGCACCACAGCGGCGTCCGCGTCCGTGAGATGACGCAGCACGCCGTCCGAACGACGTGTCGCATTGCGACGAAATCAGGTAGACTTGGCTATGCCCGCAACGCGGTTTTTGGAAATACACGATCTGCTGTCACCCGACACCGTTCAGGTCGGGCTCCCCGGGACGAGTAAGGAGGAAGTTCTCCTAAATCTGATCAATCTACTGGAGGATCACCCGGCGGTAGTCGACATCGAACAGGTCCGCAATGCCATCTTGGAGCGTGAGACCATGATGTCCACGGGCGTTGGGAAGGAGCTGGCGCTGCCCCATGCGAAAACGAGCGCCGTCCGCGAAAGCGTCGCGGCTTTCGCCGTCACACGAGAGCCGGTGGACTTCGGTGCGATCGACAACGCGCCGGTCCGGCTCATCTTTTTGCTCGTCGGGACCGAGGTGGCAAAATCTGAGCACATCAAGATTTTGAGCCGTGTCTCCCGCCTGATGAATCGAGATCGGTTTCGATCGCGCCTGCGTGAAGCCACCTCGGAAGATGACGTGATCGCCGTATTCCGAGAGGGAGAGACGGATTTGATGGAAGGTTAGCCACGCCGCTCGCCGCCGACTACTAACAAGCCCCTCACTTTGTCTCCTTCACGGTAGACTCAATTCACTGTGGCTCGTACGTACCAGAACATCAAAGGAACGTTCGACATCCTTCCGGAGGCTTCCACGACGGACGGCACGACCATTCCGGGAACGGCGGCGTGGCATTACGTGGAATCGGCCATTCGGGGCGTTATGGCGCGATTTAACCTGGAAGAGATCCGCACCCCTATTCTGGAGGAGACGGAGCTCATCGCGCGTGGACTGGGCCAGCTCACAGACGTGGTGTCGAAGGAGATGTTCAGCTTCGAACGGGGCGAGACGAATTATGTGCTTCGGCCGGAGCTTACGGCGCCTGTGATGCGGGCATTCCTGCAGCATCACCTCGACCAGCGGGGCGGCGTGCAGAAGCTTTTCTACATCGGGCCGTGTTTTCGCGCCGAGCGCCCGCAAAAAGGCCGGTACCGCCAGTTCCACCAGTTCGGCTGCGAAATTATCGGAGCCGATGATCCGCGCGCGGACGCGGAGTCAATTGCGCTGATGCTTGCCGTCTACGAAGAGTTCGGCCTCTCGAACATGGACTTGCGAATCAACACACTCGGCGACGCAGAGAGCCGCCCGCGCTACAAGGAGGCGCTTCGGGAGTACTTCCGCCCACACGCGTCGCGCCTGAGCGAGACGAGCAGGAAGCGGCTCGAAACGAATCCTCTGCGGATTCTCGACACGAAGGATGAGAAGGAACGCGATCTGCTTGCGGAGGCACCCGTGCTCTTGGATTTCATCAGCCCGCAGAGCCGTGAACAGTATGCCCGGGTCAAGCAGTATCTGAGTGATCTTGGCATCGAATACCGTGAAGATCCATTCCTCGTCCGCGGACTGGATTACTACACGCACACTGCATTCGAGTTGGAAAGCACCGATCTCGGTGCACAGAGCGCCCTGGCCGGCGGCGGCCGCTACGACCTCCTATCGAAGGAGATCGGCGGAGGAGATGCAGTTCCGGCTGTCGGCTTCGCGGCCGGAATGGAACGCCTCTTTCTCGCGCTCGCCGCCCAGAACGCCGAACTCCCCGGCCAGTCCGGTCTCGACGTGTTTATGGTCGCGCTCGGCGACGAAGCCGCACGCTGGGCGTTTCGACAGGCACATACGCTGCGGCGATCCGGACTGCACGTCGGCGTTGATCTCAAGGGCCGGTCGATGAAGGCCCAAATGCGTGAGGCAAATCGACAGAATGCGCGGCACGCCGTCATCGTTGGCCAGAACGAGCTCGAGTCCGGCATGGTGCAGATGAAAATGATGGCGACGGGCGAACAGGTGGAGATTCCGCCCGACAAGATCGCCGAACTCGTGCGGCGCGCGCCGGAAGATGCAGCGGTCAGCCAGTAGGTACCACCTAGTCGATGTATCCAAGACTCAGCGACATTTTTCAGGACCTCTTCGGGATCAGCCTTCCCTTCCCGATCTACTCCTTCGGCGCGATGGTGGCTGTGGCCGTCCTTACGGCTATGTGGCTCACGCGGCGAGAGTTAGACCGGATGTATGAGCTCGGTAGGATCAGTTCGGTTCGGGTCCCCGTCGAGGACGGTAAAGGGAAAAAGCCGAAGCGAACGCTCAAGCAGGATGCGAGTCCCTCGGTGCTTCTAGGGACGATTACCGTGCTCGCGGTGGTGCTGGGGATAGCCGGATCAAAACTCTTCCACATCCTCGAGAACCTCGACGATTTTTCGCGGGATCCTTTCGGGATGATCTTCTCGAGCGGCGGGCTGAGCTTTTATGGCGGTCTCATCATCGCCGGCCTCACCATCGCCTGGTACCTTCGCAAGAAGGGTGTCGAGCTCGGTGCGTTCGCGGATGCCCTGGCGCCCGGACTCATGCTCGCCTACGGAATCGGACGCATCGGATGTCATCTGGCCGGCGACGGCGACTGGGGGATCGTCTCCGACCTGAGCGCGAAACCGGACTGGCTGCCGACCTGGCTGTGGGCCGAGACCTATCCGAATAATATTCTCGGCGTGACGCTTCCGGATCCTGGAGTCTACCCGACGTCCATATACGAGTTCGTATTCGCTGCCCTGCTGTTCGGTGTGCTGTGGGTCTACCGCAAGCATCCCTATCGAAGCGGTTGGCTGTTCTCCTTCTATCTTGTACTGAACGGCATCGAGCGATTCCTCATCGAACAGATTCGCGTCAACAATCAATTCGATCTTTTCGGTCTAACAGTGACGCAGGCGGAGGTCATTGCCACTCTGATTCTTGCGGCGGGGGTTGTAGGCCTGTCGTTCACCTGGAAACGAAGGCACACGGAGGAGGCGTCGCCTCCGACGGCCGTATCGACACCGGCATGAACGTAGGGTCAGTCCCGCCGGTTCGCAGGGCGCGATCGCGATGGATCTAGATGCATATCTAACTAAGGCCGTCGACGCTGTCCGGGAGTGGGAGTTGCGGTGGGGGAGCCGCCAGGTGCATCCCTCGATGGTGATCGATGAGGATGCCGTTGCGGAGGTGTTTGACGCCTACCTCTCGCGACTCGAGGGAAACTATCCTTTCTTCCACCCGCTGTATGCGGGACAGATGCTCAAGCCGCCCCATCCCGTCGCGGTGGCGGGATACACGGCGGCCATGCTCATCAATCCGAACAATCACGCCCTCGATGGCGGCCCTCCCACGAGCGAGATGGAGAAGGAGGTGGTCGCCGATTTGACGGCGATGTTTGGATTTCCGGAGCAAAGCCTCGGCCACCTCACGAGCAGCGGTACGATTGCGAACCTGGAGGCCGCATGGATTTCGAGAGAGATGCATCCGGAAAAGGGCATCGCGTACAGCGATCAGGCGCACTATACCCACCGTCGACTCGGTGACTTACTCCGTGTGGAAACGATGGCCGTGCCGACGGCGGCCGACGGCCGGATGAACCTCGATGCGCTCGAAGAGATCGTACAGAGCGGCGAGGTGGGAACGGTAGTCCTCACGGCCGGCACGACGGGCATCGGGGCCGTTGATCCCGTCGCCGACGCCGTCTCGCTGTGCAGACAGTACGGCGTGCGGGTTCACGTCGATGCGGCTTATGGCGGTTTCTTCGTGCTGCTTGCCGATGATCCCGATGCGTCGTTGAGTGAGGAAACGAGGCGTCATCTGAGAGCGATTTCTCGGTGTGATTCGGTCGTCGTGGATCCGCACAAGCACGGATTGCAGCCGTACGGATGCGGATGCATCCTCTTTCGCGATCCTCGTGTCGGGCGCGTCTATCAACACGATTCACCGTATACCTACTTCACCTCGGAAGCGCTGCATCTCGGAGAGATTAGCTTCGAGTGTTCGCGCGCGGGCGCCGCAGCAGGTGCGCTTTGGCTGACGCTGGCGATGCTGCCGCTAGAGAGCGATGCCGGTTTGGGACCGATCTTGAAGGCGGGATTGCGTGCCGCTCGCGATTTTTATCGCCGCCTGGATGAGTCGACGGATTTCAGCCCATGGGTCGATCCGGAGCTGGACATCGTCACGTATTTCCCGATTCCGACGTCTGCCACAACGGCGTCGGTCGACGCCCGAAGCCGCACGGTGTTCGAGGCCGCGATGAAGCGCAGTGAGAATCCCCTCTTCCTCAGTCTGATGCGGGTCGACGCAGCACAGCTCGCGGAGCTTTGGCCTCAAATTCAGCACGATTGCGATACGACGAACATCCTCCGAAGTGTACTCATGAAGCCCGAGCACGAAGATTACGTAGGGGTGCTTTTCAACGGACTTATGGAGGCTCTCGACCAGTGAGCGCGAATCGTCATCCGGATTCATCGCTAGTGCTCGGGCGCAATCCTGTGCGCGAGTTGCTCGAGCGCGATCCGCATCGTGTAGAGAAGGTGCTGCTGCAGCGGGGAATAGGCGGGAAAGACATTTCCGACATCCGCCGAATCGCTGCCGACTCGGACGTCCAGGTTCAGTACGTACCGGCGGGGCATCTGAACCAGCTCGCACGCGGCCTCAATCATCAGGGCGTCGTAGCGAGCGCTGCTCCCATCGCGTACGCCGATTTGAATCAGATGCTGCAGGAGATCGGAGCGACACGAGAGGAGGTACGTTCGCGACGGCCGCGTATCGTGCTCCTCGACCGGATCCAGGATCCATTTAACTTCGGCGCGATCCTGCGGAGTGCGGCCGCTTTCGGCGCAGCCGGTGTCATTGTGCCGCAACGTAAAATGGCGCCGTTGAACGCTGCCGCGCTAAAGGCGAGCGCAGGCACGGCAGGTCGGGTGCCGGTCGCGAGGACTGCCAGCCTGGCGGAGTCGGTTTACCAGCTAAAGGAGAGGGGCTACTGGATTGCCGGCGCCGACGTTCGTGGAGAAACGATCGTCTGGGAGATGGATTGGGACCGGCCGTTGGCGATCGTTCTCGGTAGTGAAGGAGAGGGCGTTCGCGAAGGGATCCTCGAAGAATGCGACTTCCGCATACGCATCCCGATACGAGAGGATACGGAATCGCTTAACGTGTCCGTGGCCGCGGGAATTCTACTGAGCACGGCCTACCGATTGTTCAGCTTGTAGACGATCTTGCGGATCGTGTCGAACTGCAAGTACGGATAGTCCTCACGAAGCTGCTCGATAGCGTCGTAAGCAGGCACTTCGTCGGCACGCATGCGCCGAAACTTCAGGCGAATCTGAAAATCCCGGACACTTTTCTCATTGAAGAGATTATGCTCTTCAAGCAGGTGATAGACGTCGTCGCTGATCAGCTCTGCTAACGGATTGCGGCCGTTCTGGTCGACGGAAGCTTGCATAATGGATACGAAATTAGTTATGCGAGTGCGGTAGCATAAGTCCGATCCATGTCGGCAATGATAACGGTACGGTACGCACCTCGGGATTCCATCAATTCTGAGACGAACAGTGCCTGCGTGCGGCTGAATCGTACGATCGGCTCGATGAGCCGTATGCGAATAATTCGTGCTACTCGCAAGGCAGAAACGAGGAGAGCAGGGCGCGACCGCGGCTCGACGGTTCGCCGGCCATCTGGTCGCGCAGCACGTCGAAAGCACCGATATTGGAGAGTGATTCGGCGGCGACCGCCCGGACCTCACGGCTTCCGTCGCCTAAGAGATCGCCGAGCCGCGCTGCCGCTTCGCGCTGCATCGGGGCGAGCGTTCCGAGCAGGCGGACCGCTTCGAGTCGCACCGGAAGTACGAATTCCGACCCGCTGTAGGTGAGGGCGGCGGCGAGCGATTCACCAGGCGCCCGCTGGTGAATCAGTCTCAGTGCATAGAGTCCCGCCGCACGGACGGCGCCACCCGGAGAGGGCGTGATCAACGCCGCGCGCGCTACGTCCGCGGCCGAGTCGGCCCCGATTTGCGCCAGCGTGCGGACGGCTTGAGCCTGCACTCCAGCGTCGGTGTCGCGCTGCGCCGCCATCGCAGCCAGCTCGGCCGCTCGGCGATCGTCGGACAGCGCCGGCAGCACGCCCAGAACGGCGGATCGCACGAGGGGCGAGGAGTCCTCCGAGGCTTCAAAAATGGTGCGCTCGGCCGCCTCGCTCGAAACATTGGCAATCGACTCGATGATGCGAGACCGGACCCGAGGATCGGTTTCCGAGGCCAATGCCGACCGCAGGCCGAGAAGCAGCGCGGGATCTGACTCGACGTTCGTAAGGGCCCCTGCGCCGATCGCACGAGAATGAGCCGTGGATGCATCTCGAAGCTGTGCAACCCAGGCCCCCGTCGGCTGATCCACGCCGGCGACGAGGAGCCAGTCTTCATCCGGATCCACAGCCAAGAAACGTGGAGAACTCGCAAAGGGCAGAACGAACTGCTCACTGCGTTCGTCGATCGACACGCTGAACCGCTCGGTCGATCCGAGCGCGCCGATTTCCAGCGTCAGCTCCAGATCAAAGACCGCAGCCACATAATCACCCTCCTGAACCTGTTCGACGCGAACGAATAGCCCGTCGTCGATCGACTCATACGAAATCTGGAGAATCGGATGCCCGGCCGATCGAATCCACTGCTCGGCGAAGCGAGAGACATCCCCTCCGTGCTGATCGCTCACGGAGGCGAGAAACGTCTCGGTGCTGACGGAAGCGAACTGATTCGATTCCACGAACTGCGCGACGGCGGCCTGAAACGCTTCGTCCCCGACCTGATCGCGCAGCATGTGCAGGACCCACGACCCCTTTGCGTATGCGTGAGCGTCGAACAGGTCGGCGGGATGGTTCCAGCGGTTCCAAACGAGCGGACGGACGTACCGCTCAGCCTCTTCAAGGTAAGTTTCGCGCAGTGCCGGTAGACGGTAGGCGAGGGGCTCTCCACTCGTCAGCAGCCCAACGTAGGAGGAAAGCGCATACTCCCACCAAACGTGACTCCAGTCGGAGGCGGAGGTCACGACCCCAAACCACTGTCGAGCCGGCTCCGATACGGCGTACGTACTCTGGCGGGTCGATGCCTGTCCGCCGTCATCGCCGTGTACGAACGTGGGGGCAACGGCCATCGCTGCTCCCGCCGAAGCCGCCGCGCCACCGGTGACGAGCCGGCTGTAGCGATCGAATGGATACGGGTATTCCGTCCAGGAAGAAAGCGCGGCAAGCTGGTCACCGACTGCAGGCGCGACCACGCCGTCAAGATATGAGATGGGCAGGCGTCGGCCCCGCGATAAGTCTGCAAACGATACGTCGGGTTGAAAGGCCCCCGCAATGAATCCGATGGCGCGAGCGGGCAGTGCGTGTGGAGAGGAGAAGAGAACTTCGCGATGGCCATCATCCGTTGTGCGCTCGGCCGTCTGAACTCCCGGTGCGGCGACGGTCCAGTCGTCTGGTACTCTTATCGTCATGCGGGTGTTGAAGCGGTCGCCCGGCATGCCTGTCCAGGGAAACCATGGCTCGGCCGGGTCGAGCGCCCAGGCCGCACTGTCGCCGAACCGTATGCCGTCGCTTCGGAAGTCAACGGCGAGTCGCAGGAGCGAATCCAGCTCTACGCCGGCCTCCCTCAGAGGGGCCAGATCGACGATCGCCCCATCCGGACCACGACTAAGACTCGGCAGGGAAAAGGAGGGACGTCCAGAGACTATGGCGTAGACGCTGTCAATTCCGGTGCTCGGGATTGCAAACTCCACGCTGTCAGGCCGCCCATCCAACAGCAACTCGTACGTTGCGCGTCCGCTCGCACGCCGCTCCTGCGGATCAAGGCGCAGCTCGATCACCGCGAGCTGCACGTCCAGCGAGGGTCTATCGTCGGAACGCTCCGGTGCCTCAAGCGGAAAGGGCGTACACGAGGCCTGGCCGTAGGTCACCGCCGGGAACAGATACGAGCTCACGGCGATCAGGGCGATGATATAGGCGCCGCTACGCACGCTTCTCCTCCTGGGCCGCCACCGTTCTTCGCTTCAATGCCCGGAAATCTGTCCCCTGAAGCATAAGACACACGGCGCCCGCGAGCACGAACAGGATCAGCTGTGCGCCGTGTGTGAGCACCGCGTAGGTCGCTGCCGGATTCTGATGGACGCCGAATAGGTGGACGAGCGTCTGTACGGTAATATAATGGTAGGATCCCGTTCCGCCTGGTGAAGGAATGGCAACGCCGATCGCGCCGAGAATCATAATGGACCAGGTATCGAGCAGCGAGAGACCGAACGTCTCGGTCATGCCCAGCATCAGAAAAGGCACGTAGGCTGAAAGCAGATACAGAAACCAGATGACAATCGTGGTCCCGATCAAGACGCCCCAACGACGAACGTGCAGCAGCGTCGCCAGGCCCTCCTTGAATGAGACGACGGCCGGGCGGGCGCGTTCACTCCAAAATCGATAGGTAGCCGAATCCTGACGTCGGAGCACCTGCCGAAAGATGTAACCAACCACCAGGAAAAGCGCCACAATTGAAACGCCGATCGCTACGGTAGGCAGTCGGCCGAGCTGCTCCGCCATTGGCGCGATGAACAGCCGATCGAGCGTGGCGCTTCGGTCGAGCAGGAGAACGAATACACTGCCGATTGCAGCAAGCAGGACGAGCACGTCCAAAATACGCTCGACGACAACCGTTCCGAAAAGGCTGCTGAAGCTGAGCCTCGTCTGCGCCGAGAGGTTGGCCGTGCGGGCGATCTCGCCGAGTCGAGGAGCGGCGTAATTGACCATGTAGCCAATCATCACCGAATAAAACGTCTTCTTAATCGACGGCACCCGGACTACCCCGGCATCCGTCGAAGGCGCGTCGTGAGCGGGGAGCGCCTCGATAAGGACCTGCCAGCGCCAGGCACGCAGGAGATGGCTAGCCAGAACGACCGCGACGAGCGGAACGAGCCAGGCATAATTTGCTCCGGCCAGTGCGCCGCCCACCGACCGGAGATCAACCCCGCGAAGCGCCAGGTAGAGAAGAACTCCGGCGAGCGCGAAGCTTCCTACCTGTGCAAGGAGACTTCGCGTGCGAGCGTTCATCAGGAACGGAGATCAACGACCTCTGCGCCCTTCGGAGGTGTGAACGAAAAGACGCCGGCGTCCAGTGTCGGATTGATCTGAATGTTCGTCAGCCGAAAGACCATCGTCGTGCCGTTGACGTCTACGACCTGCAGCCGGGTGACCACGTTGTCACGCGCGCGCATCGAAAGCGTAGCCTCCGTGAAGAAGGCGTCTTTGGACTTTGGTTCGAGGGACACGACGAAGTGGTCCTCACCATCGAGCGTGCTCCTCTGGACGTCCGACAGCTTGAATCGTTCGTCGTAATCGAAAAGGAATTCGTTCACCGAGAAGGTCTGCTCATCCTCCATGTAGTCGTTGATGAGAACCTGCTGTTGAGAGGGCATGTACACCCACGTCACCTCTCCGTCGGTAACGAGCGTCTGTCCTTCCGTCTCGACACGATATTTTTCGCCGCTCGCGATCAGAAGGCCGTGAGAGGTTGCTTGCTCATCCATGTAGGACGAGCTCATGGTCTGCGAGAATTCTGCTCGCAGTGACTCGATCGAATCGTACTTGTTCTTCAGACGCTCGAAGACGTCTTCGGCATCCTGTGCCGCAGCAGGCGAGACAGAGCTAATCAGGGCGAAAACCGTCAAGACGGTTCCAGCGAGCAACGCACGTATGTTCATAATCGTAAGCTCGATGATTCCAGGGTGGGATGTGGGCCAAATGCGTATCAGTACATTATCAACATTACAAAGCCCGTGCCGCGTTGATGTGATACCGGGTCTCGATTGCTTGGTTCGACGGCATGGATGGATTCCCGCGACCCCCTCCCTCTCCGGGATTGCCGACACAGATCGTTCGATGCCGTCGGCTGCGTGGCTCCACATTTCATGTAGCCACACGGGCCGCTGTGTCGAGAGCGTCGAGCAGGACGGCCACATCCTGCTCATCATTGTATACATGCGGCGACACGCGAACGGCACTTCCGCGGATCGAGACCGATACGTTTCTGTGATCCAGTTCCGTTCGGAGCCGTTCTGCCTCGACGGCTTCCGGCATTCGAATCCCGAACAGGTGAGCGGCGCGGCCGTCCTCGCCCTCAATTCGGTACCCCATCTCCTGGGCGCGTTCCAGCAGTTCCTGGGTTAGATGCCGGCTGTACTCCTGAATGTTCTCAGCGCCCCATTCGAGGACCAATTCCAGCGCGGCGGCCATCATCGGCACGAGTATGAAATTGCTACGCTCGCCGACGTCGTATCTCACGGCTCCCGGCTGATAGTCGTCTTCGTACGCTACTAGTCGGCTGAATTCCTCACTGTGTCGACGTGTGATCCAATTTTCCTCCAGCGGCACACCCTCGTGATGGCGCGGGTCGAAATAGGCCACGCCGATCGAGTACGGACCTAGCAGCCACTTGTACCCGGCGCAGACAAGGGCGTCCGGCCGGATGCGGCCGACATCGAACGGCAGCGCCCCGACCGACTGCGTTCCGTCGACGACGAGTGCGGCTCCAACGGTGCGTGCCCTGTCGGAGATCGCCTCTAGGTCGAAGAGGGTGCCGTCGGTCCATTGCACGTGAGGGAGTGCGACGACGGCGGTTTGCCCATCGATCGACTCGAGAATGCGCGCGTTCCAGGCGGCAGAACGGTTCCCGCTCGCCACATCGGCGCCCACGGTTCGGATGTGGGCGCCGCGCTCGCGGGCGATGCGCCGCCAGATGTAAACGTTGCTCGGAAACTGCTCCTCCAGTAGTACGATGTTAGATCCGCCGGCGATTTCCAGGTTGTTCGCAATCGTCGCGATGCCGTAGGAGACGGATGGGATAATGGCGATCGACCGAGCTGGGGCGCCGATCAAGCGTCCAAACAAATCACGGACTCGGTCGCTGTCCGCGAAAAAATCTGCGGGTCCGGTTGCGCTCGGATTCCGCTTCTGCCGCATTCCTGCGAGGCCGGCCTGCTCCACGGCCTTCGCTATCGGGGACATGTACGCGCAGTTTAGATAGCGCACCTCATCAGGCAGGAAGAACCGTACTTTCTGACAGCTGAGCATCGGCCGCGACGTGTAACGCTTGCTTGATATTATCTGCTTCACCGGGGTGGTAGACCACTTACCGGACGCGGCGAGTTAACGAATGTATTCTCGCTACACTACATTATACGCCTCACTGCAATCGATAACGAGGACGGTTACATGTCGGAATTCGGGTTGAAGGCAGGCGTTGATCTCGATCGAATTATCGACGATCTGATGGAGACCTATCGGATCTGTCATCAGACGGCGGCCTACTGTATCGATTCCGGCGGAGATCTCGCCACACTCGAGCGGTTGAGGGCACTGGACGACTGTGCGGAAGCCAATCTGACGCTCGCGAATTTCCTGCTTCGTGCGTCCGATCACGCCTCCGACGTGGCCAGGCTGTGCGGAAAGGTTTCCGAGGCGTGCGCGCAGGAGATTGAAGCGATCGAGCACAGCGACGGCCAGCTCCGCGCAGCGTACGCCGCTTGTCACCAGTCGCGGCATGCCTGCCTCGAATTCCTTGGGGAGGAAGTGGAAGAGGTCGAGGACGATCGAGACGAGACCGTCCGAGAGTCGTTCCCTGCAAGTGATCCGCCGCCTCCTCCAACGCAGATCTGACGCCCCTCAATCACGTGCGACGAGCGGAAAGGTGCTCCGGATTGTGTGAACGGCGCCGTCCGGATGCAGGTCGCTGCGGTAGAGATGAAACCGCTCCGCCTGAAAGGGATCGATCCGATGTTCTTCATGCTGCTTCAAGAAGCGGCGTACCTGTCGGGGCTGAGCGCTTCGGAGCCGCGCGAAGGTGACGTGCGGGTTGAAGGATTTCCGATCCTTCGGGAGTCCAAGCTTCACGACCGTGCGATCGATTTCCTCCTGAAGCTCCATCAGTCGAGGTTCCCGTTCAATGCGCGAGACGAGGACGCGGGGCCGCCGCCGAGATGGAAAAACATCAACGCCCTGTCCACGCACCGTGAATGATTCGGCTTCGATCTCATGCAGAGCCTCAATGAGCTGCACTGTCGTCGAATCGTCGGCTTCTCCGACGAAGCGCATCGTTAGATGATATTGCTCATCCGGCGTCCAGCGGGCCGGAAGGGAGTTGTCACGGAGCCGCTGCAGCGACGCCGTCTGATCATCGGGCAGGTCGATGGCAATGAAGAGTCGCGCGATACGGAGGTGCGGTATATTTCGTTCGCATTGCCGATGTCGTGCACGTCGTCCAACTGAGCAAAACGCGCGAGATTGTCGAATGGAATACGAGACATCAGCATCGGAGGTCCGGCTTCAGCGCGTCGTCTCTGGAGGACAGTCCGGCGTGGACCGCGCTGCGCTGGATGCGGCGATGGAGGCCGGCATCTCGGTGGGGGGATGGTGTCCGAGCGGTCGCCGGGCCGTCGACGGACGTATCGCGGATCGCTACCCGCTTCAGGAGACGCCTTCGGAGGAATACAGCGAGCGGACGTCGTGGAATGTGAGAGACAGCGACGGGACCCTGGTGCTGGTGGACGGAGTGCCTTCCGGCGGTACGGCTTTCACGATCGAGGAGGCAAGCCGTCGGCATCGGCCGCTGCTCGTCGTCGATCCGACCTCGACAAGTGTTGAGCAAACTCGTGCATGGATAGCTCGGCATCGAATCCAGACACTTAACGTGGCCGGTCCTCGCGATGACCCGGGTGGTCGGGTGTATGCGGCCGCCTTCGCGTTCGTCCAGAAGCTGCTTTCCGGCTGAGTGCCGTTATTCTCGGCGCACCGTCACGCCGGCCGATTCGAGAAAGGACTTTGCCTCCTCGACGGTATACTCCCGGAAGTGAAAGATGGAAGCGGCCAGAACGGCGTCGGCACCGCCCTCGGCGAGGCCGTCCCGTAGATGCTCGAGGGTCCCGGCACCGCCGGAGGCGATTACGGGAATCGAAACGCGCGACGTAATTGCCTCGAGGAGGTCAAGGTCGTACCCATCTTTCGTCCCGTCCCGGTCCATTGAGGTCACGAGCAGCTCGCCGGCACCGCGCCGCTCGGCCTCGACCGCCCACTCCACGGCATCCAGCCCGGTTGGCTTGCGACCGCCATGCGTGTACACCTCCCATCCGCCGTCCTCGCGCCGGCGCGCATCGATCGCCACGACGACGCACTGTGAGCCGAACGCCGCAGCGCCGCGTGCGATTACGTTGGGATCTCGAATAGCAGCAGAATTCAGAGAGACCTTGTCCGCTCCGGCCTGGAGCATCGAGCGCATGTCTTCGACGCTTCGCAGTCCGCCTCCGACCGTCAGCGGAATGAAGACTTGATCAGCCGTGCGGCGTACCACATCGCGCATGATGCCACGGTTCTCGTGCGTAGCTGTGATATCCAAAAACACGAGTTCGTCCGCACCGGCTGCATCATAAAACCGGGCCTGCTCGACAGGATCGCCTGCATCGACGATGTCGACGAATCGAACCCCCTTTACCACACGCCCCTGGTCGACGTCCAAGCAGGGGACGATGCGTTTTGCGAGTGCCATTTTCGCTAGCAGTCCTCGCCGGTCGCCGTCTGAAGCTTGGCCGTCGAAAATCGCCCGAGGTCCACCTCGTCCTTGTAATTCCAGCACCAGAACTGCTGGCACGGGAAGCGATTTTCGTAAAGCGCCCGGCCGATAATCACCGAATCCACACGGTAGGGCTCTAGCTCCTTTAGGCGAATGAGATCCTGATAGCCTCCGACGCCTCCCGATGCGGTAATCCGAACACGATTGAGGCGCTTGCCGAGCGATCGATATCCGTCCATGTTGGGGCCTTTCAGCGTACCGTCGCGGCTGATATCCGTGTAGATGATTCGGCGGACGCCGCGATCTTCCATGTCGAGGGCTAAATCACCCGCTTTAACGCCGCTGCCTTCCGTCCAGCCGTCCAGCCGAACCTCCCCATCGCGCGCATCGATCCCTACCACCACGCGGCTACACGTGTGACGTGCGACCGCCTCCGACACAAACTCCGGATCGCGCACCGCGGCGGTGCCGATAATCACTCGATAGACGCCGAGCTTCAGTGCTTCCTCAACATCCGACATTGAACGGATTCCGCCGCCGAGCTGAACGGGGATGTCGAGCTCACTGCAGATTCGTTCGACGACCTCTCGATTATCCGTGCCATCGTTGCGTGCCGCATCCAGATCGACCACGTGCAACACGCGGGCATTCTGGATACGCCAGAGCTTCGCCATCTTGACGGGATCGTCGTAGTAGACCGTCTCCTGCTCGTAGGAGCCCTGATAGAGCCGTACGCACTTCCCGTCTCTCAGATCGATAGCCGGAATGACGAGCATGAGACTTGCCGGTTCGACCGGCGAAAGGGACGTGGCGATCTAATAACTGCCGGACAAAAATAAAAGGCAGGAAGCATGAAGCCTCCGCCTTCTGCATGTGAGAGCGTTAGCGAACGCGATCTGCAAAGTTCTTGAGGACTTGCAGCCCGTTCCGCTGGCTCTTCTCAGGGTGAAACTGGACCCCAAATACGTTGTTCCGTTGGACGACGGCTGGAAAGCGGACGCCGTAGCGGCTGAAGGCGAGCACGTCGCTCGGCTCATCCGGCACGGCAGCATAGGAGTGCACGAAGTAGAAGTACGCCTCCTCCGGCAGACCGGACAGGAGCGGATGCTCGGCCGTGGGCTCGATCGTATTCCATCCCATGTGCGGAATTTTCAGTTTCTCGTTCCACGTCCCTGCCGACCGGCCGGCGCCCGTCGCGGTCATATTCGGTGACGACGCGGCCGAAGACTGGGCGACCTCCGGGACGGCATCCAGTCGAAGAACGTGCCCTGGCAGCACACCCATGCCCGCATGCTGTCCCATTTCTTCGCCGACCTCGAAGAGGAGCTGCATGCCGACGCAGACGCCCAGGAACGGCTTCCCCGATCCAATCGCATTGAGAATAGGCTCCTCGAGTCCTCGGCGGCGAATCTCGTCGGCGCACGCTCCGAACGCGCCGACACCCGGCAGTACGACCTTATCGGCCCGATCGATATCGATCTCGCGGTCTGACCGGACGACCTCGGCGCCAACAGCCTCCAGTGCCTTTTCCATCGATCGGAGATTTCCGATACCGTAGTCGACGATTACGATCATGCGAGATCTGGACTCCTGTTTCAAGCCTTGCTAAGCTCACTCGAGCGCGCGGTAGCCGTGGCGACGGCATTGATCAGCATGGTTCGCAAACCGTGTGACTCGAGTTCCGCGACGGCCGCAATCGCCGTTCCGCCCGGCGTCGTAACCTCATCGCGTAGGATCGCCGGATGTTTGCCGGTCTCGATCACGAGTTTGGCTGCCCCATAGACGGTCTGCGCCGCCAGACGAGACGAGACGGGCCGTGGTATGCCCTGCTTCACGCCGGCATCAGTGAGTGCTTCGATGAACATGTACACGTACGCCGGCCCGCTTCCGGAGAGTCCGGTGACCGCATCCATCAGATACTCAGGCACGATTTCGACCGTACCGACCGCCTCAAAAATATGCCGCGCAAGCGCGAGGTGTTCGTCACCAGCAAATCTGCCGCCGGCGAGGGCGGTGGCACCTTCGTCGACCAGGGCGGGCGTGTTCGGCATTGCGCGAACAACGGCGACGTCTTGCCCGAGCCGCTCCTGAAGCGTGGCCGTCGTGACGCCGGCCAACACCGAGATGACGAGCGAGTTCGCGCGTACACTCCCTGAAATTTCGTCGAGGACCTCGTGTATGTTCTGGGGTTTGACCGCCAGGATGATGATCGTCGCGCTTGCAACCGCGGTCGTATTGTCCTTCGTTGCCGAGATGCCGGGGAAGTCGTCCGCTATTTGATCCAATGCCCAGGGATTTCTACGCGTCGCCCACAGCTGCGAGGGATTGAATTCGTGACCCTTGATGAGCCCGCCGATGAGGGCCCGTCCGATGTTGCCGGCGCCGATAACGGCGACCGTCTGATTATCAAGCATGAAGTTAAACGTTTAAGTCTGATGGGGAATACGGCTCAAGCCGGGTCGTCGTTGCGGTGTTCGCGGCCCGACTTGTCCCACGCGGCGAAGGCCTAAAGCGCACCCTTCGTCGACGGCGTACGGCTGAATGAGACATCCCGATGAATGGCCTCTCGCAACGCCCTGGCCGTCGCCTTGAAGATTGCCTCGATCTGGTGGTGGGTGTTCTTCCCGTACAGCACCTCAACGTGCAGGTTGCACGCGGCGTGCTCGGCAAACGAGTACCAGAAATGCTCCACCATCTCGACGGATAGATCTCCGATCCGTTCGCGTCCGAAGTCCGCCTGAAAATGCAGAAAGAAGCGGCCCGACAAATCAACGACGGCCCGTGCGAGCGCCGCATCCATAGGCACGTAGGCATGGCCGTAGCGCCGAATGAAGGACTTGTCACCGAGTGCCTGCTTGAAGGCTTGACCGAGCGTGATGGCCACGTCCTCGACGGAATGATGATCGTCGACCTCCAGATCGCCGTCACAATCTACGCGAAGCCCGAACTGGCCGTGCTTGGCGAACAGGTCCAACATATGATCCAGAAATCCGATGCCGGTTTCGCCGTCGAAGCGGCCGGGCTCATCGAGATGAAGTTCTACGTGTACCTTGGTCTCGTCCGTTTCTCGATTCACCGAGCCGGACCGGGGTCTTAGGTCGCCGTTGTCGATAGTTTCGGCCATGGAGTGATCGTCGAACATCGAGAATATGCCGTCGTTCTTTATAACTTACGCCAAATTTTGTTCATGCACGGCTTTCACCCAGCCGGTTGCGGCGCACGTTGACGCGTGAGCGGCGACCGGCGTATCACCTGCGGCCGTGGCCTATCCGATAGCAACGCGCGATCAACGTCTCACATGCCGACGAAAGACTCCGAACGCATTCTCGTCACCTCTGCGCTTCCGTACGCCAACGGCCCGATACATCTGGGACACGTCGCAGGTGCCTACCTGCCGGCTGACCTCTTCGTTCGGTATCAGCGGCTCAAAGGTCGCGACGTCGTGTACGTATGTGGCTCGGATGAGTACGGCGTTGCGATCCTGATGCGGGCGCTGGCACAGGACGTCGCCCCACAGGAAATCGTCGACGAATTCCATCCGATGATCGCCGAGAGCTTCGAACGCTTCGGGCTCAGTTTCGATTACTACGGACGCACGACGACGCAAACGCACACGGAGACGAGTCAGGACTTCTTTAGGCGCCTCGCGAAGAAGGGCGCCTTTCGCCTGAAGACCGAAGAGCAACTTTACGATCCCGAAGCCGAGATATTCCTGGCCGATCGGTTCGTCCGCGGCACCTGTCCCGTATGTGGATACGAGGACGCCTACGGCGACCAGTGTGAGAACTGCGGAAGCTCCCTTAGCCCACAGGAGCTGAAGAATCCTCGCAGCGCTATGACGAATGCGACGCCTGAGCTCCGCGAGACGACGCACTGGTACCTCCCGCTCGGAGAATACCAGAAGCGGTTGGAGGATTGGATCGAGACGCACTCCGACTGGAAGCCGAACGTGCTCGGGCAGGTCCGAAGCTGGCTGCAGGAGGGCCTGAAGGACCGCGCCATTACGCGCGACGTACCTTGGGGCGTGCCCGTCCCCCAGGACGTGGCCGAAGAAGCCGGGGTCGACGCGCGCGGCAAGGTGATCTACGTATGGTTCGATGCGCCAATCGGGTACATCTCAGCGACGAAGGAGTGGGCGCAGAAGCAGGGCGATCCGGACCGTTGGAAGCGATATTGGCAGGACGAAGACTCCCGACTCATCCACTTCATCGGCAAGGACAACATCGTCTTTCACTGTCTCATGTTTCCCGCGATGTTGATGGAGTACGAGGATTTCGTGCTGCCGGACAACGTCCCCGCGAACGAGTTCTTGAATCTCGAAGGGAAGAAACTCTCCACCAGTCGCGGTTGGGCGGTCTGGTTGCACGAGTACCTGGAGGAGTTCCCCCCGGATCTGCTGCGGTACGCCTTAGCGACGACGCTCCCAGAGGCGAAGGACACGGACTTTAGCTGGAGCGATTTCCAGGCTCACGTCAATGGCGAGCTGGCCGACATTCTCGGCAACTTCGTGAACCGCGCGATGACGTTCGCCGAGCGATATTTCGAGGGGCGGGTCCCGGATCTGATCGGTCCGTCTGCGCGGGATCGCGAGGTCCTGACATCTCTGCGCGCGTTTCCGGGGAAAGTCGGTCAGCAGTACGAGGCCTTCCGCAACCGCGAGGCGGTCTTTGAGACGATGAATCTGGCTCGTCTCGGAAACAAGTATTTCAATGATACGGAGCCGTGGCATACCCGCGAAACGGATCCGAAGGCGTGCGCTAATACCGTACACGTGTCTTTGCAGATCTGTGCGGCGCTTAGTGTGCTCCTGGATCCAGTGCTGCCCTTTTCGGCCGGCCGCCTCCGGAGTATGCTTCGACTCGAGGGTGTGCGCTCGAGCCTTCCCGACGACGCTTCGGGATCGATTGGATGGGACCAGGCGGGCGAGTCACTTCTCGAGGCCGGACATGCGCTCGGTTCGCCGGAGATCCTCTTCGATAAGATTGAAGATGATGTCATCGACGCCCAGCTCACGCGACTTCGCAAGCGAGAGGCCGACGCCGACAGGTCGCAAAAGAAGCCGGACCGACCGTACGTCCAAGAAAAGACAGCGATTCAGTTTGACGACTTCATGAAGCTGGATCTCCGCGCGGGATTCGTCAAGAACGCGGCGCCCGTGGAGAAGTCGGACAAGTTGCTTCGGCTCGACGTCGATATCGGCTACGAAACGCGGCAGATCCTTGCGGGCGTTGCCGAGCAGATGGAGCCGGGCGATCTCGTCGGAACACGCGTGGTCGTAGTGGCGAATCTCGAGCCGAAGAAGATTTTTGGGTTGGAGAGTCAGGGCATGCTGCTGATGGCCGAGGACCGTGAGGGGAATCTTAGCCCGATCACGACCGAAGGGGAGGAAGGATCGGTGGTGCGGTAGCGCCGACGTAGAGGGGCAGACTCGGTACTGCGGCTTGTTTTGTATCGCCTCCGGCCGCTAGCAGCGGCTATTTCGCTCGTTTTAGCCCCCCACGCATTCAACCACCGTTGCCGGCCCCCATCGAAGGTTCATCCGCGTTAGAAGGAGACCGTGGCCTCGTTCGAACACGTCGTCGTTCCGGCCTCGCACACCTGATACGTGTAGGAGCTGCCGCCGACGTTGTTCATCGAGTCGGTGTATTCGTCCTCATTGGGAGTAGTCGCTATGAGCGCTCCGTCGCGATAGACGTCTATTTCGGTCGACGTCGCCCCGCTCCAACTGAGATCAGCGTGGTGGCGTCCCCTGACTTTGTAGCCCGATGCGGTTAGGGAGAACTCATCTTCGGCCGTGCCGTCGGAGACGGAAACAGACTGACTCGCTTCGTCCGTCGCGTTGTCGCCGTCCGTAACTGTCAGCGTCACTGTATAGGTACCGCTCGCGGCGTATGTATGTGAGACGTTTACCCCGCTGCCGGTACTGGTGTCGCCGAAATCCCAGTCGTAGCTCGCAATGGAGCCGTCGGTGTCGGCCGAGCCGCTTCCATCGAAGTCGCACTCCAGATCACTGCAGTCGTACGTGAAGGACGCCGTCGGCGGCGCGTTCGTATCCCCGTCGCCGTCTCCACCGCCCTCGCCGCCGCTTCCCTCTACAAGCGTCGGCGCGAATACATCTGTGTCGCTCACATCCAGCAGAGGCTCGAAGATGTCGTCGCCGGAATCGTCCGTCCAGTCAAAGTTGCCGGCGTCCTTGACGCCGCTATAGAGATTGAGAACGTCCGCTTCACTCCCGGGATTGTTGGCGCTTGCCAGAATTGCGAGCGCCCCGGCTGCATGCGGTGAGGCCATCGATGTGCCGCTTATCGTGCCATATTCACCCTGCTCGACCGGGAACGTCGAGAGGATGCAGACCCCCGGCGCCGCGATCTGAACGGCATCGCCCCAGTTTGAAAAGTCGGCCAGCGTGTCGTCCTGATCGGTACGACACGTAGGACTGCCGAGCCCGCCGGGTTTGCCGTCGAAGTCCGCCAGCGCCGAGACCGTGAGCACGTTATTGAAAGCGGCCGGACTGTAGTCGCTGGCGTCGTCACTTGAATTGCCCGCCGCAACGGCAAATGCGACTCCGCTCTCGACAGCACCCTGGATGGCGTCGTACTGTGCCTGGCTAAATCCGGAGCCGCCGAGGCTCATATTCGCGACCTCGATCGTGCCGGCATTGTCCGC
>CAZQAS010000028.1:0-8959 GCA_964591285.1 uncultured Rhodothermales bacterium
AAATGAAGCAGTGAAATTACGGGCTCCGGCGCGATACGACGGCCTGTTGGACGCGCCGCTCATCGATTCGGTCGCAGATTCTGCTGCAACGCAAACTACTCGTACGTCGATGATATGATGGATCATCCCCACTAGATCGTCAAATCCCGCGTAAATCGTCACCCTCACGTCCGCGTTGCGACCCCTTGTTCACGTGGATGCTGTGATCGAAATAGACGTATTCCGGAAGAGAAAAGACGCGCACCCTCAACCGGCTTCGGCAACCGCCCGCCGTTTTGACGTCAGCGTCTCAGTGATGTGATAGGCGCCGGATCGTTCCATATCCCGCTTGATCATCATCTCGCCAAGCAGGCCCGTCGTGAACATCTGCACACCCACGATGATCATGAGCGCACTGAGAAGGAGAAGCGGGCGATCCCCGATGGGATTTCCGAGAACGATCTTGTCGATCGAGATCCAGAGCGCGATCGCGAAGCCGCCCATGAAAGCGAGCGTGCCGAAGGTGCCGAAGAAATGCATCGGTCGGGCCGCGAAGCGGGTCAAGAAAACGACCGAGATCAGATCCAGAAACCCCTTGATGAACCGGTCCATTCCGAATTTTGTGGCCCCGTAGCGCCGTGGACGGTGCCGAACGACCACCTCCGAAATCCGCTCATAGCCCTCCCACTTGGCGAGCAGGGGGATGTATCGATGCAATTCGCCGTAGACGTGCACGCGCTTGACGACGTCCCGCCGGTAGGCCTTCAGTCCGCAGTTGAAATCGTGCAGGTGAATGCCTGAAATCCCGCGCGTCACCAGATTGAAGAACTTGCTGGGTACGCGCTTGCTCACGGGATCCCGGCGCTCCTTCTTCCAGCCACTGACGAGGTCGAAACCATCCTCCAGGCGCTCGATGAGCTTCGGAATCTCACCAGGATCGTCCTGAAGATCGGCATCCATGGTCACCACGAATCGGCCGCGGGCACGTTCGAATCCAACGTCGAGCGCGGCCGACTTTCCATAGTTGCGGCGAAATCGTATGCCACCGAAGCGCGGATCCTGCGCGTGCAGATCTCGGATGACCGGCCATGATTCGTCTCGCGATCCATCGTCGACAAAAAGGGCCTCGAACGTGTAGCCGCTCTCGTCGCAGACGGCTCGAATCTCATCCGCCAGCTCCGGAATCGATTCGGCTTCTTCGAATACGGGCAGGACGACCGTGAGGTCGATCGGTTCGTGTAGCGTAGCCTCGTCCGGCACGGAATGGTCTAAAGCAGTTGACTGCCTGTAGGAGGAGATTGCCGCCGGCTATACGTCGATCGTCGCGTACTTCGCGTTCCGCTCGATGAATCTGCGCCGGGGCTCGACGGCATCGCCCATGAGCGTCGAGAAGATCCGATCCGCAGCGGCGGCGTCGTCCACGGTCACCTGCTGCAGGCGCCGAGTATCCGGATTCATCGTCGTCTCCCAGAGCTGTTCGGGATTCATCTCACCAAGCCCCTTATAGCGCTGGATGCTGAACTTCGACCGGCCGTCCTCTCGGAGCGCTTTGATCGAAGCCTGGAGCTGATCGTCGGACCACAGGTAGTTCTCCTGGCGGCCGGCTTGCAGCTTGTAAAGCGGCGGCAGTCCCACGTAGATGTATCCTTGTTCGAAAAGCGGCCGCAGATGCCGATAGAGAAACGTCAGCAGCAGGGTCCGGATATGTGCGCCGTCGACGTCGGCATCGGTCATCAAAATGATCTTATGGTACCGCAGCGACGATAGGTCGAAGTCGTCTTCCGTGCTGGCCAATCCGGTCCCGAGGGCCGTGACGATGTTCTTGATTTCGTCGTTCTCGAGGATGCGGTCGAGGCGAGCCTTCTCCACGTTCAGGATCTTGCCTCGCAGCGGCAGAATGGCCTGGAAGTGTCGATCGCGCGCCTGCTTTGCGGAACCCCCGGCCGAATCACCCTCGACGAGGTACAGCTCCGATTCCTCCGGTTTGCGAGAGGCGCAGTCGGCGAGCTTTCCGGGCAAGCCGCCGCTGGTGAAGGCACTTTTTCGCTGCACGAGCTCGCGCGCCTTGCGGGCGGCCATGCGGGCCTGCGCGGCGAGGACGACCTTATCGATGATGCGCTTTGCCTCGCGGGGATGGTCTTCGAGCCACTGGCCGAGCTTTTCGTTGATGAGCGTCTCCACGGCACCCTGCACCTCGGAATTGCCCAGCTTCGTCTTCGTCTGCCCCTCGAACTGCGGCTCCGCCACTTTCACCGACAGCACGGCCGTGATGCCCTCGCGAAAATCGTCGCCGGAGAGATCAACCTTGTTGTTCTTCAGAAGGTTGTTCTTCTCCGAATACGCCTTCAGCGTTCGAGTGAGCGCGCGGCGGAACCCGGACACGTGCGTGCCGCCCTCGTGGGTGTTGATGTTGTTGACGAACGTCAGCACGTTTTCCGTGTAGCTGTCGTTGTAACGCATGGCCAGCTCGACGGGCACCTCGGCGTCCTCGTCGCCGATGTAGATCGTATGCTCGTGGATGGGCTGACGCGCTTCGTCCAGATACTCGACGAACTCGACGATGCTGCCCTCGAAGAAGTACTCCTCCGTCCGAAGATCTTCTTCCTCTTCACGCCGATCCTCGATGCTGATCCGCACGCCTCGGTTCAGATAGGCGAGCTCACGCAGACGCGTGGACAGCGTATCGAATCGGAATTCGGTCTCCGTAAAAATGTCCGTATCCGGCCAGAACTGGACCTGCGTGCCGGTTCGCTCGCCGGGATGGAGCTCTCGAATCTGCTCCACGGGCCCCAGCGGCCGCCCATAGGCGTATTTCTGCTGCCAGACGAAGTCGTCGCGGCGAACGGTTGCGATCAGGCTCGACGCGAGCGCATTCACGCAGGAGACGCCGACGCCGTGCAGTCCACCCGACACCTTGTAAGTGTCCTTGTCGAACTTCCCGCCGGCATGGAGGGTGGTCATCACCACTTCAAGCGCCGAGCGCTTCTCCTTCGGATGTTCCTCGACGGGGATGCCGCGCCCGTTGTCGATGACCGTCACCGAGCCGTCTTCGTTGATCGTGACGTCGATCTCGTCGCAGTGCCCGCCAAGCGCCTCGTCGATGGAGTTGTCGACCACCTCGTAGACGAGGTGGTGCAGGCCGCGAAGGCCCACGTCGCCGATGTACATCGCCGGACGCTTCCGCACGGCCTCCAGTCCTTCGAGGATCTGGATGTTGGCGGCGCCATACTTCTGTATGATGGTCTCTTTTGCGTTGCTCATAGATGGCAAATCAACGTGTTGCGTTAGACCTCACGGCGCGGGGTGGGCCGGGAAAACGCGACTCAAGAGGTGCGAAAAAGTGTATCCTTATAGTAACGCCCGGGCGCGTAGGAAGTTTACCCAACCAGCGAGTTCGCGCCGGGGGATCTATGCGCCGAGGGCAGCAAACAAGTCGTCGCAGAAGCGCTGAACGCGCGCGACAAACGGCCCGATGGAGTCGGCCTCTCCGTCGCGAAGCGCGGTGCACTCGGCATGCAGGAGGCGCGAATCCTCTACCAGCTCCTCCGAAACGGCAGGATAGAGGCTCAAAAGACGCTGATGGACGACCTGCAACAGACGCACCAGATGGTTCAGGATCATCACCTCGCTCATCCGCCGGGAATGGGCATGAGATCCTTCCGCATCATCTCGTTCGAGAAGAATACGGCCGGCTCGCAGCGAGAGGAGATACTCCTCGATCTCATGGGCCGCCGCACGTATCCACCGCCCGGCGAGCTCCGAATCCTCCTGTGACGACGGATCGCGCCCCTGTCGCCGCTCCGACATACCGTAGACAACGTCCGCGGCCGTGGCAAGCGTCGACATGAGCACGATGGCGGTTTCTTCTCTGTCTCGTCCGTTCACGATGGGGATTGTAGGATTGGCGTCTGAACATTCACTCACAAAAAAGGCGCCCCAACGTCGTCAAGGCGCCTCTGAAGATGATCGTCTCGGACCCCTTACACTTCTAGATAACGCATGAATTCCTGGACCCGCAGCTGCAGATCCTCGTCCGTGGTTTCATCGCTGAAGGTGGCCACGACGTGATAGCCATAGTGCTCGAGCATGTGGCGCACGCGCGTGGCGTCGGTAACGTTCAGCTTCAGCGTAACTCTAATCTTTCCGCCTTCCGTATCGGGCGACTCGGAGGCGATCGAAAGGATCTTTCCGCCGTTCTGCTCGATCGTGTAGACGAGTTTTGAGAGTGAGTAGTCCCGCGGATCCTCTTCGAGGGCCACGATGGCTCCGCTCTCCTGCGTCGACAGCATTTTCGCGAAGCGGTCAAAGATGTCGTGCCGCTTGACGAGTCCGACGTATTGGCGCCCGTCCTCAGCCACCGGTAGCGTCGTCAGATCGTGCTCGACCATCATTTTCGTGACGTCGAAGAGGTGGGTATCCGGCGAGGCGGATACCGGCATGCGGCCGAGCAGTGTGGAGATTTTCGCATCAGGACCGGAGGCCGACTCGAGCAACTGATCCTCCGATACCACACCTACGAGCGTTTCGTCCTCGTCCACGACGGGCAGATGACGCACACGATGCTCCATCAACAGGCCAAGCGCATGCTCGGCCGTGTCCTCTGGCCTTAACGGCGGTGCCGAAGTGCTAATTAGGTCTCGAATCTTCATTGTCTCGGATGCCTACATGCGGCACGTCTCAACGCGCCGGCCCCGTGAATCGTGGTACACTGTTAAATGCTGCAATAGATGTGCCGTTCTCAGGGGCGATGTTACGTTCTGTTGTCAGCCCGGCCGCAGCCGGACCGGTGTCAGACGAACCAGGTCATAACATCGCCAACGGGGGCAGCCCGCAGTGACGTTCAGACATTGCCCATTCATTCACGGCGGATTTACAAATATCCATACACAAACTCAAGCGCGAAACGCCCTCTATCCCGTCGAACGCTAGAAAACGTCGGCTGAATGGCCGTCAGGATTCCGCGAGCGGTACCAACCCGGAAAATCTAGCCAGGGAGGTTTCGAGATCACGGTGGAACTTGCCTGCACACCGAAAACGCAATCGAGCGACGGCGGTCGGCTGCTCGTCCGGATCGCCGTTCTTCGCATACATGTAATCCTCTGAAACGACGTCTGCTACCTGGTGGATGTAGGAGATCGTCTTACCTTCGGCGACGGGCACGTATACGATGCGCTCGACGAAATCGCGCTCGATAACCTCGAGGATCTTCGTTTTCAGATCGCCGAGACCGATGCCTCGCAGCGCCGAAACGAATGCCGCATCTTCAAATTGTGCGCGAACCGTGTTGAACAGCGCGGGCTCCTCTACGCTGTCCACTTTATTAAACACGAGCAGTGTAGGTTTGTCGGCAGCGCCCAGCTCTTTCAGCGTGTCATGAACGACGTGAATGTGATCCTCGAAATTCGGATGCGTCACGTCGACGACGTGCACGAGCACGTCGGCCTCGCGCACCTCATCAAGCGTGCTCTTGAAGCTCTCGATGAGTCGGTGGGGAAGCTTCCGAATGAAGCCTACCGTGTCGGAGAGGAGGGCTTCCTTGTTCGTATCGAGGGCAACCTGCCGGGTGGTGGCGTCGAGAGTCGCAAACAGACGGTTTTCTGCGAATACGTCGGCCCCGGCCAGCGCATTCATGAGCGTCGACTTGCCCGCGTTCGTGTAGCCGACGAGTGAGATACGCGGGTATCGGTCTCTTCCTTTGCGCTGCGTGGTGCGCTGGCGGTCGATTCGCTCGAGGCGCTCCTTCAGCGTCGCCATGCGCTCGCCGATCATGCGCCGGTCCGTCTCGATCTGCGTCTCGCCTGGCCCTTTCGTCCCGATGCCGCCCTTCTGCCGCGAGAGGTGCGTCCACTGTCGGGTAAGGCGCGTTCGGAGATAGTCGAGCTGTGCCAGCTCCACCTGCGTTTTCGCGACGGCGGTCTTAGCGCGTGTCGCAAAAATGTCCAGAATCAGAGCCGAACGATCGACCAGCTTGCAGCCGAGCGACTTCTCCAGATTTCGCACCTGGACCGGCGAAAGGTCGTCGTCAAAAATGACGAGATCCGACTTTCGGGCGGAGACGAGCCGCTTGAGCTCGTCGACCTTCCCCTTCCCGACGTACGTCGCGGGGTTGAGCTTGGCGAGGGACTGCGTAACACGGTCGGTGACGGTGGCGCCGGCGGTGTCTGCCAGCTCGGCCAGTTCGTTGAGCGAATCCTCAACGTCCCAGCGCGATGAGTCAGGCGTGATAACGCCTACGAGAATTGCCGATTCGATGGCGGAATGCGTGTGCTCGTACAAAGGCTACTTCAAATTAGTGCTACATATTGCGGCGGCATTCACGGTTCCTTCAAAATAGGTACCGATCCGGTGCGTTACAACCGAATGCTTGTAACATCATTTCAGCCCTCAGGTTGCGACCCACCGCTTCTACGTGGGATGCCGCTCACGCTACTTTGCGTGACGGCTCCTGTGCGCGCGGCGCTACTCAAGTCATTGATTCGCAAGTAGTTATTGCAAATCTCATGCCCACGCGTCTCATGCCCACGTGCGGCCGCAGACCGACGCAGCTAGGCCGGCACCGCCTCCGGTCGCCACTGCTTCGCAACGACCATCTCAGCCACCAGGCATACCAACGCGAGAAGTAGAAAGAGATTCCAGAGCTCGACCCCCGTTCGCTGTTGTGAGATCGCGGCGACCGCTTCCGACGGACGCGTCCCGTCCATCTCGACCAGCACGACATCCTGCGAGAGGCTCTCCGCTAAACGATCCTGCCCTTCACGGGCATCGAGAGTTTGGAGGTCCGACTCCGTCTCATCCATATTCACCGCTACCCGGCGCACGACGTCATTCTCCGCGCGAATCTCGTAGATGCCCGGCAGCTCGAGCGCCCGTCCATCAAGGTTGAGAAGCAGCGCTCCCACGAGGCTTCTCTGCTCCGGCACGTACTCGGTGCCGTCAGGCGCGATCAACGTGAGCTGATCCGCTCCGACACTCCGAGATATGCGAATTTCGGCGCCCTGCGAGGCCGTCAGCTGCTCACCGGCCACCGATTCGGAGGCCGATAAATAATACATCGACCGATACAGCAGCGGAATGAACAGACCGCGCATCGGGAAATCGCTCCAGCCGGCGTCGGGAGCTATCGACAGCAAGAAGGCAGCCCCGCGATCGTGATGAATCTCCTGAAGAAATGGAAAGCCGTTCGAGAGGCCGATGAGCGTCTGCTCGACTCCCGTCCCGGCGGAGTAGTTCATCGCATAGTAGATCTCAGGACTTTCGACACGAATGTCCTCTCCAAGCTCGGCCCGACTGAAGACGCCCTCAAAGAGCGGGTGTTCGAGGTCGACATTCTCGAACGAGGCGATGCTGCGCTGTGAGCCGAGCGACCCACTGAAGCCGGAGAACTCTCCGGCATTCAATGCCTCAAAAAGATCGTTGTAATCGCTCGCGGATGCTTCGGCAGAAGGCGTCAGCAGCAGGCCGCCGCCGCCGGATACGTAGCGCCCGATCGCCGCAATCTCACCGCTGGAGAGCGTACGCGGCCCAATCAAAATAACTGCGTCGTAGCTCGACAATCCGGCCGCTGCAAGGCCCGTTTCGTCGATCGTCGTGACGTCGAAGGCCACGCCGTTACGCCCCAGCTCGGGCGAGAGTGCGAGCTCCACGTAGGCGGACTGCTGGCCCTCTCCGCGCACCACCAGAATGCGCCGCTGATCGGGCACGTGGAGCGAGAAAAAGCGCTGATTATCGTACTCAAAAGCATCGCCTTCGATTTGAACGACGCCGGGGAGCCAGCCGCGACCCTGCGGCGTGGCGGTCATCGTGACGCTCGTCGGTACGTTCGGCGGTACGTCGGCGGTCGCCTGCGCCAACCGCTCGCCATCCAGGAACAGACTGGCAACGTAGTCCTCGACGGGGTCGGTGCCGTAGTTCACCAGTGTCGCGGCTATCCGCACCGGCTGTCCGGCCTCGATGATGCGGCTCTCCACGCGAACGTCCGTTACGGCCACGTTTTCGTGAATGCGATCGCCCACCGGAAGCAGATAGGTTCGAATGTCATCCGGAAGCTGCACGTCGACAGTGTCCGAGAAGGTGGACCTCTGGAGATCGGAGATGACGTAAATCTCGCGGTTCAGATGGGTCGCCTCTTCGAGGAGCGCACCGGCGCGCGCAACGGTCTGCGGAAGCGGCGTTGAGGCGGTGGACAGCTCCAGACTCTCGATGCCCTCAATGGCCGAGCCGACGTTCGTAAAGCGCGCCGGCGAAGCCGCACCGTCGGAGGTCGAAAGCAGGAAGATCTCGTCGCCCCCACTCAACTCGTCTGCGATGCCTGCGGCTACGTCTTTCGCCTGACGAAGGTATTCCCCGCCCGCGTCCCGAAGCGTCATCGACAGCGAATTGTCCACGACGATGGCAACGGACGAGCTAGCCTCTCCGCCCAGGGTCCCAGCGAAATCACCGGTCAGCGTGGGCCGAGCGAAGGCGAGCACGAGGCAGGCGATCGCCAGCATTCGGAGCAGCAGCAGCAGCCACTGCTTGATGCGCACCCGCTGCATGGTCGACTTCTGAAGCTCCTTCACGAACTCGAGCGAGCTGAAATCGACTTTCCGCGGCCGCCGAAAATTGAATAGGTGGATGATCAGCGGAATCGCGGCTGCAGCCAGAGCGGCCAACGCAAACGGATTCAGAAATTCCATAGAGTACTCGTTGCTTGTTGCCGGTCGCCCTAGGTGCGGCAGATTGGCGGTCCGCTCCCGGCGACCGGAAAGGGGACGAGGGTCGCGGATTGCTACTGAGCGTCAAGAAGGGCTGTTCCGTCGGCGCGACGGACGACGAACGCACGCCGCCGCGCACGACCCAGGCGGATGACCACCCGGCCGGATGAACAGCCGGGCCCGATGAACAGCCCAGCCGGATGACCGGCCCTCTCCGCGTGCATCATCTCGCATCGCGGCGCGTTACACCACGTCTGATCCACGGCCGTAGTTCTAAGCGATCCATG
>CAZQAS010000028.1:9059-30026 GCA_964591285.1 uncultured Rhodothermales bacterium
ATCGCGGCGCGTTACACCACGTCTGATCCACGGCCGTAGTTCTAAGCGATCCATGCCCGCCACCACAGCGCCCCCCTCTTCACAGGCACCCGTCGCCGCACATCCCGACCGCGAACCAAAACACGCGGCCGGAAAGCACATCGTCATTCGCGGGGCGCGTCAACACAATCTGAAAAACGTCGACCTCGACCTTCCGCGGAATAAGCTCATCGTCATCACCGGTCCCTCCGGGTCCGGGAAGTCCTCGCTCGCCTTCGACACGATCTATGCAGAGGGCCAGCGCCGCTACGTCGAAAGTTTGAGTGCCTACGCGCGCCAGTTCCTCGAGCGTATGGACAAGCCCGATGCCGACCTCATCACCGGGCTCGCACCGGCCATTGCCATCGAACAGAAGACGACCTCCAAGAATCCGCGATCGACCGTCGGCACGCAGACGGAGATCTACGATCACCTGCGCCTGCTCTTCGCCCGCATCGGGCGTACGATCTCCCCGATCTCCGGAAAGGAGGTCACGAAGGACTCGCCGCGATCCGTCGCCGATACCGTGACGGCGCAATTCGAAGAGGGCAGCCGCTTCTACGTCTGCTTTCCCGTACCCGAGCACGACGAGGTTTCCCTGAAGGACGAGCTGCACGCACTCCGACAGCGCGGCTACTTCCGGATCCTTCTCCTTCCCACGGAGCGGCAGCAGAAGCGCGGCGAGCGCGAAGAGCTCTTCGATCTGAACGAGACGGCCCCGAACAAGGTCAACAACTACGCCCGCGAGCGACTCCTCGTGCTCGTGGACCGGCTTGTGGTCAAGAAGGAGGACGAGGACAACCGAACACGAATCGCCGACTCCGTCGAGCAGGCCTTTCGGGAGAGCAACGGCCGCTGCGTGATCCGCATGCGGACGGGTGAGACGCTGCACTTCAGTGAATTCTTCGAGCGCGACGGGATCCGATTCGAAGAACCCACCCCCTTGATGTTCTCCTTCAATAGCCCGGCCGGCGCGTGTCCTACCTGCCAGGGTTTTGGGCGGGTGGCCGGGCTCGACAAGAACTTGATCATCCCGAATCCGCAGCTGTCGCTGCGCCAGGGAGCGATTGCGCCCTTTCGCACGGAGCAGTGGAGCAAGCACTTCCGAGACCTTATCAAGATCGCCGCAGACCGGCGCATCAACATCGACGCACCCTACGAGGACCTTCCCGATAACGTAAAGACACTCATCTGGGAGGGCGAAGGCGACTACATCGGCATCAACGGCTTCTTCGACTTCCTGACGAGGCACAACTATAAGATGCACTATCGCATCTTCTACGCGCGATTCCGCGGGTATTCGAGATGCCCCGACTGCGAGGGATACCGCGTACGGAAGGATGCACGCAACGTGCAGATCAACGGGCACCACATCGGACAGATTTCGGAACTGACGACGCTCGATGCGCGCACCTTCTTCGAGGAGCTCTCGATCACACCCTTCGAGCAGCAGGTCGCCGGACGCGTCCTGGAGGAGATCAGAAAGCGTCTGCGCTACCTCGTAGAGGTCGGACTCGATTATTTGACGCTGGACCGCCTGTCGCAGACGCTGTCGGGCGGCGAGAGCCAGCGCATCAATCTGGCGACCTCGCTGGGTTCGTCGCTCGTGGGATCGCTGTACGTGCTCGACGAACCGTCGATCGGACTTCATCCTCGAGACAACGACCGGCTGATCAACATCCTCGAGAATTTGCGCGACATCGGCAATACGGTACTCGTCGTCGAACACGAAGCGGCGATGATGAAACGCGCCGATCAGGTCGTCGATCTGGGGCCGGGCGCGGGACGCTTCGGAGGAAACGTCGTCTTCCAGGGGACTTACGACGAGCTGATCCAGAATGACCGATCGCTGACCGGGGCCTACCTGAGCCGGCGCGAGGAGATTCCGGTGCCCGCAGAGCGCCGCAGCGTCGACGAGGACTTTGTGATCAGGGTCGAAAATGCACGGCAGCACAATTTGAAGCGGCTCGACGCCGACTTTCCGCTGGGAATGATCACCTGCGTCACGGGTGTAAGCGGATCGGGCAAATCGACGCTCGTGCACGATACCCTATACAATGCGCTCACGCGCCTGAAAGGGCACAGCGTGGACGACGTCGTCGGTGAGCACGATGCGCTGCGCGGTCACATGCTCGTCGATCAGATCGAGATGGTTGACCAGAATCCCATCGGTAAGACGCCGCGGTCCAACCCCGCGACCTACACGAAGGCCTTTGATCACGTCCGAGAACTCTTCTCGAACACCTACCAGGCGCGCCTACGCGGACACAAGCCGGGCTATTTCTCTTTCAACGTGCCTGGAGGCCGATGCGAGGTCTGCCAGGGTGAGGGTGTCGTGAAGGTGGAAATGCAGTTCCTCGCTGATCTCTACCTGGAATGTGAAGCCTGCAAGGGGCGTCGTTATAAGCAGGACGTGCTGGACATCCATTATCAAGGCAAGAACATCGATGACGTGTTGAATATGACCGTCGACGAGGCGGCCGAGTTCTTCTCGGATCAGGATGCGCTCATCAGAAAGCTCGAGGTGCTGCAGGACATCGGGCTCGGCTATCTCACGCTCGGTCAGCCCTCAAACACGCTCTCCGGCGGCGAGTCGCAGCGGCTGAAGCTCGCATCGTTTCTCGGAAAAGCTTCGAAGGATCGTGTGCTATATCTCCTGGATGAGCCGACGACTGGTCTTCATTTTGACGACATCAAGAAGCTGATGGGCGCCCTGAACGCGCTCGTCGAGGAGGGGCATTCGGTCATTCTCGTCGAGCACAACCTCGACGTCATCAAGTGCTCGGACTGGGTGATCGATCTGGGCCCGGAAGGAGGGATGCGGGGCGGCTTCATCGTCGCCGCCGGTACGCCGGAAGAGATCGCCGCGCATCCGGACAGCCACACCGGACGCTTCCTCCGCGGCGTGCTTTAGCTCGTCATTGGATTAATTGGTGGGATGCGTTACTTCGCGGAGATCGCGTGCGGCTTAATCATGAGAGACCGGACGGCGCTTGCATCTGTATGAATGAGATTCGAGTGAATTCCTACCGAGAAAATCGAGCGCTGGACGCTCGGTAGGAGCGGGACGAATCTTTGTTTCCGGATTTTCCGTTGACGTGCGCGTGCGATTGATTTGATGTCTCAAGAGACGTCAGTCGCACAGAGAAATTTTCCAGGCAGGCGGCGTACGACGAGTGAATCCTTGCGCTGTGCCAGAGGCAGAATCGTGGTCATGGACGAACAGACCTACTTACTCGAGCGCGAGCGCGACCTGCGTGGGCTGTATACGCGCCGGCGGGTGGCGCTCTTTACCGGTGCATACAATCACATTGCCGACGGTGTCTCGCTGACGCTCAATCGGCTCGTCTCATTTCTGCAGCGTCACGACACCGAAACCCTCGTCTTCGCCCCGACGGTCGACGACCCTCCCGTCAATCATGCCGGCACCCTCGTACCCGTTCCTTCGGTTCCGCTGCCCGGACGGCCTGAGTACAGGATGTCGCTCGGACTACCGCGATCAGCTCGAAGGACGCTCAAGCATTTCCGCCCGAACGTTTTCCACATCGCGACCCCGGATCTACTCGGTTACAGTGCCCTTCGGCTCGCTGATCGTTGGGGCATCCCCGTCGTCGCCTCCTACCATACGCACTTTAGTTCGTATTTGAAGTACTACGGATTCGGTGCCTTCGAAAGCGTCATGTGGCGCTATTTGAGAGGCTTCTACGGGCGCTGCCGGCACGTATATGTGCCCTCACCGTCGATGGCGGACGTGCTGCGCTCCCACGGCATCGACCATGGGCTGCGGCTCTGGGCCCGCGGCGTCGACACGACGAGGTTCAATCCCACACGGCGCTCGATGGAATGGCGCCGCTCCGTGGATGTCGATGATGACCGAGTCCTCGTCAGTTTCATCGGCCGCCTGGTCTGGGAGAAGGGCCTTCGTGTTTTCGCGGACGTCATCGAAAATCTTGAACGACGCGGCATTCCGCATCGCAGCATGATCGTCGGCAACGGGCCCGCCCTGGATGAGCTGCGTGAGCGGCTGCCTTCAACGGTCTTCACCGGCTATCTCGAGGGTACGGCGCTCGCGCGTGCATATGCATCGTCGGACGTCTTTCTCTTCCCAAGCGATACCGAGACCTTCGGAAATGTGACGCTCGAAGCGATGGCCTCCGGTCTCCCTACCGTTTGCGCCGACGCCACCGGAAGCCGAACGCTCGTCGAGCATGGCGAAACGGGATTGCTCGTACCTCCCGGTGATGCCCGCGCGTTCACCGAGGCCGTGCTTCATCTCGTAGAAGATGATCATGAGCGCCGGCGGATGGGCAACGAAGCACTCCTGCGTGCCCGCGAGTACGACTGGGACACGGTGCTCATGCACATGGTGCAGTGCTACGATGAAATCGTGAATCCCGGCATGGGGATCTCCGGCGACGGATACCGGAAGCACGCACCCGTACCGAGCGCACAGCCGTCGCCTTCGCAGCTCGTCCATCATCTCGCATCTTGATGTCGCCGCCCCTGCGCGTCCTCTTTGTCTCGCACTCTTTTCCACCCGCCGATCGACCGTTGTCGAACGTCGGTGGGATGCAGCGCGTCGCGACCGAGCTGCATTCGGCGCTCCGCGCCCATCCGGAGATCGAGTGTTCGTCGATCATTCTGCGGAGCTCCTGGAAGTGGACGCACCTCAAGACCGGACCGTTTCTGGCGTCGGCTCTGATGAAGATCCAGAAGCGCGTCGCGGCCGGGGACGTAGATACCGTTCTATTCTCTTCGATGGTGAGTGCGTCGCTCGCCGTTTTCCTGCGACGGACGATGTCGGAGCACGGCGTGTCGTCTGCCGTCATCGCGCATGGTCGCGACGTGACCCTCAACTTTGGCCCCTATCAGCACCTTGTGCCTAAGATCTTCGATGCGGTGGACACAGTGCTTCCCGTCAGCGAGGCAACCGGCGATGCCTGTCTCGCCAGAGGGGTGACGGGCGCAAAATTGAGCGTGGTTCCCAATGGCGTCTCCCTGGCGCGGTTCTCGACGGAGTCGCCACGGATGCAGTACCGGCGGACTCTGCTGGAGCGATACGGCGGAGCGGTCGTGCCTGACGACGGACTGATATTGTGCAGCGTCGGCCGCCACGTCAAACGGAAAGGCTTTGCGTGGTTCGTGGAATCCGTTCTGCCCCTGCTACCCGGGGACGTACACTACTGGTTGGCCGGCGACGGACCGGAATCGGAAGCAATTCTTTCAGCGGCCCGGCGCCGCGGAGTTGAGGACCGCGTACGATTGTTGGGCCGAGTCACCGAGCCCGATCTCGAGCGGATTTATTCCGCTGCCGATCTGTTCGTAATGCCCAACGTGCCCGTTCCGGGAGACATGGAAGGTTTCGGCGTCGTGATGCTGGAGGCCGGCCTTTCGGGTCTGCCCACTATCGCAGCACGACTCGAGGGCATCACCGACGTGATCCGTGAAGGCGAGAACGGGCATCTCCTCACGAGCGGCGATGCGTGGGGGTTTTCCGAGGCCATCATGCGCTACTATGGAAATGAGGCACGGCTGGCGGAAGCGCGCCGCCGAGCATCCGACTTCGTCAGGGAGCACTTCAGCTGGCAAGCGGTTGCGAACCGGTACGTAGAGGTCCTCAAGAAGGCCGCTGCACCGACGGTCTCCGAGGAAGCGCTGGTTTAACGGCTCCCGAAGCCGCCTACGTGCATTCGGTGACGAGCTCGCGCTCCTCCTCCGCGACCCCTTCCTGCGGCTCCTTATGCCGCCGATCTTCCTGCCACTGAAGCAAGGCGGTAAGGAAGAGCAGCGACGCCAACAGCGTCATGCCGATTCCGACAACCGCCAATTCGCCGATCGTGCGAAGTCCTGGATGGAAACTCAGCAACAGTCCGCCGAATCCGATCATCGTGGTCAGCGATCCCATCGTGATGTGCTCGCCGGTAAACCGCAGCACTTTCCGCACCGATCCAAAACCTTCTTCTCGGTAGCGGTGCACGAGATGCACGCCCGCGTCGTTGCCGATGCCGAGCACGGCCGGTAGCACGACGAGGTTGTAGAAGTTCAGCTTCAGGCCGAACAACTCCATGAGGAGGATCATCCAGAGGACGCCGACCAGTAGCGGTACCGTGGCAAGGGCGGCCCAGCGAATCGAGCCGAAATTGACCCACATCAGCATGACGACGATCAAGAGCGTAATGCCGATCATGTAGGGCGCCTCCTTGAGCATGAGGCGGAGCATGTCGGCGGCGACGAGCGACGTTGATCCGGCGTGGTACTCGTCGCCATCGTCCGTGATGATCGTTCCTACGTCATCAGCGAAAGCCATGGAGTTACGCCCATCCGAAAGGCCGAGGGCCGGATAGATCATCACGAACCCGCCCACCTCGCCGGTCTTCGACGTAAACTGATTGCGAATACCTTCGGGAACGTCCTCGATCGCAAGCGGCGCGGTCGTCTGCGCGGCGCGGGCTATTTTCTGCAGGTCGGCGCCGGATTCGGACTGGATGAGCGGATCGTCCAGCAGTTCGCGGATTTCCGCAATACGAGTAAGCTTTCGCTGCTGCGCAGCTGATTCCATCGGGAAACGATCCTGAAGCGTCTCGACACGATCGATCGTCGGCGTCAGCGTATCCTGGGCCATATGCGTCCTGACCGCGTTCACCACGCTCGGCACGTCGGACGGATCGTCAACGAGGACGTATGCGGGATTGGCTCCCCGGTTCGGATACACGCTCCTGACTAGTTCCTTTTTCGAGTCGTACTCCTCGTACTCCGGCTCCAGCTCGCCGAACTGATACTCGAAATCGACGCGCGGCAGGAAGACCAGCGCCGCCACGACGGCTGCTACGCTGGCCAACACGATTCCCCGGGCGCGCGGAAGGCGCTTGTTCAGACCGTTTGTCGTGATCGGTTCGGACTGCAACGTTTCAAAATTGAGCAGCCGGAAGCGCTCAAATAAGAGCAGCAGTGCCGGCATCACCACGGTCATCGAGAAAAGCGCGAACAGCACGCCGCTGCCTGCGATAAACCCGAATTCGCTGAAGCCTCTAAAGTCGGCAATAATGAGCACGAAGAGCGCACAGGCTGTGGTGACGCATCCCACGGCAATCGCCTGTCCGGTGCTCATAAACGTGTGTTCGGCCGCTTCCGCAGGCGAGTGGCCGAGACCGCGCTCCTCCGTGTAGCGCGCATAGAAGTGAATGCCGTAGTCGATGCCGAGCCCGAACAGGACGAGCCCGAGCGTTGAGGTCATCAGATTGAGCGACCCATACACGAGAAATGCCGTGCCGAACGTCCATGTGAGACTCATCAGCAGCGGCGCGCCGATCAGGACGGCAAGCACCGGGGTCCTGGCGATCTGGGTAAACAGCACGCGGGAAGAGTAGCGGTGTCCCGCACGGGCCGCATACCCTTTGTAGAAGAAGTAGAGAACCACCAGCAGCAGCACGGCGGTGACTCCGGCGGCGAACGAGCCGAAAACATCCTTCGTAATGGCGGTCACTTCCACGAGCTGCCGATTGAGCCGTCCAGCCAGGACGACGTCCATCTCCGGGTGGTACGACGCCGGATTCAGTTCGGCAACGAGCGCATCGAGATCCTCGTACAGACTCTCGATGAATGCAATGTTCGTCTGGGACCCCGAGGGATAAAACCTCAGCACCATGACGGTACTGTCCTCGTTCACCGGGTACTCCTTACCGATCACTCGACCGTAGACTTCTTCCAGGTCGCGCTCAATATCGTAGCTGCCTTCCGAAGCCGTCTCGTCCTCCTCATCGTCCAGCTCGAAAAAGAAGGGGTTGGCCTCCAGCTTTGCGTCCCGAATCTCTTCGCGGAGATACGTCTCGAGGCTGTCGAGCTCCGCATCGGTTGCGAAGTACAGGGCATTCCGCTCGAGGAACTCAGTGTCCTTCCGGTAATCGACCCGATTCAGATAGCTCTCACCGGTGGAACCGTGCTGCAGCTGCAGCGCCTTTGGGATGAAGTCTTCGGCGAAGCGCTTGTTAGCTTCGAAGGACGGACTCTGGATGGCGACGTCGGCCGTACTCTCACTTCCGACCGTATCGCGCAGCTTCTCGATCGCCTGTACGCTGGGATAGTTCGACGGAAGGAGCTTCGAGAAATCCGTATCTATGGTGAGCTGCTGCGCAAAGTAGAACCCACCCACGGAGACGGTGAGTGCCAGAAGGACGACCGCATACGCATGGCGAACCACCAGGCGTATTACGGGACGCAGAAGCTCAAAAAATCGTGTCATTGAGACTCAGGTTTGGTACTTCAACTTTGTGCGCGTGTAAGTGCACCAAATTGAAACTGCGGAAATGCGCCTCCGGGCGGCTAACGCCTCATCAGCGCAATGTTGTCGAAATCGACCTCTGCGATCGACTCCGTGGTATCGGAGTCACTCCAGAGCGTGATGGTAAACGGCTCGTCGGGTGGATTCCCGCCGAAGACACGTCGATAATCCTCGGTGACGTCGCGCAGCACCTTGATCCACTTCCCGGTACCGTCGGTGCCGCTCGACGCGACGATCACTTTCACGTTACCGGTGGAAACCACCGTTCCGACCGGCAGGGTGGTGCTGTACACATACTTTATGCTGAGCGGCCGACCGAGCCAGTCCTTCTTGGCGAACGAGACGTAGACGGCGCCTCCCGAATCATTAACCTTGTCCTCACGAGCGCCCTCGGGCAGCTGGCGGGCTCGCCACTCCCAGCTCAGGATCGGATACTCCGAGAGGCTCCAATCAACCCGTGAATCCGGCAACGAAATCCGTTGAGCCTCGCCTTGTGTGAAGGCGCGAACGAACTTGTTTCCCTGCTCCGCGAGCACGGTAAACTTCTCCGTCGGCTTCATATACGGATCGAGCGGCTTGAAGCTTTGCTCCCTGCTCGAGAGAAAACGCCACTTCTCCGGAAGCTCACCGGGCGTATCCGCCTCGAAATCCTCTAGGACCACGGTCGTCTCCGTCGTGTCCGCACGTTCCGGCCACGCCGATCCGGCGATGACCATGGTGCCGAGGACGAAGGCCGCTACTTTCATCGGTATTGGAGGATTCATGCTGTTTCGCAAGCAACGACGACGCTTGCCGGTGTGTAACGGGGCGCGGCCGCGGGGCATCGTCAGTGTACATCAAGATCGATGCCAAGTACCTGCAATTTGTCAAGTATTCAACGAGGCCGGGAGTTCCTCCCTGCCGCCGTCATCCGCAGCCTCTTCATCGCCATCTAGATGGACGTCGATATCCGCTGGCGTAGACACCGTCTGCCTCTCGTACCATACAGTGGTCGTGAACAGCAAGAGGTTCAGTAAGCGATCAATCGCACTGCGCACGAGCAGCATTCCCACTACGGGGGCCACGGGCACATCGAGCAGGGGCGAAAGCCCCGCTCCCGCACTGACGAAAACGAGGTCGCTCGACGGCAGCAACGGAATGCGGTTGATGACGACGAAGACAACGAGCAAGACCGCCCACGTTTTAAACGATGCGTCCGGAAGGACGATCCACCATGCGGCGACTTGAAACACGTAGCTCAAGAAAAACCGGCCGAGGTGAGCGGCGCCAAGGAGCGGAAGAATGTGCCGGGGAAGTGAAAAAATGAAGCCCCTGAAGCGGTAGACCGCGGCACCGACGAAGACCGCCGCCAGCGTGCCGAGGACGAAATAGACGGGACTCGGCTGCTCGATGAAGTCCTCCAGCGCGATATGCCCGCTGAGAAGCAGGCCGCCGATCAGCAGCGCGGCCGCTGAAAGGGATGCTGCCGAAGACACGATTAGATTGTCCTTGATCGCTCCCATGAGGGCTCGAGCCGGTGCGGACACGCGCTCCTTCGCCCACGCGAAGAGATAGATCTCACCGGAGTAGCCCACCACATCCACGTTCAGCACACGCTTGCGGATCATGATCGGCAGGCATTCAAGCGGCCGCAGCTTCCATATTCGGCTGTAAATGATCGACTCGGTGACGGGCAGGAGCAGGTACATCCCGATCACCAGCAGATAGAAAAGCGGATGGGTCGGTAGAGCGCGGAGCACGCGCTCCCAGCCGATTCCCGAGACCTGATATACGAGCAGCGCAATGATAGCCCCCGCAAAGACGAGGCGTGCGGATTTGATGGCGCGCCTTCCGCGTTCGGTCTCCGCGAACCGTTTCCACCTCTCCTGGAGCGATGTAATCGTCACTCGTGCCATGAACGTTTTACAGTTACCGTCTTCCCGCGCGTCTGATAACGGCCGTTCCCTTCGGACTGTCGCGCATCTCGACCTCGAGCCCGTCGAATTCGCTCGTCCACCGGCTCATGGCCCGGCGCTCGTCCTTTCTGTGCGCGTCGTCAACCACGATTACGGCATCGGAGGCCAGCCGATCAAACAGAATCGGCAGCGCCGGATAGCGCGCCATCTTCTGCAGCTCGCGGTGGGGCCCGTCGATCACGAGTAGATCGATTGGAGCATCCGTCGGGACCGCATCGAGATCGTACCACTTCCAGTTTCCGTCATCGAGGGCGACCGAAGTGATCGGCGCGTGCACCACCTCGGCTCGCTCGGCTAACCCCTGGCGGTCGAGCGCGTTTCGCGTCTTTTCCGCGTATTCGCGATCCTGTTCGATGCTGACGAGCCGTCCGCTGCCGTTCTGCTCGAGTGCGGCGGCCATCACGACGCTCGACGCGCCGCTACCCAGCTCGAGCACGAGGTTCGGGCGCCGGTTGCGGACGAACTCATACAGCGTGACGGCAAACTCGGGGGTGGCGGCCCATCCCGTAAACGCCGGCGGGACGGAACGGAACGGAATCAACGCATAGAGCGTGAGGAGCGCCTGGAATTGCCGCAATTGGTACGTATCCTGGCGTTCGCGGACGCGAAACTGATGAAGGAGCAGTGCGAGTACCACCGCTAACAACAGTGTCGTGAGCGGCACGATCGCCGCCGCCTCCAACCAGAGCCAGAGCCCGATGGCCATAGCGGCGAAAGCCACCACCGCCGCCGCCAGGAGGAACGTATCCGCATGTTTGAATTGCACGCTCGCGGTACCGATTGTGATAAGGGCACGCCGGCCAGGTAACGAACTACCTATCAGTCCGTTCACGTAGGTGTCGTCTTCCCGCCCCGCCCTCGACACGCCCATCGTAATTCCGCACGCCCGGCACGCCGCCCGACTTCCGCACGCCCGCATCAGAGAATGTCTACACTGGACACAAAGAACGTTCGAAGACTCTTCGCGGCCGTGCTCGTTCTCCTTCCGCTGCATTACGGCCTGGTTGGCCTGACGAGCCTGGCAGACTGGCCGGAGCCGTGGCCGGCGGTCGTACTTCCGGCTTTTCAGAGCGTGTGGGATCATGAGGAGCACATCGAAATGCCGGAGGCGGCGCTCGAGGTGAGGTTCGCCGACGGCTCGATGGACGTTGCCCCCGTCGCCGCCGTGTTTCGCCCGCTTCCGGCCTCGCACCATCTCGGGATTCTGCGCCGTCAGTATACTCCTTACTCGATGAGCGGCACGACACGAACTGAGCAGGGTCTCCGGCCCGGTGCCCGCCGCTGGCTGCGCGCCCGCATCACGAGCATCTACGGCGACCGGCCGCTCGACCGGGTCGACGTGGTCTGGTACCGCGTGCGCTACGGGACGGACGGCGCCTTCCTCTTTGCATCGCCCGTCGATACGCTGATTCTCCCTCTTCAGTAGTCTACCTTCGGTCGCATGCGGCTCTCTTCGACGCGCTTCGACGCCTGGATCCACGACACCTTTCGGGTCGACGAGACCGGGCTGGCGCTCTACCGCATCGCGTATGCAAGCTTTGCACTGTTCGTCATCGCGCCGGGCCACGACAGCTACACCGACCTCGTATCGTTGGCTGGCCTTCCGGGTGCCATGTTTGCACCTCCACCCGGACCGATGGCCCTCTTCACCGGGTTTCCCCCGACGTGGCTGGCCTACGGCATCCTCCTTCTACTCAATCTCAGTCTCGCCGGACTGCTTGTCGGCTATCGAACGCGCACCGCCGCGCTGGCGACGGGGCTCCTGTTTCTCGTCGTGTATGGATTCTCCTACTCCCTCGGCAAAATCAACCACAACATCCTCTTCGTGCTGGTGCCGATCATCATGGCGGGCTCCGGCTGGGGAGGGGCGCTCTCCTACGATGCACTTTTCCGAACTCGTCGAGAGGCCCGGTCGTGGCCGCTGACCCTGCTTGCGCTCATTATTGCGTTTGCCATGTTTACGGCCGGATTCGCGAAACTACTGGGCGGATGGCTGGATCCCTCCACGCAGGCATCGTACGGTCACTTGCTGAAGCATTTCCACGTGCGGGGTCGTACGGACCTGCTGGCGCCCTACGCAGTGAACATGGATAGCGGGTTCATCTGGGAGGCGATCGACTATCTGACGGTGCTGTTCGAGCTTGCGTTCATCGCGGCGGTCGCAAGGGCACGTTCGATCCGGCTCTTCGTCGCGCTGGCCGTCGTGTTTCATTTCGGCATCATGATGGCCCTCAACATCTCCTTCCACTTCAATCTCGTAGCTTATGCCGCTTTCGCGGATTGGACGAAGATGGGGCGGATTGTTCGACGGCGCCTACCCACCATCGAGCCGACGCGCACGAAACAAGTCGCTCTCCCGGCGGCGGCCGCGTTCCTCGGCTTCGTGCTCTTCGCCGCCGGCTCGCCGCTGCTGTGGGTCGATTGGCTCGTGCCAATTCAATCGGATCTGCTGGCGCGGGAGGTGCTCATATTGATCATTGCGACGACTCTGGTCGTCTACGTTGGAATCCGCGATGGCATTCTATGGTTATACGGCGTGAAATACGCCGATCGCCTTCCCATCACAGTCTGAGTTTTGGCTCTCGATCTCTACAAGCGTTCCTCTCGGACGCTCGCCGCCACGTTCCTGGCTTATGCCCTCCTCGTCGGGATTAATCTGGGCGAGTTTTGGCCCTTCAGCATCTATCCCATGTTCTCCCAGGGGGGCATTCCGTGGTCGCGCGCGGTGGTACGCGACGTGAGCGACGACACCTCGGCCGTGCGGTGGCAGGACGTGCGCGCGCCGGAGCTGCCGGGGCAGCCGTATCCGCTGCTGGACTACGGCATCAGTCCGATCGACCTCGCGAATTTCGTCTCGAAATCCTCCGTCTGGCACGATGAAAGGGTGGCCGGGCTCAGGCGGATGTTCGGCGAATCCGAGTTAGACCGCCGCAGCCTGCTTGTGGTGCGCGTCAACGGACGTATCACGCCCGAGGATTCGGTAGACGTATCCTTCGTTCCGTACGTCCTGATGGCCGGCGACACGACGCGCTTACATCCCGACCTGAATCGAATTGCCGCCGAGTAGATGTCGCTGCTCCGAAACTTATTCGACTTCGAGAGAGAGGAGACTCGCGGAGATGTCCTGTTCTTCCGGCTCTTCGAGCTGTTCATTGTCCTGGGCACGCTGAAGCTTGCGTGGGACTGGGGACTCTACACCCTTCGCATCTCGGACGTCGTCCTGCCACTCGGGATTGCGCGGTACGTGGACGTCAGCTTCATGTTCGACTCGCCACTTCCGCTGATCAACGCCGTCGTCATCAGCCTGCTGATGCTCGCCGGCTTCTTCCGCATGGGCCGGTTCGGCTATCTCGCCGCCTTCCTCCTGTTGCTGCTGCAGTATGCGGCGCGCTACAGTCTGGGCGAGATCCCGCACAGCTCGAACATGCTCGGGATGACGCTCCTCGGGCTGGCGCTGGCCATTTTGAGCTTTCGCGACGAACGCCACCGCCGCCGATTCACCCTGGGATTCGCCTATTTTTATATCGGATTAGGATATACGCTGGCCGGTATTTCGAAGCTCGTCGGCACCGGCGTTACGTGGTCGGACGGGCGGCACATGTGGATGTGGATCTACGAGAAGAGCATCGACAGCTTTGCGAAGACCGGCGTCCTGGAGTTTAACGTGTTTCAGGAGCTACTCCTCAGCGAGATCTGGATATCGACGGTGTTTCTCACCATGGGTTTGATGACGGAGCTGGGTGCCTTCCTTCTCTGGTGGAAGCGGTTCAGGCGGCCCGTGCTCGCGGCCGTGATCGCCCTCCACCTCGGCATTTACCTCGTCATGGGTATCTTCTTTACGCTGGCGTTCTGGGAGCTCGTGCTGCTGCTCCTTCCGCTGCCGGCCTGGCTGGATGCCCTTTCTGAACGCCTGCCGTGGTTTCGGCCGGTGGAGCGGTTCGCCACGCAGTAGCGCGCGAACTCGACACGACAAGCTAATTTACCGACTACCGATTCGACGTTTGATGCGCGAAGATTTGACCCTATACGAGAGATTCCTGCGATCGCTGGGCGTGAAGCTGGTGAAACGTGGGGAGTCGCAGAAGTATCTTCGTCTACCGGATGACTTCGAGGAAGAGCATCGGACGATTTTTCGGCACATCGAGCCGTACACGATGACGCGACCCCCGCGGGTCTACGCGTTGATCGAGGCTGTAAAGTATCTCGTCGAGGGTCAGGTCGAGGGCGATTTCGTCGAGTGCGGCGTCTGGAAGGGGGGGTCCGTGATGGCGATGGCTCTGACCCTGAAGGCGCTGGGAGCCGAGCGGAATATTCATCTCTTCGATACGTTCGCGGGAATGAGCCCGCCCTCAGAGAAAGACTGGAATGAGAAGGAGGGGGCGGCCGCTCGGAAGTTTGAACGGACGAAACTCGACGACGGCGGAGCGGACTGGTGCCGATCCGATCTCCAAGAGGTGCGCCGAAACGTCCTGAGCATCGGATATGAGCCGAGTCGATTCCATTTCGTGGAGGGCCGCGTGGAAGAGACGCTCCCCGAGCACGCGCCCGAACGAATTGCGCTCCTCCGACTCGACACCGACTTCTATGAGTCCACCCGCCACGAGCTCATTCACCTCTATCCCCGGTTGGTGTCCGGCGGCGTCCTCATTCTGGACGATTACGGGCATTGGAAAGGGGCGCGGAAGGCCGTCGACGAATACCTCGCATCCAATGGCGTACGGCTGCTGCTCAATCGCGTCGACTTCTCCGGCCGGATCGCCGTGAAGCCGTAGGCGCCTCGCGCGGTCCGCGCATCAACGGCGGCGGACGGGGCTTCTTAGTGACGAGCCCGAACCGGCCCGATCGTGGTCGGATCGACGATTCTATCGAATATCGTCGCGAGGTCGCCCGTCGTCGTCCGGGCATCGTACTTCCTGATCTCGGTGGGATTCGGTTGGAACGGAATCGGCATCGGTTCGCCCGCACGTCGTGCCGATCGGCAAGCCCGGAGCAGGTCCGCCGCTCGAGCAGAATCGGTAATTTGCACGCCCGTCCCGGTCTTCCTTAAGATATCGTCGATGGTGGGATTCCTCGACAGGGAAAGAATGGGCCGGCCCGCGGCAAGATACTCGAACAGCTTGGCTGGAATGATTTCCGTGCGTGACGGCTCCGTGCTCAACAGAAGAAGGTCGAACTCCCGAAGCGAGGCGAGGGCCCTTTCCAATGGTACGGGGCGGCGCGTCTTGAAATTCTCGTCGACGCCACGATCGGCCGCATAGATCCGATCGGCTTCCGGCAGCGGCCCGAACGAGTACACGTCGACATCTTCCGCTACGGAAGCGTCCATACGGCGGAGCGCGGCAAGGATATCGACGATCAACGTGGCGGGCGACATCTTCCGGAAGCGACCGAAAAAACCTATGGCAAGGCCCTCGCCATCCGAAACGGCCTGCGCCGTGGCCGTGCCGACATCGACGTCATCATCGAAAACGCTCGGATCAAAGCTGTTCGGGATGGTCGTCGATGCGAAATCTAACTCCGCATAGTGACGTTGGTAGGATGCCTCGACCCGGGGAGTCTGAAAGATCACGACGTCCGCATCGCGCACGATCAACCTCTCGAAATAACGATCGACCGCTTGCGGCGCCTTCCACTGCTCCGCTTTGCGGATGTCCGATAGCGTCCATGGATCGCGGAAGTCGGGGAAAAAGGGGATGCGGAGACGACGCGCAAGGCGGCGACCGATCACCAAAGAGGACCATGGATCGCCGGTCGCCCAGATCACGTGCGGACTGACCTGACGGACGACCTCGAGCAGCTGCCCGTACTTCGCCAGGAAAAGTAGCATCCACGTGTCGATCGGAAACTGCTGATCGACCTTTTGAAGCAGGCGTGCCGCCGGACCCGGACTTGAGCGGTTGCGGTGGCTCGAGGCAAGGCCGAGCTGACTCTCCGACCGCGTCGTCCGGTCGAACGGCGTAGTGATCTCGACGACGTCGACGTCGCGGAGGAGGTGCTCCTCCTTACTGGTGAGCCGCTGGCCCGGAGTGGCTATGGTCAGAACGGTCGGTTTCCATCCATACTCCTGGAGGTGAATGGCAAACCGAAACGGGCGCATGGAGCCCACCCGCCGGCGCGGAAGGAAGTACGGGGCAAAGAGTAGGGCGCGCTTTTCGGATCCTGCAGTCACTGGGAGGCCTCGCACCGGTTCGGGGCCGGTCGCATCCTGGGTTTCGAGCCTGAAGAGCCGGTTTCGATTCTCGCCATCTCTTCGTTTATTGGAACGCGCCGCTCTAAGCACGCGCGTCCGTCTCTCTAGTTCGACAACACCCGACGTATCGGCAACGGTTCAACGCGATGCACACGTATGAAAGCCTGAGTATCGGCGACTCCTTCTCAGTAAATCGATTCCTGTCCGCGGACGACGTGAAGATGTTCGCGAAGCTGACAGGGGACGACAATCCCATTCACATAGACGAGGAGTACGCGCAGTCGACGCGCTTCGGGAAGCCCATCGTTCACGGTGTTCTTCTTTTGGGGATTATATCCAAGGTGCTCGGGTGCGACTTTCCAGGGCATGGCAGCATCGCCGTTGGTATCTCCGTGCGCTTCCTGCGGCCCGTGCCCGTCGGCTCGGAGGTGACCGTGGAGGTCAAAATTTCCGAGAAGATCGACAAGCGCAAGCACGTGAAAGCGCGCGTGTACGTCTATCACGAAGGACGGATCGCCGTCGGCGGTGAGGGGACGATGATTCCGCCGTCCGAAAACGGTGATCCGGGCATCTAACGTCGCTTCGCTAATCGGCTGGCAGCTTCAGGAGCGTGCCTGCCGAAATACGTTCCTCGAGCTCGACCTGGTTCATAATCGCGAAGTCTTGTGGCGTCAGATCGCGCGGTAGTGAAGACGGAAGGAAGCTGCTAAAGGGCGCGGTTCTGGGCGCCTCGACGACGTCCAGCCGCACAGGCTGCACATTTAGATATCGCGACTCCGTTAGCGGTGCAAAGCCCTGCATGCTGCGCTGGAACTCACTCTGATAGGCGCTGAAGTCGGAGCGTGCGGAGTAGCCGACGAAGTTGTAGACATTCCCGCCGTACTCGATGAAGTAGCTCAGCAGCCGTACGATCTGCCCTTGCTCAACTTGTGCGTCGGCAAGTACGTAGTAGGCGGACTGCCCGCCAGTTTGGGTTGGGCCGGATTCAACGACCTCGAGGCCCTGCTGGCCGGCGAACTGTCGAGCGGCTTCCTGCGCGGTGGACTGCTGGGAGAAACCGAACACCTCGATCGCGCGCTGCTGCGGATCGATCATGGCCACCTGGGTCGGCTGGTTGATCACTTCAAATCCGCGCGGTATGGGAAAGCGAAAACGCAGCTCGGGGTGATAGAACACCCCGTCCTCGACGAAGCCCTGGCGCGGATCCTCTCCTACGACGACGTTCTCGATGGCACTGTAGAATTCGCGCTGCTCGACTTGATCCATGGGTGATGCATCGCTCCATGCGGAAGAGAGCTCGATCATCGACTGCTCCCTCTCCCCCGGATCCGGGTGCGATGCAAGCCACGTCGGAATCGCTCCGCCTTCCGCCTGACCGATACGCTTCAAGGATTCGAAGAAGCGGGCTGCTTCGGCCGTCCGGTACCCGCCTTTGGCCGCGTACTCAACGCCGAGCTGGTCGGACTCGCGCTCGTCGTCTCGGCTGTACTTCAGGAACAGCAGCTGTGCCGCCGTTCCACCGAGATTCAGCAGGTCCTGCGCGGGAAGGTTAAGCAGCTCCTGTCCGGCGATCGCGCCTCCAAGTAATACAAGTTGTCCGAGTTGTTGTTCTAGTGCGCGCTGCGAGGCGTGCCTGGCGGCCACATGGCCGATTTCATGTCCGAGGACGACGGCTAGCTGCGCCTCGTTGTTGGTGTGCGTCAACAGTCCACGCGTCACATAAACGTAGCCTCCAGGAAGCGCGAAGGCGTTCACGACGGGGCTGTCCAGCACGCGAAAGGTGAACTCTGTTTCTCGAAATTCACGTGCGGCGTCCGGCCTGCGGAGATCGCTGTTTGCCAACACGGCTTCCCCGACGCGCGTCACATACTGGTTCAGTGACGGATCGTCGTAGACGCCAAAAGCCGCCTGAATCTGCTGATCAGCCTCCGCCCCGAGCTGCACCTCCTGCGCCCAGGTGTAGGCATATGCCCGCTTATTGCCGGTAATGGGATTCCGTGACAGTGCGCAGCCGGCAACGAGGACCGCCAGCGCCAGGATGGCGAAAGGCTGAAGATGTTTCACGTGGAACAACCGTTGTCGCGCGTCATGCATGGTTCTGGAGGGTCTGTGTTGCGTCGGCGGTGTAGTGTTAGTAGCGCCTTCTCCGGAGTGATCCCCTTGGAGGCGCAAAGCACAGGCTTGTCACAACTAGTGCACCCTTCGCCGCGGGTTTATGCTTCCAGCCATTCTGGTTTCATGGCGTCGACGGACCCGGCTTCGACGCGCCGTGCAGCGTTGCCGTGCTGGCCGAACGACACAGATTCTGCAAAGGGGCGCACGTCGGTCGCCGTGATGATGCTCTGGCCGATCCGATCGGTTTGTAAAAGGTGCAAGAAGGCCGCCGACCGCTGCTGGTCCAGATGATCGAACACGTCGTCGAGCAGGAGAACGGGGTATTCGCCGGTGCGGTCGTGCAGGTAAAAGTACTTGGCCAGCTTCATGGCCATCCCAAAGGTGCGATGCTGCCCCTGCGAAGCATATCGTCGCACGAGCAGCTTGTCGAGTCGAAAGACGAGCTCGTCACGATGCGGTCCGATAAGCGTTAGTTCGCGCCGCCGTTCACGATGCGAACTCTCGAGGAGCTTCTCCCGGTATAGCTCGGCAACTTCCTCCTCGTCCATGGTCGAGACAAAGCCGTCGATGGTGTCGTACTCTAAGGTTGGCCGCTCAGCCACGGCTTCTATTTCATGGTAGGCGCGGTCGAGATACTGCGAGAACTCCTCGGCGAATCTGGCGCGCGCGGCGACGATGCGGCTTCCGAGCTTCACCAGCTCGTGATCCCAGGAAGCCAGTACGTCGGATGCATTAAGTCCTCGCTGCTCCTTCAGCTTCGTGAGCAGTCGATTGCGCTGCTTGAGGACGCGCCTGAATTTGAGCAGGGAATCGAGATAGAGGGGTCCGGCCTGGCTCAAAATATTGTCCATGAACCGACGCCGTTCGTCCGGACCGCCCGAGGTGAGGGACGCATCCTGGGGGGAGAAGACGACGATCGGCAGCTTGCCGACGACGTCCGAGAGCCGCTCGAGCGGTGCGCCGTTGACGAAGATTCGCTTGCCCTCGCCCGGCACGTAGGCCATCCGCACGCGGAGATCTCTCCGGTCGTCTCGCGCGAAGACGCCTTCCACCTCCAGGTGCCCGGCCCCCTTGCGAACGGCATAGCGATCACTGGACGTAATGAAGCTCTTCCCAAGGCAGAGATAATGAATCGCCTCGAGGATGTTTGTCTTGCCGGCACCATTGGGGCCGTAGAAAAGGTTGACGGAGGGAGCAAAGGCGCACTCGCTCCGCTCGTGCGCGCGAAAAGAGGTGAGGCGCAGAGATTGAAGATGCATGTAGAGAGATGGGACAGCGTCGCGCGGTTTCCACGAGCGAGATGTACGCCGCCGCTCGCTTAATCGTTCGCGTCGTGTAGATCTGCGTGAAGTCTCCGGTACTTTTGCCGCGCGACCCCAGCCTGCGAACCCATTGAAGGATTGATCCTGTACTTTCCATCCACCACGAGAGTAACGCCAAACGACGCGACATGTCCGAACCTCAGACGCCCGAACTTCAACCGTCGGAACTCTTTACGGAGATCGAGAAACTATCGACCGAGCAGCGCAACCCCCTGTCGATGGAGATCGACACGGCGTCGGTGCGAGACATCCTCGAGATCATGAACACCGAGGATCACAAAGTACCGATTGCGGTGCGCCAGGAAATTTCTTACATCGCCGAAGCCGTCGAGGTGATCGTCGCCGGTTTCAAGCAGGGTGGTCGCCTCATCTACGTGGGCGCCGGTACAAGCGGACGCCTTGGTATTCTCGACGCTTCTGAATGTCCGCCGACCTTCGGCACGCATCCGGAGATGGTTCAGGGACTAATAGCCGGGGGGAAGGAGGCGGTTTTCCGTTCGCAGGAGGGAGCGGAAGACCTCGAGGAGAACGGCATCCGCGACCTCGAGAAGGCGCGTGTGCAGCCGCCTGACGTGGTCTGCGGTATCGCGGCGAGCCGGCGTACCCCGTACGTCGTTGGGGCCGTTAAGCATGCACGCCAAATCGGATGCAAGACGCTGTACGTCACCTGTAATCCTCGCTCCGAGTTTAATTTGGATGTGGACGTCGCCGTCTGTCCCGTCGTGGGACCGGAAGTAGTGATGGGCTCGACGCGCATGAAGAGCGGCACGGCGCAAAAACTCGTGCTGAACATGCTGACCACCGCGTCGATGATCCGGCTCGGCAAGGTCTATGAGAACATGATGGTGGATCTGCAGATGACGAGTCAGAAGCTCGTCGAGCGGTCAAAGCGGACGGTCATGACCGTGACCGGGCTGTCCTACGCCGAAGCCAGCCGCCTCCTGGATGCCGCAGACGGTCACGTAAAGACGGCACTTGTGATGGAGATCGGCGGCGTCGAGGCGGAAGCCGCGAAAGAGCTTCTCGCCGAATCGGACGGTTTCGTGCGCCTCGCCATCGACCGAGCGGCTGACCGTTAGCGCCCCGTCC
>CAZQAS010000029.1:0-12127 GCA_964591285.1 uncultured Rhodothermales bacterium
TCGTTTGCTTCATACCAGCCCTCAAGGGTGCCTGCATCGCCCCACCAGCCGTCGAGGATTCCGTAGGTGAGACGGCCGGATTCCACGTACGCGTTGCCGACGTCGCTGACCTCGTACTCGCCGCGCGCGCTGGGTTTGAGGTTCCGGATGATCTCGTACACGCCCGGATCATAGAAATACATCCCGGTCACAGAATAATTGCTCGGCGGGTCCGAAGGCTTTTCGATAATCTCAACGATCCGATCGTCATTGAAGCGCGGCACCCCGTAGCGTTCGGGGTCAGGGACCTCCTTCAGGAGCACGCGGGCTCCTGAACCCGACTCATCCAGCTGTTTTCGGAATGCCTGAACTTCGTTTCCGATGTCATTGCTAATAATGTTGTCCCCCAAAATCACTAGGAAGGGATCCTCGCCCGTGAAGTTCTCGCACAGCCCGAGTGCCTGCGCTATCCCACCGGGTTCATCCTGCACACGGTAGGTCAGGTCCAATCCGAAGCCACGCCCGCTTCCTAGCAGGTTCACGACATCGCCCATATGCTCCGGGCTCGTGACGACCGCCACGTGCTCTATTCCGGCCCTTCGCATGCGCATCAAGGGGTGAAAAATCATCGGGTATCGTCCGACGGGCAGGAGGTGCTTGTTCGTAACCTTCGTCAGCGGATAGAGTCTGCTCCCGGTGCCGCCGGCGAGTACAACGCCTTTCATAGAGATATCCAAAGTGAACGTGAGGGTGAGATACGTCGAGAGGATGAAGTATGTCTAACCATGCGGCCTACTGGCGGAGCACATACTGACGGTCATAGTAATCCTGATAGGAGTCATCGAGGACCGCATTAAGCCACTCCTGATGTGAGAGGTACCAATGGACCGTGTCTCTTAGACCTTGCTCGAGGTCGTGGCGGGGTGCCCAGCCGAGTTCGCCGCTGATCTTCGCATAGTCCATCGCGTAGCGAAAATCGTGTCCGGGGCGATCCTTTACGAAGGTGATCAACTCGCGCGACGTACCGTTTTCCTGCTCGAGCGCCTCATCCACCACGTCGAGCAATGTCTCGACGAGCTCCAGGTTTGGCCGCTCCGTGCCGCCGCCGATGACGTACGTCTCGCCGACGGCGCCGCGTTGGAGGACCGTCTCGATGGCTTCGCAGTGATCCTCGACGTAGAGCCAGTCTCGCACGTTCTGGCCCTTTCCATAGATCGGGATAGACTCGCCACGCATCGCACGGACGATGACCAGTGGGATGAGCTTCTCTGGAAATTGGTAAGGCCCGTAATTATTTGAGCAGTTCGTGATCACGATAGGTAGGCCGTACGTGTGTCCGTACGCACGCACGAAGTGATCGCTAGCCGCTTTCGATGCGGAATACGGGGAGCGCGGATCGTAGGGCGTCTCCTCTGTGAAGTAGCCTTCGTTTCCCAGGCTGCCGAACACCTCGTCTGTGGAGACATGGAAGAAGCGGAATCGTTCGGGCTCGAAGTCGCCGGCTTCCCATGCGGCGCGGGCCGCCTCAAGAAGGGTCACCGTGCCGCGCGTATTGGCGTCGACGAAGCTCAAGGGCGCCATAATCGATCGATCCACGTGGCTTTCGGCCGCGAAATGAACGACCGAGGAGAACTCGTGGGTTTCGAAAAGCGCTCGAACAAGGTCCGCGTCTGAAATGTCGCCGTGGACGAATGTGTAATTCGGTGAGCGCTCAATGTCCGTGAGATTCATGAGGTTGCCGGCGTAGGTCAGCGCATCGAGATTGACGAACTGAACGTTGGGATACTTCGGCACCATGCGAAGAAGAAAGTTCGAACCGATGAATCCTGCACCGCCGGTTACGAGAACGGACGTCGGTTCGTGACGCTGAGAAGGCTGCATGGTAGGCAAACAGGCTGCTATGTTACTACCGAGTGGGACTCGATACCGAAGGATCGGCCGTACGAGCAGGAAAGCGCCGGCAAGAACGAAATTCTATTGCGCGCTTTATAAAGTAACAGCATCTACCAGTTCCAGACCATCAAGAAACGGCTCATCAATGACGGAAGGGAAGAGCGTGAGCGTTGAGAACGGCGTCCAGCAACTATACCTACTGGACGCGATGGCGCTTGCCTACCGTTCACACTTTGTCTTCATCAGCAGGCCGCTCATCAACTCGAAGGGACAGAATACGTCGGCCGCCTACGGATTCACGATGGCGCTGATGAAGCTTATCGAGGAGCACGGGATGGCGCACATGGCTGTCGTCTTCGATGCAATAGGCAAAGACGAGACGACGTTTCGGGATGAGATCTACGACGAGTACAAAGCGAACCGCAGCCCGATTCCCGAAGAGCTGGTCGAAAATCTACCCTACATCAAGCGCATCGTGGAGGCGCTCGATGTCCCCGTCATAGAAATTTCGGGCGTCGAAGCCGACGACGTAATTGGTACGCTTGCCACACGTGCCGCCGACGAAGGCACCGAGGTCGTGATCGTCTCGCCCGATAAGGACTTTCAGCAACTGTTGGATGAGCGCATATCGATCTTTCGGCCGGCTCACCGCGGGGAGGAATTCGATCCGATTACGGTGCAGAGCTTCGAGGAGAAGTATGGCCTGAAGCCGGCTCAGTTCATCGACATGCTCGCACTGATGGGGGATTCCAGCGACAATGTGCCGGGCGTCCGCGGAATCGGGGAGAAAACCGCCATGAAGCTCCTGAAGAAGCATGGCTCCGTTGAGGAGCTCGTGAAGCACGCGGCCGACCTCAAAGGGAAGCGTGCCCGCGAGGGGCTTCTCAATCACAGCGACGATGCCCTGCTGAGCAAGCGACTCGTCACAATTAAAACAGACGTTGACGTCAACGTCGACTGGCACCGGTTCAAGCGTGCCCATCCGAATCGGGACGAGTTGCTGTCGTTGTTCAGCGAGTTGGAGTTCAATACGCTCTTCAAGAAGGTGCAGTCGGGGCAGCTCGTCAGATCGAACGGAGAGGCCGTTTCTGCAGGGGACGGGGAAACAGCCTTTGCGGTGCCTGCAGACGATTCGGAGGTGGTCGCCTACAATGAGGAATCCGTCGACTACAGGGTCGTCGAAACGAAGGATCAGCTCAGGGAGCTCGTCCAGGAGCTGACGTCGCTCGACCGATACGCATTCGACATCGAGTCCACCTCCGTCGACCCGATGTGGGCCTCGCTCGTGGGGATCTCCTTCTCGTGGGAGAAGAACCAGGCGTGTTATCTGCCGACACCGATGCCGGATGGAACGTCCACCGAAGAGGTGGCCGAGCTGGTCACGCCGCTACTTTCTAATGATGCGATCAAGGTCGGCCAGAATCTGAAGTATGACATACTGATCCTGAAGAGACACGGCATGGAGGTGCGTGGTCCGCTCTTCGATACGATGGTAGCTCACTACATTCTTGCGCCGGAGGAACCGCATGGATTGGATCTTCTGTCGTTGAAGTACCTTCGGTATCGCATGGTGCCGATCAGTGATTTAATCGGCACCGGGAAGGATCAGCTCTCGATGCGAGACGTGGCGGTGGCGGACGTCTGCTCCTACGCGTGTGAGGATGCGGACATCTCGCTGCAGTTGGCCGACGTGCTGAAGGAGGAGCTCTCGCGAGAAGGACTGCTGGAGTTTGCCGAGCAGATCGAATTCCCGTTGATCCTCGTGCTCGCGGAAATGGAGGCGACCGGCATTCGTGTGGACCCCGACATGTTGAGTGAGATATCTAACGAGTTGAGCACGCAGATTGGGATCCTGGAGCGGCAGATCTGTATGCTGGCGGGCGAGGAATTTAACATCGGATCGACCCAGCAGCTGGGTGAGATACTGTTCGAGAAGCTAGGTCTTCGCGTCGTTTCGAAGACGCCGAAGGGAGCAGCCTCCACGAAGGAGAGCGTTCTTGAGGAGCTGGCCGCCGAGCATCCGCTACCAGGCCTAATACTGGATTGGCGGAGGCTGACGAAGTTGAAGAGTACGTATGTGGACAGCCTTGGCGAGTTGATCCATCCTGAGACGGGCCGCGTCCATACGAACTACAATCAAACCGTCGCCGCGACCGGCCGACTGTCGTCGTCGAATCCGAATCTGCAGAACATTCCAATTCGTACGGACACCGGCCGCGAAATTCGAAAGGCCTTCGTTGCGGAGGATGGAATGAAGCTGGTCGCCGCCGATTACGTCCAGATCGAACTGCGCATCCTTGCATCCATGAGTGGAGATGAGGCCCTGAGTGAGGCCTTCCGGAAAGGCGAGGACATCCACACGTCCGCTGCTGCCCGCATTTTCGACATTCCTCCGGAGGAGGTCACGCGAGACCAACGCCGGAAGGCGAAGGAGGTCAACTACGGCATTCCCTACGGCATTTCCGCCTGGGGGCTCGGCCAGCGACTGCGATGCTCCGTCAAAGAGGCTCAAGAGCTTATCGACACGTATCTGAAGTCATATCCGAAGGTCACGGAGCATATCAATCGCGTTGTGGCGGAGGCGCACAAGAAAGGATATGTCGAGACAATGCTGGGGCGCCGCCGCTACGTGCCGAACATCACCTCGCGAAATCGAACGCAGCGGTCGTTTGCCGAGCGTGTGGCCGTTAATATGCCGATCCAGGGTTCGCAAGCTGACATGATCAAGATCGCTATGGTGCGGATCTCGGAGCGCTTGAAGCGTGGCGGGCTCAAGTCGCGCATGCTTCTTCAGGTACACGATGAGCTCGTCTTCGAGGTATCAGTGGACGAGTTACCCGAAGTGCGCGATCTCGTGCGTGAAGAGATGGTCGGCGCTCTACCGCTAGACGTGCCCATCGAGGTAGACATAGACGTCGGCGACGACTGGCTGGACGCTCATTGAACGGGCGCAAGGCTTCGACCAATCCTCTGAATTCGCCGGCAACCAATCCGAAACGTCGCATGTACCGTGCCCGATAACTCCGCTGAACATTCCGAGAGTCCATCCGTGACGTCCAAGAGTCTCCAAGAGACTCCCAAGAACCGTCGTGACCTTCCCGCTTCTTACGAATTCGTTGAAGAGTCGGCCGGCATCGAAGCCTACAGACTTCAAGAGAATGACCTTCGGGTGTTGCTGCTGCAGGAGTCGGCCGCACCAGTCGTGACCTTTATGGTAACGTATTGCGTCGGCAGCCGGCACGAGACGATGGGTCTCACGGGTGCGACACATTTCCTTGAGCATCTTATGTTCAAAGGGACTCACCGCTTCAACAAGCGCGAGGGGACGGCCTTGTTCAATGTGCTCCAACGCGTCGGTGCACAGGTGAACGCCACCACCTGGTTCGACCGGACGAACTACTACGAGCTGCTTCCCAAGGAGCATCTGCCTCTCGCCATCGAAGTGGAAGCTGACCGCATGCGCGGAGCGCTCATCGATATGGACGACGTCGAAAGTGAGCGAACTGTCATTCTGAATGAGCTCGATCGCGGTGAGAATGATCCGACGCGCAAGCTCTATCACGCCGTGTGGAGCTCCGCATTCGTAGCCCACGGATACCACCATCCCACGATCGGATGGCGAAGCGATGTGGAGCACGTAACGCCGGACGGGCTTCGCCACTTCTACGACAGCTTTTATTGGCCTCAGAATGCTACCGTGAGCGTGATCGGCGACTTCAATCCTCGCATAGCGCTCGAGCTTGTTTATGAGCACTTCGGTAAGATCGACAATGCGCTGAAGGCTGTACCGGTGCCACGTACGCGGGAGCCCGAACAGCAAGGAGAAAGGCGTGTCGTGATTCGACAGGCCGGGCAGCTCGGCGCCGTCATGATTGCCTTTAAATCCCCCCCGGCTCTGCATCAGGACACCGATGCCCTGGACGTGCTCTCGGTCATCCTGACCTCGGGGAAGAGCTCGCGACTGTTCCGAAGCCTGACCGATCGGGGCCTTACGACGCACCTCTTCGGAGGGGCTTCGCGGCTCCGTGATCCCGGCCTCACCTATTTCTACGCCATGTTGGCCCCCGGGCAGACGCACGAGGAAGTGGAAGAGGCCATCTATCGTACGCTCGACGATCTGAAGGAGAATGGAATTACGGACGACGAGCTACGACGAGCTAAGAATCAGCGCAAGGCGCAAGAAGCGTTTGGTCGCGATGGTTCCTTCTCGATCGCCGCTCAACTGAATGAAGCGATCGCCGCCGGTGATTGGCGCCTCTACACGACTATCCGCGATCGGATTGACCGCGTCACGGCCGATGACGTCCAGCGCGCGGCGAGAACGTATTGCGTTGAGGATCGACGAACGGTCGGACATTACGTACCCATCCAAGAGGACGCGGAATGAGCACCCTGGTGGAGGATTCCAATCTCCAGACTCTCGCCGAACGCGTTAGGGAACATCAGATCGGAGGATGCCGGTTGCTGACGCTTCAGACACCGGTCCGGTCCGTAGTTACCTGGCGCGGCTCATTTATGAGCTATCCCGAATTCGGTGCAGACGAGGATTTGATACAGAATCTCACCGTCTCACTGCTCGACAAGGGGACGCAGCGGCTCGATCGCTTCGCGGTGGCGGAGCTCCTGGAGGACAAGGGGGCGCAGGTCGAATTCTCCTCGGACGGCCTTTACGTGGACATCTCAGGAAGGGCGCTGAAGGAGGATGTGCCGGAGGTGCTGGGGCTCGTCGCAGAGCAGCTGAAAACCCCACTCCTCGATCCGTCGGAATTCGAGAAAGCAAAGGCACGGGTCGGGGCGTCGATCCAGCGATCTCTGGAGAATACGGGTGCCCAGGCAACAGGCGCTCTCACGCGTAGTCTCTATCCGCCCGCGCACCCGAACTATACGCCGGCTCCGGAAGAACGATTAGACCGGCTCGTCTCGCTTGATCTCGAAGACGTCCGAGACTATCATCAAGCGCACTTCGGCTCTAACGCCTTTACCCTCGTCGTCGTCGGTGATGTTGATGAGGAGGCTGTGGTGGGGGCCGTAAAGACCTATTTTGAGGACTGGGGTCCGCATGACGCGGCAGGTAGGTTCACTTCGTCGGGGCTTTCAAGCGAGCCTCGACGGACCGTCATCCCGATTCCCGACAAGCAGAATGTGGACGTCCGACTGGGTCACAGCGTGGATTTCCGCCGCAACGATCCGGACTACGTCCCGGCTTACTTGTCAAACTACATCCTGGGCGGCAACTTTTCGGCGCGCCTGATGCAGACGATTCGAGACGAAATGGGATTGACCTACGGAATACGTGCCGGGCTGTACGGCATCTCCACCGATTTTTCTGGCCACTGGCATGTCTCGGTCACGTTATCTCAAGAAAACGTTGAACGAGGTGTCGAGGCAACCGCCGCAGAGCTCGAGCGATTCGTGAACGGAGGTGTTACCGAGGAGGAGCTCAGTGATAAGAAGACCACTATCGTGGGTTCGTTTAAGGTGGGACTCGCTACGACGTCCGGGTTGGCCGCGTCGCTGCTCAAAAATGCAGAACGAGGATTCGATGTGGACTATCTCGATCGATTCCCGCAAGAGGTGGAGAGTGTAACGCTGGAGCACGCGAACGACGTCGTCCGTCGGCATTTCGAACCCGCGCGTCTGCATACGGCGCTTGCGGGAACGATCGACGAGGACTACGCGCTCAGGGACTGAACGTTTAACCAGCGCCCGAGCGTTTCAACAAGCATCTGCTTCCGGAGCGGCTTGATGAGGCAGTCATCCATGCCTCGACGGATGCAATAGTTGCGATCGGTTGGCAGCGCGAACGCGGTAACCGCTACGATTGGCACGCGGCCGCGACTCCCGCGAGCGTGCTCTACGGTGCGGATCTGGTCCGTTGCCTGAAATCCGTCAAGTCCCGGCATGCTGCAATCCATGAGCACGAGATCAAACTTTATATTGCGAAAGGCTTCGACGGCATCGGGTCCGGAGGCGACCGTTGTCACCTTACAGCCGAGCATTTCGAGGAGCAGTTGACTGAGCCTCCGGTTGATGGAGCTTTCCTCAGCAACCAGCACTCGAACGCCTTCATACCGCGTTGGCCGGAATTCCTGGATCATGTCAGCTGGATGGTCCTATTGCCCTAGTTTGTAAACTGCCACTCCGCACTCGTCCGGAGCGCGGCATCGTAGCGACCGCTTACGCAACGACCATGCCGATCGGTGGCCCAGCGCGAATATGACGCGAACAGGCGGTTCCGGAGGTGAAATTGAACCGCGAGGGAACAAAGATACCGGACTGTTTAGAAGCCGACGTAATGTAGGACTCCATCAATGACAGTCGGCCCACCGACTAGCCTTCCGGGACGACGAGCCAGAGGATCAGATAGACAAGCAGGCCGGGAAAAGCCGCCGAGAGCACGCTCAGCAACACGAAAGCAACTCGGACGAGCGTCGCATCGACGTCAAAATATTCGGCGATTCCGCCGCAAACGCCGGCGATCATCCGGTCGTGAATCGAGCGTGTAAAGCGCTTGGTACCATTCATGACAAACTACGAATCCTTAATGATGGTGACGCGGCCCTCGGTCAGCTCCTTATCGGGATCAGGCATCACGACGGCAAGGATGATATATGCGAGAATGAGCGGTGGACCACCGGAGGCGATCAAGCCGATTACAAAGGCGATTCGGACGAGCGTCGGATCGATGGAAAAGTATTCCGCGATCCCCCCGGCGACGCCGGACACCTTCTTGTTACGCGATTTCGTGAGCCGCTTCCTGTCCGAAGTGGTGTCCTCTTTCTCTTCGACGACAACTTTCTCTTTTCCTCGGGGGACCTCCACACGGTGCTTCACCTTCCGCTTCTTCTTCGGCCTCCAGGAAAGCACACCAAAACCTAGAAGGATGATCAGGATTCCCGCGAGCCACGGCAGCATCTCGGCCAGTACGCTCACGTCGAATCCGTTCCACAGACCGAGCTCTTGAAAGATGTAGGCTACTCCGACGACGATGAGCGACAGCCCCGCGATCGTAGGAAGATTCCAGAATCCGCTTTCCGGCTGAGACTCCTCTTCGAACAGCAATTGCTCCAACTCGTCGTCCGAGAGCGACTCGAGATCAAGCGAGGTGCGCTCCGCATCCAGAACGGAGGTCGTGTAGTGCTCAGTTTTCTTTCTCGTAGAGGATTTCATTCGCCCGTCGAGCTAACAGCATGTATGGAATTTTTAGTACGCCGCTGTATTCAGCAAGTTACATCGGTGGGATGCGCACAAGGGCACGTTCCGAGATCACGACGTTCGCCGGCACGTCATGCGGTTCGCTCGGTACGTGATCGAGGAGGCAGGCGTCATAGACTAGAACAACTCTCGGTGCTGGTGTCGCGGCGAGGAAATCGTCATAGTAGCCGAATCCGTGCCCGATCCGATGACCGTTTCGACCCGCGCCGAGCGCCGGTACGATCACGACGTCGATAATGGAGACGCTCACTTCGTCGCCGGGCGGTGGTTCGGCGATACCCCAACGGTTGATACGCAATTCACTTTCGCCAGGATATCGAACATGCTCGATGCGGGGTGAGGTCCCGGCGGTTCGCTCAAAATCGACGACCCGAGGAAGGATGATGGTTTGCCCGCGCGCCTCCAGCCACCGGACGAGCGGCCTTGTATCTATTTCGCGGTCGTCGATCATCGGCCAATAGACGTGCACGTTTGCCGCCTCTCGAACCTCCGGCAGTATTTTCGTCGCCTCGATGATAAGCGCGCTCAATTCCCGATAGCGCTTGAGCGTTAATCCAGCGCGATAGGCCCGAAACCGTTCGCGAAGTCCGGCTTTCACGGCCGGGATGGAGCGGCTATCCTTAGGAGTCATCTGGATCGTCCCGAACGTCTGAGCCATTCGGCATCCGGTAGGGAAGAGGTCCCCTCGTGAAAAAATGAGGAGGAACGGCGAATCCTGGAGGATGCATAAGGTACAATGGATCATGCAGGGAATCAGGTGCGTACTCGACTCGACTGTTTGCACGGCCGGCCTCCGTAGTCCGTCCACGTGTGCCGTCCACCACCATCTAACCAGATGGCTGCGGCGGCGGTCGCAAGTTGCTCGCGAGATCGAGCCCCACTATTTTGGCTGATCTGCGCTGCCATGTGCAGAAAGGCTTCGCTGTAATCTCAACGGTCGAAGCCTTCTTTTATGTTCTGCATCCTCCATCGACATCGGCTAGTGTCAATTATTTATGTTTGAGAGCCTTTCAGAGAAGCTCGAAGGCGCGCTGAAAGACATCAGCGGGCAGGGGCGTATCAATGAGCTGAATATCGCGAATACTATGCGCGAGATTCGGCGAGCCCTGCTCGATGCGGACGTGAATTATCAGGTTGCTCGCGGGTTCACTGATCGCGTGAAGGAAGAGGCCCTTGGCGAAGACGTTTTGACGAGCGTCCAGCCTGGTCAGCAACTGGTGAAGCTCGTCTATGATGAACTCGTCCACCTGCTGGGAGATGAGCAGGTCGACGTCGAACGCGCTCCAAATCCTCCGACCGTGATCCTGGTGGCCGGTTTGCAGGGGTCGGGCAAGACCACTTTCTGTGCCAAGCTCGCGAACTATTTCAAGGAGCAGGGGAGTGCCCCACTTCTGGCCGCAGCTGATGTGTATCGCCCGGCGGCCGTCGATCAATTGCGAACGCTAGCCGAGTCGATCCGGGTGCCTGTGTATTCGGTCGTGGAAAACGGTAAGCCCATCGAGGACGCCGTGCGCGTCGCCGAAGAGGCCGTAACGGAAGCACGGAGGACGGCGCGCGACGTCGTGATCATCGACACGGCCGGCCGGCTGCACGTCGATGAAAAGATGATGACCGAAGTCGCCGACATCAAAACTGCGGTCGAACCGAACGAGATTCTGTTCGTCGTCGACAGCATGACGGGTCAGGATGCCGTGAATACGGCGCTCGAATTTAATAAGCGGCTGGACTACGACGGTGTCGTCCTAACGAAGCTCGACGGCGACACCCGTGGTGGTGCAGCGCTCTCTATTCGCTCGGTGGTCAACAAGCCGATTAAGTTTGCTTCCACCGGTGAAAAACTCGATGCGCTGACGCCCTTTTACCCGGACCGTATCGCTCAGCGCATTCTCGGGATGGGAGACGTCGTTTCGTTCGTCGAACGAGCCCAAGAGCAGTTTGATGAGCGGCAGGCGGAGAATCTGCGCAAAAAGATCCGTTCGCAGGACTTCGATCTCGCGGATTTTTACGAGCAGCTGCAGAAGATCAAGAATATGGGCTCGCTTCGCGAGCTTATCGGCATGATTCCTGGCGTTGGTCGTCAGATCAGAGATCTGGACATCGATGACGATGCGTTTAAGGGAATTGAGGCCATTATTCTATCCATGACACCGGAGGAGCGTAGGAATCCGGACATTCTCAATGGAAGTCGGCGGCGCCGAATCGCGCGGGGCAGCGGCACCGAAGTTCGGGACGTCAATCAACTCCTGAAGCAGTTCAAGGAGATGAAGAAGATGATGAAGACAATGTCTCGAATGATGGGGAAAGGCCGCTCCGTCGACCTCGAATCGCTCATGGGTGGCGCGAGATAATTCAGCACAAGCACTACTACTTACACCACAATAGATAGGTAACCAAACCGTGTCAGTTAAACTCCGTTTGCGTCGATTGGGCCGGAAAAAGCTCCCGGTCTGGGGGCTCGTCGCAGCCGACTCGCGAAAGCCGCGTGACGGCCGATTCATCGAAGATCTCGGCCGCTACGATCCACTTGCAGAGCCCTCTGAGGTCAAGTTCAAGGTTGAACGCATCCATTACTGGCTTGCGCAAGGAGCGCAGCCCTCGGACACCGTTCGCGATCTGCTGAGCCGCGAAGGAATTCTGTTGGAGCATCATCTGCGCGTGAAGGGGAAATCGGAGGACGAGATCATAGAGGCCGTGGCAAAGCATCGCGAGCAGCGCTACGAGAAGCTCGGTGCACAGGCCAAAGAGACACCGGCCGCGCGCCGTCGACGTGCACTCGAGGAGGAGAAGAAGCGTGTTGCTGAAGAGGAGGCCGAGGCAGTAAAACGTCGTGCCGAGGCTGAGGCCAAAGCGAAAAAAGAGGCTGAACAGGCCAAGAAGAAGGCTGCGGAAGAACGCGCCGCTGTCGCCGAAGAGGCACGTCGCGAACAGGAGGCCGCAAATAAGGCGCAGGCCGCCGCCGATCAGGAAGGTGCGGAAGCGTCTGAAGGCGAGGCCGCGAAAGCGACTGAGGCAACGGCTGCAGACGAGGGCACGGCGGATG
>CAZQAS010000029.1:12227-23162 GCA_964591285.1 uncultured Rhodothermales bacterium
GCTGAAGAAGTCGAGAAAGTCGAAGCTGAAGACGCGGAGGCTGCCGAGGCTAAAGCGGCCGAAGGGGACACCGATGCCGCCGAGGATGAAGCTGACGAAGCCAAAGCCAAGGGTGCGGAGACTGTTGACGATGAATCACCGGATGAAAGCGAAGAGGCTGCGGACGAGGACGAAGGAGACGAGGAGAAGGCGTAGCGAATTTGGACCGACTATCCCGCGGCAACCCAAAATGCCTGTCGAAACCGACATCGAATCTTTGCTCCTCGTGGGTCGCGTCTGGCGCCCGCACGGAGTGAAAGGCGAGCTCAAGGTCTATCCGGAGACGGATGATCCCGAGCGCTTTGCGGATCTTGGTGCCGTCTACACAGGTACTACGCCGAATACAGCGGGTAAGATGGGAGTCGAATCGGTACGATTTCAGTCCACGAAGAAAGGAACTATTGTTGTGCTAAAGTTGGCGGGGATCGACTCGCGCGAGGATGCGGACGCACTGCGCAAAGCCTCCGTTTACGCTGCCGAAGATGATCTCCCGTCACTGGCCGACGACGAATTCTTCCTGCACGACCTCGTGGGGCTTGCCGTAGAGTCGGAGGACGGGGTTGACATCGGCACCGTCGACGAAGTGCTCGACCTGCCGGCGCAAGACATTCTAGTCGTCCGACGAAGCGACGGCTCTTCTGCCATGGTGCCGGTAGTTGCCGAATTCATTGTGGATATCGATCTCGTGAGCGAACGAATTGTGATTCGTCCTATTGAAGGACTTCTTGATTAGACAGACGATAAGTCTGTGGTGCGCATTGACATACTGACTGTACTGCCGGGTATCGTGTCCGGACCGCTCGAGCACAGCATTCTGCGACGAGCGGCTGAGAAGGAACTGGTGGACATTCGCGTCCACGACATTCGTGACTTCACAACGGACAAGCATCGACAGGTGGACGACTATCCCTACGGAGGCGGGGCAGGCATGGTGCTCAAGCCTGAGCCCATTTTCCGCTGCATCGAGGCGATAGAGGCTGCGGCACCGAAAGGGCCCGATGAGGTAATCTACCTCACGCCGGACGGCGAGCAGTTTCATCAGCGTCTCGCCACGGAGCTTTCGCTGAGGGATCATCTCGTCCTGATCGCCGGGCATTACAAGGGAATCGATCAGCGCGTGAGAGACGTGCTCGCGACCCGCGAAATATCGATCGGAGATTACGTCGTCAGCGGCGGTGAGCTGCCTGCACTGATTGTGCTCGACGCGATCGTCCGACTCGTGCCCGGAGTTCTCGGTGATGCGGAATCGGCGCTTTCAGACTCCTTCCAGAATGAGTTGCTGGACGCGCCGATTTACACGCGCCCCGCGTCGTTTCGCGGAATGAATGTGCCGAAAGTTCTCCTATCAGGAGACCACCGACAGGTGGAGAATTGGAGAGAAGAGCAGCGGATGGAGAAGACAAGAAAGCGCCGCCCGGATTTGCTTGATGAATAGCCGGCGGTCGACTGGAGTACCGTTACGAACGAAACCATTATCGAAAGAAGGAGGACGCCATGGCTACAGATCTATTGAATCTTGTGGAGGCGACTCAGCTACGCGACGACCTTCCGGAGTTTGGTCCGGGAGACACGGTAAACGTGCACGTTCGCGTCATTGAGGGAGATAAAGAACGCATCCAGCAGTACCAGGGCGTCGTTATAGCGATGCAGGGCTCGGGTGCAGGCCGCACATTCACCGTGCGAAAGGTCTCGAACGGGATCGGAGTTGAACGGATCTTCCCGCTCTTCTCGCCGAAAATCGCGAAGGTCGACCGCGTACGGCAGGGTCACGTTCGGCGCGCTAAGCTGTACTACCTGCGCAAGAGGAGAGGCAAGGCAGCGCGCATTAAAGAGAAGTCGTTCGATACGGCGCGCAAGTAACGCCGCGCGTGCCGGGTACTCCGGGTACAATGCTTGAAAACCGCCGACCTTTCACCGGCGGTTTTTTTGTGTGCGGCAGACCGACGGATTCCAATCCACTACGACGCCATGAAAGTCGCAGTCTGGAATTTTCCACCAGCCGAGCTACTTACGACGGGGATGAAGTCGGGTGAGCAGTCCGATCCCTTCTCCGTCCAGCAGCTGCTCGTTGGGGATTGCGAGCGAGTACTTTTCGAGGGGCACGTCGACGTCGCACTCCTTCCGACCCTCACGATCTTGCAGCATCATGAGGATCTTGATGTCGTGCCCGCCGTCGCTTTCTCGGCATGGCGGTATCCGTTCGCCCGTCTGTCCATCGCACACGATCTATCGGAGCGTGTCCGACGGGTGGCATATGATCCCGCCTACGAACAGGAACGGTTCGTCGCTGAAGTGATCTTGCGAGAACACTATCGAATGGAGCCCGACTTCGTCGCAAGGGATTCGCAGACCGGCGACACACCGGGAAGTCCTGAGATTGACGCCAAATTGTACGTTGGACCAGACGTCCCGACCCAGACCCTTGACGGTCGTGTACTCGACCTGGGCCAGGAGTGGTATGAGCTTTCGAACTATCCGCTGACGTGGGGACTATTCGCGGCGCAGAAGGGAACCGTATCGTCCGACTTGATTCGTGACATTCGAGACGCGGTTCGCGACTCCGAGCGTCGCCGAAAAGTATGGATGCAGGCGCATGAGACATCGCAGGAGATGCATGACTTTTATGCCAACAGCATGCGTTTTCGTCTCGACGATCTCTGCATCGCTGGATTGACCGAGTTTCGACAGTTTCTGTTCTACTACGATGTCGTGGATGACGTGCGGGAGATCCCGTTCGTCTTCATTCCTGACGAGGAGGGACAGGATCAAGGGCGAAAACCGCTACTGTAAGAGCGATATTTCTATGGCCGACGGAATCAAGATAGTCGCGAAGAATCGAAAGGCGTACCACGACTATCACATCGAAGACAAACTGGAGGCCGGGCTCGCATTGATGGGCAGTGAGGTCAAATCGATTCGCGAGGGCCGGATTAGTCTTCAAGAAGCATTCTGTCGCGTCGAAGGCGGCGAGATGAAGCTCTTCAATTGTCACATCGCGCCGTACTCGCACGCCGATGAAGCCACGCGCCCGGACCCCACGCGTACGCGGAAGCTACTGATGCATCGGAGCGAGATTAGGCGGTGGGAGAAAGCATTGCAGCAACAGGGATTTACTGCAATTCCGTTAAAGGTCTACTTTAAGAACGGCTACGCGAAGGTGGAGATTGGGCTTGCGAAGGGGAAAAAGCTCTTCGACAAGCGTGCGGATATTGCCGAGAAGGAAACGAAACGTCGAATTGAGCAGCTGACGAGAAAGAGTTACTAATGCCCACATTTCCTCCGGTCGACGAACAACTCGTGCACATCCGGCGAGGTGCCGCTGAGATCATTCCCGAAGAGCAGCTCGTGGAGAAGCTGCGCCAGGCCGAGGAATCCGGCCGGCCGCTGATTGTAAAGCTCGGCTGCGATCCGAGCCGGCCGGATCTGCATCTGGGCCATGCGGTCGTGCTTCGGAAGCTCCGACAATTCCAGGATCTCGGTCATCAGGCCGTGCTTATCGTGGGCGACTTCACCGGAATGATCGGGGACCCCAGCGGCCGTTCGAAGATGCGACCCGCACTCACCGTCGACGAAACGCGCGAGCATGGCAAGTCCTACTTTGAGCAGGCGTCGAAGATACTCGATCCCGACCGCACGCGCATCGTCTATAATTCCGAGTGGCTCGAGGCGATGAGCTTTAGCGAGGTAATCACCCTGGCAGGCAAGTATACGGTCGCCCGGATGCTGGAACGAGATGACTTCGAGAAGCGCTACAAGGCCGGCGAGCCCATCGGGATTCACGAGTTTCTCTATCCGCTAGCACAGGCGCAGGACTCGGTGGCGATCGAATCCGACATCGAGCTAGGCGGCACCGATCAGAAATTCAACCTGCTCGTTGGCCGCGACATTCAGCAGGCGGAGGGTCAGGATCCGCAAGTGTGTGTGATGCTTCCCATCTTGCCGGGGACCGACGGCGTGGAGAAGATGTCTAAGTCACTCGATAACTACATCGGCATCACAGAAGCGGCGGAGGAGATGTACGGGAAGACGCTCTCGATTCCCGACGAACAGATCTACACGTACTTCGAGCTGGCGACCGACGTGCCGACGGACGAACTCCAGAGATTGCGATCCTTTGCAGCAGATGATCCAAGAAATGCCAAACACGAACTCGCCTGGACCATCGTGCGGATGTATCACGATGAGAAGGCCGCCGATGCGGCGCGGCGCCACTTTGAAAAGACGGTGATAAAGGGCGAGATCCCGGAGAACGTGGAGGAATTTTCGCCTACTCCCGACGAGGGTACACGGATCGGAATCCTTAACCTCATGTCACAGGCCGGACTCACACAGTCGAACGGCGAAGGGAGGAGGATGATCAAGCAGAACGCGGTTTCGATAGACGGCGAGAAGATCGACGACAATGCGCTCGAGATCGATCTACAGGAGGACACGCCGTTCATCTTGAAGGTCGGTAAGCGGCGCTTTGCCAGGATCGTTTGGAACGCGGTTGAGCCCGCCTGAAAACGGTGGTGCCCGCCTGACACGGACGAGCCCGCCTGAAATTGGCAGTGCCTGGCCGGGGCCATTGACGCATTACTGACTGGAACAGGTGTCCGCACCTGACATATACTCCATCGTGAGTAGTCCGGTCGACTACACCCCTTTTCGAGGCTTGCGATCGTCCCCTCCAGCCATGCTCGTTCGTTCTTCATATCTCCTTTTCGTTTTCGCTCTCCTTTGGACGCTTCCCCATGAGTTGAGGGCGCAGACCGACAATCTTCGTGAAGGTATCGAGGCATTCCGTGAAGGTCGGCACGAGGCAGCGGCAGAAGCCTTCCAGGAAGTTACCAGAGAGAATCCCGAGAACGCAGAAGCATATTTCCTGCTGGCGCGCATCTATGCGGAGACTCCCCTCAAGGATCGTCGACGTGCGAGTGATGCACTGAACAAAGCCCTGGAACTGGAGCCGGAAAACGTTACCTATCTCGTCGGCCGTCTACAGCAGCTGCGCGAGGAAACGTGGAACTTCTTCCAGGAAAAGATCCGCGAGCAGAAGAGGATCGAGCTCGCGCGTCAGATTCTAACACTCGACTCTACGAACGCATTTGCACACGAGGAGCTTGGCGCGGTCCACATCAGAGATTTTTGGCGCTATCGCAATGCCGTGATGCTGCCGTCGCTGCGCTTTGGCGGATCAGCGTACCGAATGCGTGATCCCGGGCTGGGCGGCGTCGACGGACCGACTCAGAACCCCGTCATGCTGGATCCCACGGGCGAGACTGTCATGCCGGTCACATCAGAGGGGACGGGCGCCATCCCAACCCACGATCCCAACGAGGTCTTCCTAGCAGATCGGTTCGATCTAGACGGTCTCGAGAAATTGGGGGTGCCCGCTCAAGAGCTCGCCGGTCGAGCGCAGCGCGCCTACGACCGGGCGATCGGCCACCTGACGCAGGCCTTGGCGACCGATCCGCGTCGGCGAACGGTCTACGATCACCTGATGGAGATCTACGCCCTTAAAGGCGAGTACGACGAGGCGCTCGGAATGCTCGAGGAAATGTACGCGTTTTTTCCCGAGAGTCCGACGACGTGGCTCTACCTCGGGCTCGCACACTATCGCGACGGCAACATGGATGCCGCCTCGAAGAGCTTCGAGACGTCGTTCAGTTATATGAGCGAGGAGGAACGCGTGGCATTCGAGAGTCTGGAATATCTCCTTCCGAGAGAGGAGCAGGAGAAGCTCGATGATGATCCGGTCGCCTATGCATCGCGGTTCTGGACGAGCAAAGATCCGAGGTACCTAACGCCTTATAACGAACGCAAGCTGGAGCACTATGCTCGGTTGGTCTATGCCGATCTACTCTATGGATCGGAGGATCTCAACCTTCGCGGGTGGGATACGCAGCGCGGGCAGATTCTCGTTCGCTACGGCATACCGCACAAGGACGTGATATTGATACCGGGCAGCACGTCTCGGATCGGTACACTTGGTTCAGCACCGTCGGACCACGCGGCATCGAGCGCGCCTGGCGATCCGGGCGATCAGTTCCATCCCGATATGCCTGGCCCCATGGAGTCCGGCATGGACATGTTTGCCGAGGCGAACGCGTTCAACATCTGGGACTACGGCGAATTCCGATTCGTCTTCGAGGATCCATTCCGAAACGGCGAATTCCGGCTGTATTCTCCGAGCGCAAAGGAGATCGCGCAGGGTGTACCGCCCTGGATCAACGACTACTCGATCAAGGCACGAGAGACGTTTGCCAAAGTGCCGGAGCGCTACGAGTATACCGCGCCAGGTCGTCAGATCGAACTCCCTTATCTCGTGAATGCCTTCCGTGGAGATGAGGAGAACGCGGACGTCTACGTCCACTACGGTATCCCTATTCAAAATGAGGGGGCGGAAGGGGGCACGATAAACGTTACCGCCAATATCGGCGCGTTCTTGATCAGTAATCAGCGGGACTTACTCGTCGAACGCCGCCGCACGATTTACGGACTAAAGGGTGAGCAGATGCGCTCGTTCAAAGACGTAAGTCTCTGGGTGGACACCCAGGAGATGAATGCGCCGGCCGGCACGCATCAGGTTTCGATGGAGTTCGAAACGGCTAGCGGTTCGACCGTTGCCGTTCAGCGTCGCGACGTTGATGTGCCGGATTTTGCCGGCGATAATCTTCTGTTGAGCGACGTGCTGCTTGCGTACGGCATTGAAGAAGCATACGGTGAGGAGGAAAGTGGTGGGTCGACGATTGTTCGGCGCGGCCTTTCGATCGACCCGGCACCCTGGAGCGTCTTCTCAGTCGATCAACCCGTATATCTTTTCTTCGAGATCTACAATCTACATGAGGATGAGAGCGGACGGACAGATTACGAGATGGAAGCCCAGCTGACGCCGAAGGATGATCGAAGCGGCGTCGCAGGGTTCGTGCGAAATCTTCTCGGTCGAACGGAAGGAGTAGCTGTCGGATTACCCGGTTCCGGCACGTCGAGCGAAGAGGGCCATTATCTCATCATGGATGCTTCGAATCAGGAGACGGGACTCTACACGCTTACGCTCCAGGTCCGTGACAACGTCTCCGGCCAAACCGTCGAGCGCGAGAAGGAGCTCTATCTGGAGTAGAGCGCATTCAGGGTGCCGTTCCCTGTAATCTGGAAAGCCCTTTCTAATCGGAGAAACCTTTCTCGCAAAACTCTCAACGGTACTTCCATTCAAGCTACGTGCCGAGCTTGTCCCGGACGTTGGCGTCCATCTTTTCGACCTTTGCGATCAGATCCTGCTTGTAGGCGATGACCTTCGCCTGGATGTCAGGGTCCGATGCGCCAATTATTTGAGCGGCCAGCAGCCCGGCATTTCTCGCCTTTCCGATCGCAACCGTCGCGACCGGTACGCCGTTCGGCATTTGTACGATGGAAAGCAGCGAATCCATTCCCTGAAGATTCCTGGTGGGAACGGGTACGCCGATGACTGGGAGGGGGGTATAGGATGCGATCATCCCGGGGAGATGTGCGGCGCCGCCGGCACCGGCTATGATGACCTGTAAGCCCCGCTCGTGCGCGCGTGATGCGTAATCGGCCATCACGTGCGGGGTTCGATGCGCCGAAAGCACGCGGCTTTCAAAGGGGATGCCGAAATCGCGAAGGACGTCGGCGGCATCTTGCATGACGGGGAGGTCCGACTCCGATCCCATGGTAATTCCCACAAGTGGCATAGCGGTCCTGTCTGGAAATCGATCTACAGGTGAATGAGCGAAGCGGCCCGCTCGGCGCGGGTCCGGACATCACCGTAATCGTGACCGGTCACGGTGACGTGCCCCATCTTTCGGTTCGGGCGGACGTCGGGTTTTCCGTAAATGTGGATGCCTGCTCCCGGGATTCCTAGCGCTTCTCGCAGTCCATCCGCGCGTGCCTTCCCTTCACGACGTCCGAGGACGTTGACCATCACGGCTACGGGCATCCTCAACTCCGGTGAGCCGAGAGGCAGATCGAGTACAGCGCGCACGTGATTCTCGAACTGGGAGGTATAGGAGCCCTCGATCGAATAGTGCCCGGTGTTGTGCGGCCGAGGTGCGAGTTCATTCACGAGCACGCGATCATCCGATGTATGAAACAGCTCAACGGCGGTGATCCCGACTCCCTTGACGGCCTCCACAGCCGCCAGCCCTACCCGCTTCGCTTCGATAACTACACCCGGATCAATGCGTGCGGGCACTTCGACGGCGTGGCAGCGGTGGTCGCGTTGCTCCGTAAAGGCAACAGGATAGATGACGTGTTCGCCGCCCGGTCGCCGTGCTACCAATACCGACAATTCCTGCTCGAACGGAACGAACGATTCGATCATCAAGCCGTCGTCCGCGGCCAGAGCGTCCCACGCTTCGGAAAGATCATCGTCCGATTCGGCGGTGGCATTCCCGTATCCATCATAGGATCGCGTGTATTGCTTGGCGACGACGGGATATCCGAACGCTCTGGCTGCCTCGCGGGCCGCGTCAAAGTCTGAGCAGAGGGCAAACTCCGGGACGGGGAGCCCTGAGTCCTTCAGATGCGCTTTCTGTCGGCCCTTGTGGCGGATCAACTCTAACGTCTCCGGACCAGGTCGGACCGGAATCACTCCGTTGACCGCGCTTGCGGCCGGGCCGGCGGGCGCCCATTCGCTTTCAACGGTAATGGCGGTGCATCCGTCCCCAAACGATCGCAGCACCTCCAGATCGTTCCAATCCCCCACCACGTTCTCGCCCAACTGTCGCATCGGTCCTGCGGCCTTCGGCGCGAGAAAGCGGACGTCGATCCCCATGCGGATTGCTTCGAAGGCCATCATTCGGCCAAGCTGACCACCTCCGAGTATCCCCAGCCGCGGAAATGAGATGTCGACGTCCGCCGGCATAGTCAATCAGCCGTGCCCTCAGGATTCTTGCTTTGTGCGAGTAGCGCATTGAGGTCCTCGACAGAATCGACGAGTACGTCACGCGCCTTGGAGCCAACGAACGGGCCGACGATGCCGGCCTCCTCGAGCTGATCGACGATTCGAGCGGCTCTTGTATATCCCACCGAGAGCTTTCGTTGCAGGAGCGAGACCGAACCTTGCTGTGCGGTCACGATAATTCGTGCAGCATCCTCGAAGAGATCGTCAGTGTCCTCGACCCCGAGGATTTCGTCCGGTGCGCCATGCTCCTCGGAAGGGGGAACCAGGTACGGGCCTTCGCCGCGCTGGTCGGCGATATGGTCAACAATGCGATCGACCTCCGCGACGCTTACAAACGGTCCCTGGAGCCGGATGAGCTTGCTGCCCATCATGTAGAGCAAATCTCCATTGCCGACGAGGCCCTCGGCCCCATTCTGGTCGAGGATGGTTCGAGAATCGATTTTGGATGCGACCTGGTAAGCCACGCGGGCCGGGAAGTTCGCCTTGATCAGGCCGGTAATGACGTCGACAGAAGGACGCTGGGTAGCCAACACCAGGTGGATTCCCACAGCACGCGCCATCTGCGCCAAGCGTGCGATGGGTCCCTCGATGTCTTTGCCGGCGGTCATCATCAGATCGGCCAGTTCGTCGACGACGACGACGATATACGGCAGGTGCTCGAACCCGTCCTCCGGATCCAGTTCGCCGTTCTGGAGCTTCTTATTGTACTCCTTGATTCCTCGAACGCGCGCGTCGGAGAGGAGGTCGTAGCGCAACTCCATCTCGCGCTCGCAGCTTTTCAGAACGCCCAGTGCCTCGTCGAAGTCGGTAATGATCGGATCCTTTCCGTTCTCCGGCATCGCGACGTAATGGTCCGCGATAGCATTGTACTGCTGAAGCTCGATCTTTTTTGGATCGATCATTACGAACTTGAGATTCGCCGGATGGCAGGCGTAGAGCAGACCGGTGATAAGCGCATTCAATCCGACCGACTTACCGGAACCGGTGGCGCCGGCAATCAGCAGGTGCGGGAGCTTCGTTAGATCCTGCATGAACACTTCACCTTCGATGGACTTTCCGATCGGGACCGGAAGCTCCATCTTGGAATCGCGAAACTTAGCCGTCCCGATCACATCCCGAATCTGGACGAGCTCCCGGTGTCGATTCGGGATTTCCACACCGACGGCGGACTTGCCCGGAATGGGAGCGATCATGCGGATCCCTTTGGCCGCCATCGCCATCGCGAGATCGTCCTCGAGCGATGTGATGCGGCTAATCTTTACTCCCGGTGCCGGCGTGAGCTCGTAGAGCGTAACTGTGGGCCCGACGATCGCATTGATCCCACTAATTTCGATGTTGTACGTCTCCAGCTTGTCCAGCAGGATGCGCTTGTTCTCTTCCAGCTCCTCGTAGTCGACGGGTACGGAATTGATATCTCGCTCATCGAGAAGATCGATGGACGGAAACCGATAGCGCGCGGCGTGCCGATCATCGGGCACGTCCGTATCCCGTTCAACGGAGTCGGCGCGTTCCTCCTCGATACGCTTCTGCACGTGCAGCTCCGGACCGGAGTCGGGTCCCGATCGAGCCGGCGGCGAGCTACTGCGCCTGGGAGGATCTACCTGGGAATCTGAATGGGGCGGTTCAGCATGGTCGTCCTGCCGGTAGAGATCATTGACCGTCGAAGCGGCACCGTCGCCGGACGGTATCGATCGTGACGATCGGTCGGACGTGGACGTCGCCGCCGGCTCCGATCGACTCTGGGCTCCGGGTGTCGCGTCGCCCGGTGTGGACGAATCGGTAGCTCTGCCGGTTGTCCTCGACGCCTTTCGGGCGGACTTAGCCTCGGCGTCCTCGTCCGGGCGCTCGCGCCGCTCACGATATTCCTCGGTACGGCGAGCGAGCCACGCACCTGTGGCAGCCCGAACCGATTCCGCGGCGTCGCCGATACGGTCGAGCGAGCGCTGAATGTCGTGGTCAATCAGGAGGAGAATCGTGATCGTGAGCGCGGAGAG
>CAZQAS010000029.1:23262-29367 GCA_964591285.1 uncultured Rhodothermales bacterium
ATGACTGCGCCGACGAGGCCTAAGGCGTTCGCTGCTCGGTTGTTACCGGGATCGAGGGCATCACTGACCGAGAAGGACCGTGCGATCGCGTTGTCCTCCGGGGTGTAGGTCACGAGTGCGAGACCGACGAGCACCGCGAGAATCATGAGGATGAGCCCCAGAACCTCGCGTTTTCGGCCCCTGGAAACGAGCGCCGAACTCGACTTCTTTGCGGACTTCCGCTTGCGCTTCTTGGCGGTAGACGAAGCCATGTGAAGGTCTCTTTACGTCTTGCGGCCTACTGATACAGGCTAGTCGGAAGCGACCGCAGCAGAAGGGTGGCGCCGGGTCGCTTCATCGTGCGGGAGGTACGCAACGCGCCTGTCAGAGGCACGGACAGGCAGGCGTCTTAGAACGTCCTAGGTCAGCATTGTGACGCGCTCGTCTTCGAACAGTACGAGGCGGCTTTCTCGATAATAAGGAAGAACGGGCAAAGCATCGAGTTGAAAGCAGTACTCGACATCGTCTCCATAGCCCCGGCGGGTGAGCCACTGGGCATGGTTGCAGCGGTTGAGTGCCTGATTGAGATCTCCTCGATCGTGGGCGTACTGCGTGAAGGCGATGTGTGCCGTGTCGGAAACCGCTGCCGGTTCCTTGCCATCCCAGATGCGATACAGCATGAGCCCGGCGCACAGTGTATCCTCTAGCGAAACACGGTTGCGCCAGCCAGCGCAAATGATCGTAACGTCCTTTCCGGCCTCGCGAACAAAATCGACCACACGCCCGGCGTTCAGGAAGGTGCCGATGAGCAGATGGTCAGCCGCTCGTGCTCCCGCAATTGCGACGGTACCGTTGGTTGTATTCAGAATAATCGTGCGGCCGGACACCCTCTTTTCCGAGTACTCAAGTGGTGAGTTGCCGAGATGGTAGCCTTCGATGTTCTCGCCGTCCCGCTCACCTCCGAGAAGGTAGCTCTGCTGATCGAGATTTGACGCGATTTTTCCGGCCTGCGCCATGTCGGCGACAGGGACAACCGATCGCGCGCCGTTATTGAGCGCCGTGGCAATCGTGGAGCAAGCCCGCAAAACGTCGATCACAACGACGGTGCGGTCCTTGACATCGTCCTCGGAGAGGACAGATCCGGTTAGAAATACCTCGATATTCATCCGTTCGGGCGAAAAGTAACTACGTTGTGGCGGCTAAATGCTCGGCCGTCGGATCTGTTTCGGGCAGAATCACTGAATCTTTCCGGTCTGCGCGGCCGGCGCCTTATCCCTCGTGAAGCGGCGGTTTCTTGACGACCGCTTTGTACCTACGCCCGCGCGCGGTGACGAAGACCTGCGAACCGGGCGTGGTGAAGGTAGGTTCATTCGGAACGTATCCGAGACCTATGCCCGCCTGTAGGATGGGCGACTGCGTCCCACTTGTGACCGTACCGATTGCTCTGCCCTCGGAATCCACGATAGGATAGCCCGTGCGAGGAATTCCTCGATCCTGCAGCACGAAACCGATAAGCTTTCTTGTAGGCCCCTTTGCCTTCACCTGCTCGAGCGCCTCCTTTCCGATGAATTCGTCCTTCTCGAGCTTAGTTAGCCAGCCCAGCCCGGCCTCTAAAGGATTTGTCTCCTCGGTGATATCGTTGCCGTAAAGACAAAAGCCGGCCTCGATGCGGAGTGTGTCACGAGCACCTAGACCGGCAGGCCGCAGTCCGACATCGCTGCCTTCCTCCATGACTCGATTCCACGCGAGCGCAGCCTTATCGGGATCACAGTACAGCTCGACCCCCGGCTCGCCCGTATAGCCGGTGCGAGAAACGAGGGAGATAGACGATCCGGCCATGTCCGGGTGATCCAACTGTCGGAAATGGTAGAACGCCAAATCGTCCAGGGTAATGTCGAAGGCTCGTTCGACGGTCTCAAGCGCGCGCGGGCCTTGGACGGCGATCAGGGCGATCTCATCGGACGCATCGTACAGATCCGCTTTCCAGGGATTGTGCTGAATCATCCAGTCGAAGTCCTTCTCGCGATTCGCCGCATTGACGACGAGCATATACTCCTCGTCCGAAAGTCGATAAACGAGCAGGTCGTCGATGATGCCGCCGTCTTCTCGGCACATAACCGTGTACATCGCCCGCCCGTCGTAGAGACTTTCGACGTCGTTCGTGACCAGGTGTTGGACGAACTCCGCGGCGTGCGGGCCGCGAACGAAGATTTCGCCCATATGGCTCACGTCGAAGATCCCTGCGGCCGAGCGCACTGCACGATGCTCCTCGATGATGCCGGAATACTGAATGGGCATCTCGAAGCCCGCAAATGGAGAGAGGCGCGCGCCAAGATGCCGGTGTACTTCAAATAGCGGTGTCCGCTTGACCTCCTCCGTCGTTTCCACGTAAGTCAGGGCCAGTTGTCAACGGTGCAAGAAATGATGCGACCGCTCCCGAGCGGAAGCGGTATGGGCGACTCGGGTAAGATGATGTTATGATACTGACCACCTCCCCAGAAATCAATGCATTTCATCGCTCCATGGTGCCATTGGCGAGCATTGCACGGATGTAACGTGCGCGGTTTTCGCAAGCTCGCGCAGGCCGGCTATGAGAGGGGCCCGCGCCGGGCGACCTGCCTTCCGGTTACAGGCGGTACGCAGTATATCCGGCATCCGTGAGGGCCTGGGCGGCCTGATCCGCGACTACCGGGCTGCTAAATCCTATGCGAAAGGCGCCGCCCGTACCCTCTCGGATTTTCAGAAGCTCAATATCTTTGATGTTTAGATCGGACTCGTGAAGAGTCCGCGTGATGGAGAGGAGCTCTCCTGGTCGATCTTCGGCGTAAACGTACACGTCCGCTAGTGGATGCAGGAATCCCTTCGTGTCCCTCGGAATCGTCTCGCGCGTCGCTCGGGCACCCTCAAAGAGATCAGAGAGTCCGTCGAGGTCCTCTGCTGCAAGTTGATGTCGGACCGACTGGATCTGTGAGGCAAATCCTGCCAGCACGTCTAATATCGGCCCATGATTTGCGACGAGTATATCCCGCCATACGTCGAATGGGGAGGAGGCAATCCGTGTCATATCCCGGAACCCACCTGCAGCCAGCTGCAAGAACGCCTCATCATCTTGATTGCGCGAGGCCGCGTATCGGGTTAGGCTAACGGCGAGCAGCTGTGGAAGGTGACTGACGGTTGCGGCGATCTCGTCGTGCCTGTCCGCACTCAAAAGAATGAGACGGGCACCTGTGGCCTGCAGGAGGGAGACGAACTCCGGATACGTCTCGGAGAATCGTTCCGAATCGGTACCTTCTGGCGGACAGACCACATACGTGGCGTTCTCGAACAGCAGGTCGTCGGCGTGTTCGATGCCGCGTCGTTCAGATCCCGCCATCGGATGGCCGCCGATGAACGTCGCGGATGCCGGAAGTACGTCCGCCGCCTGGTCGTGAACCGGCCGCTTGACACTTCCTACGTCGGTGACGAGCGCGCCCTGTTTGAGTCCGGGGCCGATCCGCTCCAGCAGCGTTAGGATGGAGGCGATCGGGGTCGCAAGGACGACGATGTCGGCCTCATCGACGGCAGCCTCGGACGTTGCAGCTCCGCGGTCGATGGCGCCACGTTCGAGAGCGATCTCCATGACGCGGGGCTCGTCAAATCCGACGATCTCCACGTCGGAGATGCGCTTGCGCCAGACCAGACCGAGCGATCCCCCGATCAGCCCCGTACCGATGATGCCTATTCTCATGGCTGACGGATTCCGGCGTGGCCTAGAATGAAGGCCACGCTATCGAACGTAACGATGTTTGGTGCCGCCCTGTGCAGCAGTAAGCCGGTGGGTCCGATCATTATATTAGTGGCCGTTCGAATACCAGCATGAGCGCGACCAGGATAACTGCAGGCAACGCGGGATGCTTTTTCCAATCGGTGACGAGAACCGCCGCGATACCGGTCCGGCCTACGTTACCATCACGCTCATTATCGCCAACTTAGCGGTCTTTTTCCTGCTTCAGCAGGCCGGGGCGAACGAGTCGTTCACCTACGGCTGGAGCGTGGTGCCCCTTGAGCTGACTACCGGAAGCGACATCACGCAGCCGCAGTCGCTTTCCGTTGCCGGGCAAACGGTGGAGATTCCACAGTCTCCTGGACCCTCGCCAATCTACCTGACGATTCTCTCGGCGATGTTTATGCACGGCGGCTTCGCGCATCTATTCGGCAATCTACTGTACTTGTGGATATTTGGCGATAACGTCGAGCATCGATTCGGAGCCGTACCGTTCCTGGCCTTCTATCTGGTTTCGGGACTCGCCGCGACGATTGCGCAAATCCTGATGGATCCCGGAAGCGTTGTGCCGAATCTTGGTGCATCCGGCGCCATATCGGGCGTATTGGGCGCGTACCTGGTCCTATTTCCACGCAACCGCGTGCTCGCCGTATTCTTCTACTTCGTGGTTTCGATTCCGGCCGTCGTTGCCATTGGTCTATGGATCGCCTTCCAGTTTTTCAATGGGCTCGGATCGGTGATGGTCTCACAGGAAACGGTGGGAGGAGTTGCGTACGCCGCGCACATTGGCGGGTTCGTCGCGGGTGTCGTGCTCGCGCTCGTGCTGCGAACGATTATCACGAAGGACGATTCACGCCGCCGCCGCCGTTCTCGAAGGCGGTAGTCGCCGTCTCCTCGCGTGACGTTACACGGCATTCCGTTCCGCATGAAGCAGAAAGCCCTGCCGGCTCGATGACCGACAGGGCTACATCCTGCACGCTTATTCAACCCCGGCGCGAACTCCCGGAACGCCCCGTGGGGGACGCCGACAGCTCGGCGTCGGGGTCATTCGTTTGCGGCCTCTGAGGCCTTTTCTTCTTTCTTGGCCTCGTCTTTCTTGGCCTTCGGCTTTTCATCCGCTGGTTTCTCAGCTTCCGCTTCCGCCTTCTTCTCATCAGCGGGCGGTTCTCCATCGGCCTTCGCCTTGGCCTTCGGCTTCTTTCCCTTCTTCACCTTGAAGAGAAGGTCGTTCTCGCTCTGCTTCGCATCATGCGAAATCAGGATCGTATCGCCATCGCCAAGATCCTCACCGAGAATCTGCTCGGCCATCGGGTCTTCGACGTATTTTTGGATCGCGCGCCGGAGCGGACGGGCGCCGAACTTCGCGTCGAAGCCTTTCTCGACGAGGAATTCCTTTGCCGCTTTGGACAGCTCCACCTCGATCCCGAGGTCTCGGGCACGCTTCAGCAGCTCATCGGCCATGATGTCAATGATCTGGAAGATGTGCTTTTTCTCGAGCGGATGGAAGACGATGACATCGTCGATCCGGTTGAGAAACTCGGGATTGAAAACGCGCTTCAGGGCGTCCTCGACGGTGCTCTTCATCGTCGAATAGTTGAAGGTCTCCTCTGTCTGCGAGAAGCCCATGCCTTTACCGAGATTCTTGATATCTCGTGCCCCGATGTTCGACGTCATAATGATGATCGTATTTCGGAAATCTACGCGGCGGCCGAGGCCGTCGGTCAGAATCCCGTCATCGAGCACCTGGAGGAGAATGTTGAATACATCCTGGTGCGCCTTCTCGATCTCATCGAGCAGCACGACTGAGTAGGGTTTCCGCCGCACCTTTTCAGTGAGCTGTCCTCCTTCCTCGTAGCCGACGTATCCCGGAGGGGCACCCACGAGACGACTGACGGAGAATTTATCCATGTACTCCGACATGTCGATGCGGATGAGGGCCTCCTGCGAATCGAAGAGGTACTCGGTCAACATCTTGGCCAGTTCCGTCTTGCCGACACCGGTAGGACCGAGGAAAATGAACGATCCGATCGGTCGTTTCGGATCTTTGAGCCCTGCGCGGGTTCGGCGAATGGCGCGGGAGAGCTTCTCGATGGCCTCGTCCTGGCCAATCACGCGCTCCTTCAACGCCTCCTCCATTTTGAGGAGCTTCTTCTGCTCGGGCTGCGAGATCTTATCGACCGGAATGCCGGTCATCATCGCCACGACCTGCGCAATGTTCTCCTGCGTGACGTCGTGGACCTCAGTATCGGCCTTGCGCTCCCACTCCTTCTTGGCTTCCTCGAGCTCTTCCTGCAGCTTCTTCTCTTTGTCGCGGAGTCGGGCCGCCTCTTCGAAACGCTGGCTCTTGACGACTCGGTTCTTCT
>CAZQAS010000030.1:0-2975 GCA_964591285.1 uncultured Rhodothermales bacterium
CACCATCGGCCCAAAGAACGTCTGACATCGGACTTCTGACCTCTGACCTCCGACTTCTAACATCTGACCTCCAACTTCCCGAAACGCAGGCTATTCGCCCACTACAAAATTCACGATTCGTCCCGGCACGTAGATCTCCCTCCGCACATCGCCATTACCCAGGTAGCGCGCGACGTTCTCCTCGGCACGGGCCCGATCGAGGACATCAGACTCCGGCGCCTCCGGAGCGACGCGTATCGAGCCGCGGACCTTCCCGTTGACCTGGACGGCAATCTCGACCTCATCCTCCTGCAGGTATTCCTCGACGACCTCCGGCCACGGCTCGTAAGCCAGCGTCGCCGAGCCGCCCAGCTTCGCCCAAAGCTCCTCGGCCAGATGCGGCGCGAACGGGCTCAAGATCAGCACGAAATCCCGCGCCACGCTCAAAGGCACAAACTCCCATTTGTTCGCCTCGTTCACGAACTCCATCATCGCGGCGATGGCGGTGTTGAAGCTGAGCTCCTCAATGTCGCCCGATACCTTCTCGATGGTCCGATGCAGGACGCGAAGCTGCTCGGGCGACGGCTCGATGTCCTCAACGGCATCGCGCAGCGGCGTATCGACCGGGTCGAAGCCCTCCTCGTCCGGCGACGAATCCACCAGCAGACGCCACGCCCGGTTCAAGAACCGGTGCACGCCCTCTACTCCGCGCATGCTCCACGGCTTGACCTGCTCGAGCGGTCCCATGAACATCTCGTAGAGCCGCAGCGAATCCGCGCCATATTCCGAAACCACGTCGTCCGGATTGATCACGTTGCCGCGGCTCTTCGACATTTTGTGTGCGCGCGCGTCCACGCGAATCTCCGGATCGCGCGCCAGCACAAAGTGGTCCCCCTGCTTCTCGATTTCGGAGCCGTCGACCTTTTCGGCATCGACCGGTTCTCCGGTCTTCGTCACGTCGCCGTCTACGACGTGTTCGGCCGAGACGTATGTCCCGTCGGGCTTTACGTAGAGCGTGTATTCCATCTCACCGAGCACCATCCCCTGATGGATGAGCTTCCCGAAGGGCTCCGGCGATGAGACCACGCCCGCGTCGTACAGCACCTTGTGCCAGAACCGCGCATAGAGCAGGTGTAGCACGGCGTGCTCCGAGCCGCCGATGTACAGATCCACCGGCATCCAGTACTTCTCCTTTTCGAGATCGACCAGCTTCTCCTTGTTGTGCGGGTCGATGAATCGCAGGTAGTACCAGCACGAGCCCGCCCATTGCGGCATCGTGTTCGTCTCGCGAACCGCCGGCTCGCCGGTCTCCGGATCCGTCGTGTTTACCCACTCTTCCAGGGTCGCCAGCGGCCCCTCGACGCTCCCGCTCGGCTTGAATTCCTCCACCTCGGGCAAGGTCACGGGCAGCGCATCCTCGGGGAGCGGCTTCGGACGGTCATCCACAAAGATGATGGGAAACGGCTCGCCCCAGTACCGCTGGCGGCTGAAGAGCCAGTCGCGCAGCTTGTAGTTCACCTTGTGCGTGCCGCGGCCCTGCTTCTCGAGCCAGGCGGTAATCTTCTTCTTTCCTTCCTCCACGCTGAGGCCGTTGATCGAGACGCCTTTTCGGGCGATGCCCGGGATCTCGCGGTCCGTGCTCGAGGAGTTCACCAGCTCGCCCTCGCCCGTATACGCACCCTCGGCGATATCCCCGCCGGAGACCACCTCACGAATCGGCAGATCGAATGCGCGCGCGAATTCGTAGTCGCGCTCGTCATGTGCCGGCACGGCCATGATTGCCCCGGTGCCGTAGGAAATCAGCACGTAGTCCGCAATCCAGATCGGGATTTTCTCACCGTTCACCGGATTCATCGCGAAGCCGCCGGAAAAGACGCCGGACTTCTCCTTCTGCAGCTCCATCCGCTCGAGGTCGCTCTTCCGCGCCGCCTCCTCGATGTAGTCCTCGACGTCGTCAAAATGATCGGCGGTCGTGACCTTCGGCACGAGCGGGTGCTCCGGCGCCAGCACCATGTAGGTGGCTCCGAACAGCGTGTCCGGACGCGTCGTAAAGACGCGAATCTTCTCCTGCGGATACCCCAGAACGTCGAACTCGACCTCCGCACCCTCGGACCGGCCGATCCAGTTGCGCTGCATCTCTTTCGTGCTCTCGGGCCAGTCCAGCTCGTCGAGACCCTCCAGCAGCCGCTCGGCGTATTTCGTGATGCGCAGCATCCACTGGCGCAGCGGCTTCCGCACACATTCGTGGCCGCCGATCTCGGACTTCCCGTCGATCACCTCCTCGTTGGCCAGCGTCGTTCCCAGCGCCGGACACCACCACACCGGTACCTCGCTCTGATAGGCGAGCCCCTTCTCGTAGAGCTTCAGGAAGATCCACTGGGTCCACTTGAAGTATTTAGGGTCGGTTGTGTTGACCTCCCGGTCCCAGTCGTACGAGAACCCAAGCGACTTCAGCTGCGTGCGGAAGCGGTCGACGTTCTGCTCGGTCGTCTCGCGCGGATGCGTGTTCGTCTTCAGCGCGTACTGCTCGGCCGGCAGGCCGAATGCGTCCCATCCCATGGGATGGAGCACGTTGAACCCGTTCATCCGCTTGTAGCGCGCCACGATGTCGGTGGCCGTGTACCCCTCCGGATGGCCGACGTGCAGCCCCGAACCGCTCGGATAGGGAAACATGTCGAGGACGTAAAACTTTTCCTTCCCCCGATCGGGCTCATCCGGCGTGTGGAAGGTCTTCTCCTCCTCCCAGACCTGCTGCCACTTCTTCTCAATCTCGCCAAAGGGGTATCCAGGCATGGATGCTCCTGCTTCTGCCTTCTATGGATGATCTCATGCGGCCGCGGCCTTTCCGACCCGACGCCGTTCTGTCGTGACGGAAAACTACGATGCCCAAGAAGGATTTGTTCGGGCGCCGATCGGCCGGCCACGCCACCCTTGGGCGACGCGCGATGAAGCTACGCGCTTTTGTGCGATGAAGCCACGCCCCTTCGAGCACGCGC
>CAZQAS010000030.1:3075-6345 GCA_964591285.1 uncultured Rhodothermales bacterium
AGCACGCGCGATGAAGATGAAATGGTACGAATCGGTCTCATATCGAACTCCGCTTTTTCGGCTCGGTTGGAAGAGAACACGACGCAAATGTATGCCATCGCACATGGAAGCGACCGTCAACACGCAGGAAGAGCTTCGATCGATCCTCGAGTCAGCCAAGACGATCGCCGTCGTCGGCTGCTCCGACCGTCCGGACCGCACGAGCTATGCCATCTCCCGCTATCTCGAGTCGGTCGGCTATGAGGTCATTCCGGTCAACCCGAATCACAGCTCCTGCGCGGGCAACGAGTGCTATCCGGATCTACTCTCAATACCGGAGGATGTCCGCATCGACCTCGTGGATATTTTCCGGAATCCCCGCTATACGGCCGACATGGTGAGAATTGCCGTCGAGCGCGCGGAGGAAACGGGCGAGAAACCGGTCATCTGGACGCAGATCGGCGTCTCGAGCAAGGAAGCCGAACGGCTCGCCAAAAAGGCCGGACTTCCCTACGTGAAGAATCGCTGCACGATGGTAGAGCACAGCCGGCTCCGTTAGAAGGCAGTGTACACCAGGTCGAACCTCCTGGCCGCTACTCGGCCGATGGCGCCCTAAACACGGCGCCCCTAAACAAGCGGCGTCACAGGCCCTCGGGCAGTTCGCAGCCGTCCGTCCGCCGCGTGTCGGTGAGCTGAATGATCCTCCACGTCTCCCCGTCGTGGACAAGCTGCATCGCGTTGACTCCGCAGTGGCTGAACTCCTCATCTAAGAAGAAGGCGTAGTTCATCCAGGCCTGCGCCAGGTCATCGTCGAGGCGGACGTCCACGTTCCAGACCCGCTCGTTCCAGACCTCATCGCGGCGCGCGCCGACCGCCTCCACGAATCGATCCGTATTCCCCGCGTGCAACATGGGCTCGCCGTCGCGAACCATGCTCGTCAGAAAGCGGGCGTCCGGATGAAGCGATGAACGAACCATCGTACTGTCGCCGGCGCGCATCCCATCGAAGAATTGATCGATCGCCGCCAGAACGCCGGTTGTTCGGTCCTGAGCATCGGCGGGACGACCGAGAGAAAGTGCAGCAAGAATGAGAAGGGCAACCGCTCGTATTCGCGGCAGGGAGCGTGTGGAAACGAGACACGCTCGTCTCTTGGTGGAGGTGTAGATCATCGATTCGGCCAGGGACAAGGTTCGGTTGTGATCTCGAGGCAGGTACGATCCATCATGAGAAATGTTACCGGATGATGCCTGCGCAGACTCGCCGCCCACATGGTCAAACCGGGCCCTCGATCGGCGCATGCGAACAGCGCGCATGCTAGCAGACGATGCCGTCTAGAAATAGCGGCTGCTTCACAGCCCCGCGAGAAACTACGCCGCCTCCAGCGCGTGCTCTATTAGGTGCACCGATCCTCCACTCCTTCACACGTCACTGAGGGAGACCCACGCACGTCCGACCAGACCTTAACCGTTCACCTGTCCGCATGCCTACTTCGGTTCTCGGCACCTTTCGGCGCATGAACATCAACTGGAGCGCGCTGATATTCATCGCTTCCTATCATCTCGCACTTCTCGTTGCTCTGCCCCTTTACCTAGCACAGGGCACCCCGGGATGGCCGCTCATCGGCGCGACGATATTTCTCTGGATTGCCACATTGATGAGCATCACCGCCGGCTATCACCGGCTCTATGCCCACCGAACCTACAAAGTCCACCCCGCCATTGAGTCGATCCTGCTCTTCTTCGGGACGCTTTCGGTGCAGGGAAGCGTCTTCCAGTGGGCGCACGATCACCGCCTCCATCACCGGCACGTCGACACCGAAGACGATCCCTACGGCACGGAGAAGGGCTTCTGGCATTCACATCTCCTGTGGATGTTCGAAGATCGCTCCGAAATGGACGACCGCTATCTCGCCGATCTAAAGAAGAACAAGCTGCTCGTCCTCCAGGATCGATACTACGGGCTCTGGATGGCCGCGTCTAATATCCTCGTCATCCTCGGGATCGGCTGGATGACCGGCGACTACGTCGGCGCCATCGTATTCGCATTCCTGCTTCGGCTCTTCCTCGCCCATCACTGCACGTGGTTCATCAATTCGCTGGCACACATGTGGGGAGCGAAGCCGTACTCGACCGAGCATTCGGCCGTGAACAACTTCATCCTTGCACTCCTCACCTTCGGCGAGGGTTACCACAACTATCATCACACCTTCTCGGGGGACTACCGCAACGGCGTGAAGTGGTACCAGTTCGACCCGCCGAAGTACATGATCTGGCTGCTCAGCAAGATCGGCCTCGCGTCTGATCCGCAAACCGTGGATCCACTGATGATCAAGAAGAAACTGGTGCAGGCCGATCGCAAGCTGCTCATCGACCATCTCAGCAGTCTCCGCGATCAACACGCGAAGGCGTTTATGGATGCCGTCGAGACGACATCGGAGAAGCTGACGGACACCATCACGGCCGCCAAAGCCGCACGCGATCGCTACTTGGCCATGCGCAGCGAAGCCAATTCGAAAGAGGCGAAGGAGCTGCGCACGCGTTTCGAGGAGCTGCGCGAGGAGTTCAGCCGGGATCTAAAGACCTGGCGGCGGCTCTGCCGGCTGGTGATGAAGATGGATCCGGCGGTGTAGGCCTAGAGGCCTTCCTTAAATCGATGGATCTCGCGGGAGAGCCGCTCGCGAAGCGGGATGAGACGGGCGTCATCGTGCACGTGTGTGGCCTCAAGCACGGCCGCATAGAACCAGAGCTGCTCCGCCGCACCCGCGCTCAGGCCCATGCCCTGCTCATCGCGCGCGAACACGTCGACCCCGCGGGCGAGACCCTGATTGATCGACCAGAGATTGTGCAGCTTGTCGGCCAGACTGATCGCTGCCGCCTCCGCTGAAGCGTGTCGAATCTGATCGATGTACGCCTCCTTGCGCAACTTCCACCGGATCGGCTCGTCGTTCTCGTCGAACTGCTCCTCCGTAACCGCACGTACACGCTCGATTACCTCCTCGCCGAGCGCCTCTCGCAGCTCCTGCTCGCGCATCTGCCGTCCGAACCGGTTTGCATCCTCCAGCACGTCGTGCAAAAATGCGGCGGCGACCGTCGCGTCGTCCCATCCCGCCCGCTGCACGGTGAAGGCCACGGCCGTCACGTGCGCACTCACGGGAACCCGCAGGATGACGTGCGCCGGTATATCGTAGGCCGCTTCCCGCCAGCGTTTCTTGCGATAGGTCTGATCGTGCCACTGCGCAGAAAGCTCGATGGCCTGCTCGATGAGAGGAGAGAAGATGCGGTCCGGGGAAAC
>CAZQAS010000030.1:6445-16912 GCA_964591285.1 uncultured Rhodothermales bacterium
ACCCTACAGCCCCACCACCTGATGCTCGCTCGTGTCCGTCGAGAGTGACGCGGCGAGCTCGTCCGTCAGCGAAAGACCGTACTTGTTCAGGAAGTAGACGAGCGAGAGCGCGCGCTCCTGCAGTATTCCATTCGGATAGAGGTTCGCGTGGGCCTTCGCCAGCTGATTGCGGATGACCTCCTTGTTCTTCTTCTCCAGCCGAACAGCCTTCCCTTTCAGCTTTTCGAATTCGCCCATCAGTGCGCTGCGCGTCGCCTCCGCAGCTTTGCCGAGCGTGGGATCGAGCGTTTCGAGACTCTGCTTGACCGTGTTCACGGATTCGTGCAACGGCTGCGAGGCGTCCCGAAAAAGCCTGTCGAGATCTACGTCCATAGCGTCCACCACCACGCGCTGGAACAGTCGATCGACATCGTCTTCGAAATCGGGGACGTCGAGATTGTACTTCTCGAGCACTTTCTCAACTTTCGACTCCACCAGCGTGACACTCGCGCGCGGGTAGATTAACGGCATCGGCACGCCGGCCCATTCGTAGGCTGCACGGTACTGAGCGAAATAGGAGATCTCGCCCGGTCCGCCGACGTAGGTCGCCGTCGGCAACAGGGTGTCCTGCGTTAAGGGACGAAGTACGACGTTCGGACTGAAACGCTCCGGATGATCATCCAGCATCTTCAAGAGCTCGTCCGCGCTGAAGGCGCGGTCGATGCCGCGCAGACGGAAGCGATCGCCTTCGAGATCGATCGGATAGCGTCCGTCGCCGTCGAGGAGAAAGAGATTCGTAGGAGTGACGTGTACCTGCTGGTGATACCGCTCCGCCAGTCGCGTCGATACGCCGCCGACAGCCGTGGACAGCGCCTGGGGATCGGCAATCTCACGCCGGTACAATGGTGCGACGAGCCGCTTCAGACGCGCATCATCGGAGCTGAGCAGCACGAGACCGCTGTCAGGGAGTAACGCGCGCAGCAGCCGCGCAAACGCATCGCCGAACGTCTCGCCACTGTGGTAGGTCTCGCGGAGCACGTGCATCACCTCCGGCTTGAAATCCGTCGGCGGCAGGATCTCGTCAATCTGATTCACCAGCCGGTCGATCTCGCTGCTCATCCGAAGGCGGCCGACCGGGCCCGGCGGTCCATCCGGCGCCTCCCTGTAGCGAAGCGCCTCCGGTTCGTTGCGCCGCAGCAGGTGTACGCTCGCCACCTCCTCGAAATCGTGGTCCTCCACTCCAAGCCAAAAGACCGGCACGACGGCCCTGCCGGATTCATCAGACAGCTGCCTTGCCAGCTGGATCGTGGTGATGGCTTTCAGAATCGTATAAAGCGGCCCGGCGAAGATGCCGACCTGCTGACCGGTCACGACGGCGGCGGCGTCATCCTTCCGAAGGGCCTCAATATTGCTGCGCGTCGCCGCGCTCATCCCCCATCGCTCGTTCTGCTCCAGCATGACCTCGGCAAGCGTTGCACGGTCGCGCTCGACGGCGGCAGCCCGCTCTACGGCTCGGACCCTCTCGGACCGGTCACGAAAATCGCCTGCGTAAAACTCGGAGAGCCGCTCGAAATCGCCGGAATAATCCTGGAAGAGTGCCGGAAAGCCTTTAAAGCGGGAGAAGCGTACGCGTCGAACCGAGAGGCGTGCGATGGTTTCGGCGGGCATGTTTAGACGTAGACTCCACGACGGCACCGTGCGGAGCTGATCGGCTCAGACGCGGGACCGAAGACGTGCTGGGTGATGCGGGGCGAGGAGACCGCTGGTGAGACGTGTGCTCGAGGCAAAGCGGGACCTAATTCTTCTGCTGCTCGGCTTGGAGCCTTTGGATTTCGTCGCGAAGCTGGGCCGCCTTCTCGTAGTCTTCGGCTTCGATCGCCGCCTCAAGCTGGTGCTCCATCTTCTCGAGCTGCGTCATCGGCGCCTCCTCTTCGGGCTCCGACTCCGCGGCAGCCAGCGCGCCGGCTCCCTCCTCCTCAGTCGGGATGCCGGCCTCCTCCATCACGGTGGGCGAGACGTAGATCGGCGCATCCACCCGAACGGCGAGCGCGACGGCATCACTCGGTCGCGAATCGAGCTGCCCTTCATCGCCCTCGTGTACGTATCGGATCTTTGCGAAAAACGTCCCCTCACGCAGCTCATCGATCACGACATCCATCACTTCAGCACCGACGGCCTCGAGCGTGTCGCGGAGCAGGTCGTGCGTCATCGGACGGGGCGGCTGAATCTTCTCGAGCTCCAGCGCGATGGCCTGCGCCTCGAACGCTCCAATGATAATGGGCAGGCGTCGGTTGCCGCCCACTTCACCGAGCACGAGCGCGTAGGCGCCGCCGCTCGATGGGCTGGTCGAAAGTCCGATGATGTCTACCTGTATATAATCCATTACCCAATATGCGACCTGGAGTGAGAAACTGAGCGACTAAGTGAGGACCGAGCGACTACGTAGCGAGAAACACTAGGCACACGAGCTGCACAGGCGACCACATCAAGAGCTTTCAATCAATGCATTTTTCAACGCGACCAAAAATGCGTTGTTCTCAGCTTCGGTGCCGGCATTGACGCGCAGAAATCCCTCAAGTTCAGGGTAGCCGCCCATGTTTCGGACGAGCACGCCCGACTCCGCAAGACGGCCCATCAGGGCGGCGGGTTCCACGGGTGTTCGAAACAACACGAAATTAGATTGCGACGGGATGACCTCGATCGTCGCCTGGCGCTTCAGTGCCTGCTCAAGCGTTTTTCGGCTCTCCTTCAACAGCTGTGCTCGCTCGGCGAGCAGGTCCGGATGCTGCAGCAGCGTGGTAGCGGCCGCCTCCGCCAACGCGTCGATCATGAACGGAAGGCGCGCCTTCAGTATTTCGACGATCACGGCTGGATGTGCAAGGAGAAATCCAATCCGCAAACCCGCCAGGCCGCACGCCTTCGAGAGCGTCCGGAGGAGAATTAGATTCGGATACTTCGCCAACAGCGTGCGTGCGCTCTCCTCCTCGGTGAATTCGACGTAGGCCTCGTCGACGACCACGAAACCGGGCGCCGCGGCAACGATTGGCTCGATCTCGCCGATGGGCATCGCCAACCCGGTCGGATTGTTCGGCGTGGTAAGCACCGTCAGCGCCGGCTCGTGCTCCTCTACGGCCGCGAGAAGCGCTTCGGCATCGAAGCTGAGGTCGTCCCTTGGAGGCACGCTCACGACCTCACCGCCGTGGAGTCGAACGACCTTCTCGTAGAGCGAAAACATCGGGCGGGGCAGGACGACCGGCGTGCCCTTGTCGATGAGGGCAAGGCCGATCGTGTACGTCAGCTCGTTCGAACCATTGCCGGCCAGGATGCCCCCCGGCGTGTAATCGGCGTGCTTCGCGTAGGCGCGCACCAGACGGCCAGGCTGCTCGTCGGGATATCGGTTAAAAGGGATCTCGCGAAAGCGATCGAGGACCTCCGCCTTGAGATCGTCGGGAAGATCGTACGGACTCTCGTTCTGATTGAGCTTGACCGGAGGCTTTTCGATTCCACCGACCACGTACGCGCTGGCGTTTCGAACGGCCGGCCGGATGCGAGCGAGCGCATCGTCGAGCGATAGGGACGTTTCGCTGCCGGTGACAGCCATGTGAGCGGCGCCGTTCTAGTTCGTCTCTCGAGGAGATTCCGAGGCGTGGAGGCGCATCTCAACCGCGCGCGCATGCGCCTCCAGACCCTCGGCTCTCGCAAACGTCGCGATGCGTGATCCGGTTCTTTCGAGTCGCTCGCGCGTGTAGGCGATCACGGATTGACGCCGCACGAAGTCCTCGACGCCCAGGGCCGACGCGTACCGAGCCGTTCCGCCGGTAGGAAGCACGTGATTCGGACCGGCGAAATAGTCGCCGACAGGCTCCGGAGAGAACGGCCCCAGAAAAATGGCGCCGGCATGGCGAATCTGCGTGAGGTAGAGCGCCGGATCCTCGACGATCAGTTCAAGATGTTCGGGGGCAAGTTCATTGACGACGCGGATCGCCTCATCGTACGTGTCGGTCACGATGCATGCGCCGAAATCGGAGAGAGACTGCTCGACGAGCTCGCGCCGCGGAAGCTCCGCTGCAAGTTCCTCCGCCCGGGCCTTCACCGCCTCGGCGAGATCCGGATCCGCCGTCACGAACACGGCCGACGCGCGCACGTCGTGCTCGGCCTGGGAGAGTAGATCGGCTGCCACGAAATCGGCCGATGCGCTCGAGTCCGCCAGCACGAGGATCTCACTCGGTCCGGCGACTGAATCAATGTCCACGAGCCCGTATACCTGCTTCTTTGCGGAGGCCACGTATGCGTTCCCCGGTCCTACGACTTTATCGACCCGCGGCACGGTTGCCGTGCCGTGCGCAAACGCCGCGATCGCCTGTGCACCACCCATCGCGAAGACCCGCTCGATTCCGAGCAGATGCGCGGCCGCCAGAACCAGTGGACGCGGCATCCCGCCGTCGGAGGGGGGCGAGGCCATGTAAATCTCACTCACGCCTGCGACCTGAGCGGGAATCACATTCATCAGAACGCTGGATGGATAGGCCGCCGTGCCCCCCGGCACGTAAATGCCCGCCCGATCGACGGCCACGTAGCGTTGACCGAGTACGACGCCGTCCTCCTCCTCACTAAACCATGAGTGTCGCACCTGCTTTTCGTGAAAGGAGCGGATGTTGCCGACGGCCTCGAGGATGACGTCCTTCAACTCGGGATCCAGATCGTCGTACGCTGACTGCAGTCGCTCTGCAGGGACGACCAGTGAATCGAGACGGACTCCGTCGAATCGCTCCGTCAATTCTAGAATGGCCTCGTCGCCTCGTCGCCTCACCTGCTCGATGATGGCACGTACGGACTCCTCGACGTCTGCATCAAAAACGGAGGTTCGATCATAGAGCCGCCCGAGCTTCTCGCGGCGATCTCGGAAGTGGACGAGAGGAAGCATCGTGACCGATAGTAGTGACAGAAAAAAACCCCGCCGCCGACGCGACAGGGTTCTCTATACGATTCATATGTGGAAGTGATCAGTACGCGTCGTGGTCTTGCGAAGAATTCGAATCACCGTCGACGCCCGTGAGTTCAGGCAGATTTCGGAACTCGTACTCCGGTAGGCGCTCATCGACGATATGCTGAACGACTTCGTGCAGGGCCGTGACGAATTTGCCGAAGTCTTCCTTGTACAGGAAGAGCTTATGTTTCTCGTATCGGTTCTCGTCGACGCGCTTACTCTCGGTAATCGTCACGAAGAAGTCCTCTCCGGATCGCGTCGGTTTCACGTCGAAGAAGTACGTTCGCTTGCCCGCCGGAACGCGCTTCGAGTAGACTTCCTCCCGGTATCGCTTCCCTCCCTGGGCGTTACCGTCCTGGTCGTACTGATTATTGCTCGAGCCATCGTTCGTCACTTTGCCGTTCTGTGTCTGCTCCAAATTCATCGGTCCGCTCCGGTCGGCGAATCGTCTTCCCGGCGTCTTCAAAGGCCCCGCGTCGCTGTGGCCCTCATCAGGTATAACGGTTCGTCGAACACATGTCGAATTATAACGATTTCGTAAAGCCGAGCCTAATATGCTAAGATTGGAATGGAATATCAACGTTAAGACGGGCCTTCTGACGCTTCCGGCCCGCGTTCCTGAACGGGATCGCGCAGTAATCGGCGCACGAGCTTTTCCAATTCGGCGGCTACCCGGCCGCCGACGCGTAGCACATCCTCGTGCGAGAGGGGCACCTTCGAGAGTCCGGCGGCTCGATTGGTGATGGAGGAAATTCCGAGCACCGGCATCCCCAACGACGCCGCCTGCAGCACCTCCGGTACCGTGCTCATCCCAACGGCATCGGCCCCGAGGCGTCGAAACGCAGCGATTTCCGCCGCCGTCTCGTAGCTCGGCCCGCGCGTCCAGAGGTAGACGCCTCGCCGTGCCCGAATGCCCAGCTCGATTGCGCATCGCTCGGCATGTTCGATCCAAGCCGCGTCGTAGGGCGACGCAACCGGACGAACACGGACGGCGGCTTCCTGGACAGACGCCCCCCTACCGGCCATTCCACCCGCAGACGCATCGCCCGCGGACTCTTCAGCGGCGGAGACATCCTCGTCCTTCACACGTCGCAGACCCGGCGCCGCCCATGCAAAGTTCAGGTGGTCGGTGATGAACATCAGCGATCCCAGTGACAGATTCGGATGAATACCACCAGCCGCGTTGGTAACCAGCAGGCGGCGAGCTCCGAGCCTATGCGCGAGCCGAACGGGAAACGTTACCGCTGAAATATCGTGGCCTTCGTAAAGGTGCGCTCGGCCCTGAATCACGAGGACCGGCGAATCCTCGAGTCGCCCGAGGACCAGCCGTCCCTTATGTCCGGCAACTGACGAGACGGGATATCCCTCGATTTCGGAGGTGGGCACGACCTGCGCATCCTCGACGGCGTCCGCCAGATCGCCAAGGCCTGAACCGAGGATGAGCGCCGTCTCCGGCACGACGTCGGAATGATCGAGTATTTCGTCGAGAGCCTTCACGCGTTAGACGTCACTCGCACGGCCACCATCGTCATGTCGTCGTGTCGCGGTGCGGCGCCGCTGAAGGCGTGCACATCGTCAATGATCGCTTCGATGACCTCCTGTGCGGTCCGCCCCTTGCAACGTGCCACGACTTCCTGCAGCCGCTTGTCGTCATACAGCGCCCGCTTCAGGTTCATCGCTTCGGTAACGCCGTCCGTGTAGATCAGCAGCAGGTCTCCCGCCGCGATCGTGATCGTCCGCTCCTCCAGGCTCCCTGCAAAGATCGAGTTGGAGGTCAGGCCGATGGCGGCGCCGTTCGGCTGGATGACGTCGGGCCGATCCGCTGCGGCCCGATGCACCAGCACGGGATTGTGTCCGGCGCGCGCAAAGGTCCACGTCTTCGCCCCCACGTCAAAGATGCCCAGCACCATGGACATAAACGTGCCCCGCGGCGCGTTGATGCGAAACAGTCCGTTTGCCCTCGTGAGGATCGCGGCGGGACCGAGCGAATCCGTCGTCATACTCTGCAGGATGCCCTTCATGAGCGTCATATAAAAGGCGGCCTGCATCCCCTTTCCGCTGACATCTCCGACGACGACACCGAGCCGCCCATCGCTGATCGGAAAGAAGTCGTAGTAATCGCCACCGACCTCATGCGCGGGGAGGCAAACCGATGCGATGTCCAGCCCGCGGCACTCGGGACTCGATGCCGGAAGGAAGGAAACCTGGACCTCTCGCGCCAACTCCAGCTCCCGCTTGAGCCGCTCCCGCGAGGCAAGTTCTTCGATGTATTCCGGTATGATGACCGGAACCTCTTCGGACGTTTTGTCGCCCAGCGCGCCGGTCAACCCAAGAAGGAGCAACGCGGCCGGGACCGATACGATGACGATCGACCCGATGATTTCCGGAGCGGAGGGTACGCTCCATCCCGGCAATGCGACGACGACCAGAACGAGGACGAAGAGGGCCGTCATAGCGCTCAGGGTGTCGTGCCGCCAGAACATCCAAACGATTCCAGCGCCCAGTAGGCCGGAGATGACGATCTCAAGCGACAAGGGCCGCAGGCTCACCGGCGAGATCCGAAGCAAAGCGAGGACGAGCACCATTCCGACAATCGGAACGGCGGCGCGCTTAGCCCGCAGCTGCAGCAGCCCACCTATACCTAGTATGACCGTGTACGTAGCGAAAAGCGCGTAAAAGAACCTGCCGGCGATCGCCTGAATCGCCGATGCTCCGGCGAACGGCGTTGCGAATAGTGCCCTGTCATCCGAGAAACGAACCTCCAACTGCGGGATAAGGAGCAAGGCCAAAACCGCAAGACCAACAAGTGCGAGACCGCCCAGCACACCTCGTACGAGCGAAAGTCCGACCGGAACGTTGCGAACGAAAAATTGCCGTGCGAGATCGAGGGATCTCAGCTTATCCTCCCATCGATGACGGGCCACTGAGTTGGCGGCGCCCGATATGAAGAAGACGAAGGCCGCCGCAGCAAAGGCCGTCAAAACGGTGCCAACCACGACCACGGCGAGATCGACCATGGATCCCGGGACCTCCGTGGAAACCACCTCCGTGGACATCGATATGGCTGCCGCCACACCGCCGATCGTGGCGTCGCGGAGGGCCGTACGGGTATCGATCAGGCGCGCATTGATGCGTCTGAAGAACACCACGACGAGGATAAGCCCCAGAAGGGCAAACAGGAAAAGCGTTCCGAGCTCGAAGACGTCTTCTCCAGACATTCCGGGGCGCTGCTCGGTAGACCGAACGAATCGAGAATCTAGACTCACCAGCGTTCCGGCAGGCCGCAGCTCTACGTCGGCGGAGAACCATTCACCGTCCGGTTCGACGGCTGTGGCGGATACGCGCACCGTCGCCGTGACCACACCGTCCTCGCCGGAAACGAACACGCTGTCGACACGATACCCGCGCTCCGCAAAGAACGTGCTTTGGAGATGATATCGCGCAAGCTGGGCAATGCCGGAGCGCCCCAGCACCGCTCGGTCTGTTTCCGAGCGAGGCCGGGGGGTGCCCTCACTCCTTTCATCATCGAAACGAAACGAGAGCCGATCGGGAAGCGGCAGCGAGTCGGAGGCCGCCAACGTGTCTCGGATGGAGGCGAGCGCTTCGTCGTGTCGCAGGCTCGGCGTAACGGCGTCCGCCTGCGTCGTCAGCCCGATCGGATGGCCGGAGAGCGTAAGATCGACGGTCGCGATCTCGTCCGATCCGTTCTCAGCGTCCTCGGTCCACTCAACGCGCCAGAAGTAGGCCGGAACGCCGCTACTTCGAATGTGCTGAATGGCCTCCCTGCGACCCATCCGATGCTGCAGCGTATCGAGTAGATCGCGCTTTCGCCGAATAACCGCCTGGGCCTGCGCATCCTCCAACTGCATCCTTGCGGCGGCCTCGCCGAACGAGCGAGCTCGTTCAATAGCTTCGGACCGTGGAATATGGACCGATGCCCCGTAATCCGGAACCTGCTGCGGGGCGGCGAAAAAAAACAGTCCGATGCCGATCACGGCGCACGCCGCCAGAACGGCATCCGAACGCCCAAATCTCCTGTGGAGCCTCGCCCTTAGATCCACGGCCTACGTCGCCTTCAAAATGCGGTAGTTACGGAGGCTCCAGAGGAGCTCCTCGACGGTCACCCGGATGATGGTCATAACCGGGATCGCGACGAGCATCCCCACGATGCCGGCAATCTGCGCCCCGATGAGCACGGCAAAAAGGATGAGAAGCGGATGTGTACGGGCCGCCCGTGAGAAGATGTAGGGCTGAAAGATGACGTTGTCGGCCACCTGCGTCAGCAGCATCGCGATCACGATCCCAAAGACGAGCGAGAAATCGCCGGTTTGCACGATGCCGACCAGTGTTCCGGCCAAAAATCCCATCAGCGGACCGAAGTATGGAATCGTGTTCGCCAGTCCGGTGAAAATGCCGACCGCGATCGCGTACTCCAATCCGACAATATAGAGGAGAATCGTCGCCACGACCGCGATGGCAAGGATCTGAAGCATCAGGCCTCGGAAGTAGCGGCCGATGTTCGTCTCGATTTTCTCCATCAAGGCCAGCGTCAGTTCGAAGTAGCGATTCGGGACGAGCCGGAGGAGGCTTCGCCGGATCTCGGTGCCGTCTTTCAAGAAAAAGAAGGCGACGAAAGGAATCACCAAAACCGCATAGAATATGTTTGTGAAGACGCCGACGATGGAGCCGGCGATCGCCGTGATCCGCTCCTCGCCGAGCAGCTTGTTTAGCGCCTCCGCGGCGCCCCGTGTGATCGCACCGCGCTCGACGGGTGCGACGGCGCGCACCCTCCGCTCGATCGCCGCCGCAACATTCGAGAGCGTCACCTCCTGAGCCGTCAGGCCCAACGACGCGAGATACCGTTCATCCTCATCGTCGGTGACGGGAGTCGGACCGTTCTGAGGCCGTTCCGACAGGCCGATGGCCAGCGACCGCACGGTACGCTCACCGTCCCGCGTCTCCACTACTAGCCGCAGCGAATCGCCCGGCTGCTTGGCGTGAATGCGCGACTGCAGCTGGCTGAATCCCTCCCATTCTTGTCCATCGACGGTGATGATGATGTCGCCCTCAGCGAGGCCGGACGATTCCGCCGGACCATCGGGATCGACCGCTGTCACCTGCGCCGCGGACTGGAAGCTGACTTGCTCGGCAATTCCTGCGATCTGGCGGCTGGCAAATGGGGCCAACTGTGTGATGAGCAGCCCCAGGCCGCCGAACACGACGACGAACGCGATCAATATAGATGGTATGCGCACCAGTCCGACGCCCTGAAGACGATCGACGAGCGGCTTCATGAGATACGCCAAAACCACCCCGATGATCAGGAAGATGATGAGGCCGGAGAAATACCAAATCAGCCAGGCCACGACGGCTACTACGGCCGCTCCAAGCAAGAATCGGATGACCCGTTCGAGGTTGAAGCTAGACGACGGCCGAGGTTTCGGATAAGAGGAATAGACGGGCGAGCCATCGCCGTCCGAGGTCGCGGGATCGTTTGGTCG
>CAZQAS010000030.1:17012-28061 GCA_964591285.1 uncultured Rhodothermales bacterium
GAAGTACGCCATCATGAAAACGGCGCCTGCGATGGCGCCCATCGTCGGGTCATTCGTCGAATGTTCACCGATGTCGTCATGGTAGACGCCAAAGGTGTTCTGAAGATGCGCAAACTCGTCGGGTTCCGTCAATGCGATGCCTTGAAGGCTTCGCTAAATGGTAGCGTGGACCGGTCCTTCGACCAGTGCGGCGGCCTGTCACTGATCGGCCGTGTCCAGCTCGTCGACCACGCGGCGTACCATGTCGAACGCAAATCCCCGCCGCCCCAGATAATCGTAGACCTTCTTCTTTCGTTTGAGAGGATCGGATTCGCGATCGAGCTGCGCCCACCGCTTTGACCCCATTTCGCGGGCCTTCTCAAGCACCTCGGTGCGCGCGCTGTAAACCTGATCGATCGCGGCATCGATAGCTCCTCGATTCACACCTCTGCGGCGCAGATCGGCGCGTATTCGCATCGGACCATAGCCGCGCGCGCGAAACCGCCCTTCGGCATAGTTGAGGGCGTACTTCCGATCGTCGACATAGCCGGACTCCCCCAGGTAGTGAACGACGTCATCGATCACGACAGCCGGGTAGTCGTCGCGACGGAGCCGCCTCCTGATTTCCTCCGCAGACCGCTCACGGTAGGAGAGGTACCGAACGGCAACGGCGCGCGCACGAAAGTACGCATCGCGATCAAGGATGACGACCTGCTCCTCGACAGTCAAGTCGAGCCCGCGGGCTAGCTCAAACTCGAGCAGGACGTCCCGGTGGATTCCGAAGCCGTACTCGCCGTCGATGAAAACAGACACGCGGTCCGGCGCCTTCGTCTGCGCACGGATAGACGTGATGCGTCCCTCCCGCAGCTCATCGTGCTGATTGGTGCCGCTCATGGGTCATCCTGAGCTACACTCAGGTGCAGCGAATCGACAGACACGGCCGTGAAGATACCGGCAGCCCCCCCGAGATTTGAGATGGGCTCGCGTCGACCAGGATTGTCCCTACTTGTTGCGAAGCGGGCATAGTCCTCGCCGGATCGCACGAGAGACACACGCAGCAGGTGTTCGGGAAGAGGGGCGTCGGCATCAGAAACACCGACAGCGTAGACGCCGGTCCACGATCGCTTCCCTTCGTCTCCGCTACCCAACTCCTGCTCATGCTGGACCTCGTGCGATTTCAGGAAGAGGTCGACGACGGTCGAGGAAAAGGCGGCGTACGGCTTGAGCTGCGCGCGGACCCACGAGTCGCTCGAGACGGGAGCCGGATCGTCCCAGGTCACGACAACCTCTATCGGATATATGTAGCCCGTATAGGCCCCGGTGGTCAGCGAATCGCCGAGCGCGAGCGAATCCAGGAACACGGCGGAGACCGGCTCCTCGGGGACGTGCAGGTTCACGTCCTCTATCTCGATGACCGGAGGAAGCACGCCCCGAGTCTCTACATCGGAACCCTCCCATCGCACGCGAAAGGTATAGGACTCTCCGGCGGCCGTGCGGACGTCAGACCGCGCAGGGACGTACGTGCCGGGACGTTCACTGTCGGATGTATAAGACACCGCCTCCCCGCCAAGCACGAGATCAACGTCAGCCGTCGTAACGGCGGCGCCTACGTCCGAATACCCTTCGTCCGGCGGGAGTGTGCGATGCACGGAAATCTCCGGAAGCGGCGCATCGGTGTTCAAAAATCCTTCAACGACCAACAGGGAGCTGTCGATCGGCGTCACGCTGTCGCAGCCGATCCAGCCTATCAGCACGGCAGCCAGCAGCACAGCCAACAACGGTCTATATGTGCCTCCTCGATGTCCCATCTAGAGTTGCATCTCGAGCTCGAAAAGCGGTAGGATCGGAAATCCGCGGCGATTTTGGACATCCATCCCCTCCTCGGCCGGGAGGTATTGCCGCGCGACGACGTTGCGACGATTCGTCACGTTATAGATCTGGAGCCCAGCCATCCAATCCGCCCCGAGCATGGTAAACTGACGGCTCGCGGAAAGATCAATGCGCAGATAAGGCGGCAGCCGGCCATTGTTGATGGATGGACGATGTAGATACTCCTCGCCGTCGTCCAGCGGATCGCCGACGACGTATCGCGATGTCGGCACGGTGATGGGATAGCCGCTGCGAAGATCTACCGCCGCCGTGAGCCGCCACTTCGCAAGTTTTCGAGACCCAAACACGTGCAGTGCGCGGGGAACGTCGTACCGGGCGGCCCGCAAGGCGTCCTCACCGATTTCGGCGGAGCGCGTGAGGGATCGCCCTCCAGCATAGCTCATCCAGAGTGACCAGGGGCCCCGCTCATACCGACTTGTGAGCTCGATACCGTAGGCGCGCGCCAGTCCTTCGACGTATTGGCCGAGCAGCTCGCTAACCCCGATCCCCGGTCCGACGAGCGAATGCTTTCCGCCCAAGGCGTCCTCCGGAAGCAGTACGATATCGGTCTCCCGAACGTACGCATCCCCCATGATGAGTAGCCCATCGATCGGCCGGCTCTCGAAGCCGCCCGACACATCGATAGCCCTCGACGGCTTCACGTCCGGGCCGGCCGGGATCCACCGGCTGGATACGAGATCGTACGTGAAGGCGTGTCGATCGCGAAGACGATGCATGTACTGCACGCGACGACCGACCCCGGCATTCAAGAGCAGAAGCCTGGGATGGACGGCATACTCGAGGGACAAGCTCGGGCTGGCATCTACGTACAAACCCGCGCCGAAAACGCTGAATCGCATGCCCGGGCGAAGCGTCCAGCGCTCCGCCGGCGTCCAGATGTCCTCCGCAAAGACGGCGACCTCAGGCTCGGTTGCGGCACTCGCCTGCCGAAGGACGTCAACGTTACCGGGCGAACGCCGAACCGTAGCATCGAGCGACGATTTGAAATCCCGAAGCACGAGGTGTGCGCCAAAATTGAGAGAGTGGGACACCGAATGACTGTAATCGCCGGCTATCTTGAGTCCGATATCGTGGACGTCGACCCAATATTTCGACCGCAGGGCCGCCGTGCTCATCGGGCGCAGATAGGCACCCTCCGTGGCTGCATACGAGGAGTAGTAGGCGGTCGCCGTAACGAACGTCCGCTCCGAATGCACTCGCTGAAAGCGCGCCGCCACCAACTCGTTCTTCCAGCGATGCGCCACCTCGAAGAAGTGATCGGTAGGACGCAGCCACGATGAGAAGTCCAGCGAAAGGTCGAACGGCAGTCGAAGGTCGAGGTCGTCACCGCCCCGGTAGTAGCTGATCGAGAGGCGGTCCCGCGGACTTGCACGCCAACTGAATTTTGCGCTGGCGTCGTAGAAATGGTATCCGGTGCGGAGCGTGTCCCGCCGCCCTTCGGCATTCTCGACCGGGTGTTCGCGGCCGACGAGCTTATCAAGGTAGGATCGCCGCCCGGCTATCATGAAGGAGCTGTTGCGGGTTGCCGGGGTCTCAATGACGAAACGGCCGCTCAGCGCGCTCAGAGCCACCGTCGCTTGTGGTCCACCCCTCGACCCATCCTTCATTTCAGCATCCAAAACTGAGGCGGTCCTCCCCCCGACCTTCGAAGGAAACGAGCCTCTGTACAGCTTGAAGTCCTTGAATGTCTCCGTCTGAAACGTCGAGATAAGACTGAATGCGTGCCAGGGATGATAGACCGGCGCGCCGTCGATGAGATAGAGGTTTTGGTCGGGCGAGGCTCCTCGGATACTCATCCCGCCGTTGACTTCCCCAACGTTGCGAATGCCGGGATACCACTGAAGCGCCTGAAAGAGGTCGGATTCGCCCGGAAAGGTCGGCAGGGCCTCAAGCACGCTGACCGGCTCGGCTTCCATCCCGGGCAGCGACTGCACGCCCCGCAGGCCGACCCCTTCGTCCTCGACGACAATGTTTCCATTGACCAGCGTGGCAGCATCTAGAGGAATCGTATCCGGCGCAAGGCTTTCGGAGAGCTGTCGCTCAACCGATTCGAATCCGACGTACGAAATTCGTGCCCCGTACACCGCGTCGGGCAGCGACGGTAGCGTGAAATATCCGGCCTCGTTTGTGACCGTACCGACCCCGATCTCCGGTAAATAGACATGCGCACCAGGCAATTCCTCCCCGGTTTCGGCATCCACGACAAACCCTGTCAGATTGATTCGCCCACGGATGGCGGAGGATTCCGCCCCACCGTCTGATACCAGAACATACTGCCGACGCCGAACGCGTTCGGCATAGAGTCCCGTCCCTTCGAGCACGCACTCCAGTGCAGTGATCGACTCATTACCCTCGTACGAGCACGTAACATGCCGGCCTTCAACCGCGCTCTCGGCGAAGACGAGATCGAGTCCGGATTGGCTGCGAAATGCAACCAGTGCCTCTCGAAGAGGCGCATTCACCAGATCAAGGTCGATGGTCTGCGCGCCCGCGATGGCCGGGAGAATGGCGCATAGGAATATGATCGACTGAAGTCGTCGCACACCGCCCAAGATATTGTTTTGCCGCAAGATAGGCAGGCGATGAAGATACGCTCATCGGGTGCGTCGATCAACGTGGGAGGGGGATTGGCAATTCCGTCACCGCGAAACGAGCCGGTAGCCGCCGGATGACTCCGCCTGTATCTCTGCGCCAACGGCCGCCGATAGCGTGCTAAGAATTTCGACCAGCTCCTGCCCGCGCTCAAACTGACCGGTGATGCTCTCCGACTGTAGGTCAGGCGTCGCGGAGAGCTCGACCTGGTATGCATCCTCGAGCACGGACAGAATCTCCGGAAGCGGCGTGGAGGAGAAGACAAGCAAACCGGTCCAAGAGAGGTGCTCGTGCACATCGACGCTTTCCGGCGCCGTCGGGCGCCCGTCTTCGGCGATGCGGCTCATCTGGCCCGATGTCAACAGGATGGAGCTGCTCGGCTCGCCCCGCGAGGAGAGGGAGAGCCGGCCGTCGGCCAGCACGACTTCGGTCTCACCCGGCTCTGCCCGTACACCGAACGACGTTCCCAACACAGTGATCTGCGCAGTTTCCGTCTTGACGACGTATCCCGACCCCGTAGACGCGATATCGAAGTAGCCGCGACCGTCCAGGTGTGCCTGGCGACCGAGCGGTGCGGCGTCATCCACCGGCGTGTACGACAGCCGCGAAGCACCCAACAGTCGGGCCGTCGACCCATCACCCAGATCGACCACACGCGTTTCGCCGTCGGCCGTTGAGACGGTCGTCATGGCGTGGTCCCGCTGGAGGACGAATACCAGTAGTGCAACGAACAGCACGAGCGCACTGGCGAGCGCAAGACGGACGCCCCATCGTGCCGAGCGTCCGCGCATTCGCCGCGGACGATCGTCTTGATAGGCGCCGGACGCTTTTCGCTCGTGACGGCGAGGCCCGGCCGGCTCCGTATCAGCACCCGATCTCTCGTGCCACATCCTGTCAAACTCGCGTGCGGCCGCACCGACCTCCTCAGCAGCCGTTCGAACCCCTGGATGGTGTGCAATGGCAGCGCGGAGGGCAGGAGCAGACGCATCCACCTGTGCACGCTCCTCTGCAGTCAACGCCTCATCGTGCCCGTACTCGCTGAGTGCAAAGAGGGCGAAAAGCTCTCGGTCGCCGATCGCCTCGTCGATTTGCCGACCAAGTGCATCGCGATAAGCCAGCCAGGAATGAAACGCGGTCTCGACGTCCGGACGGGACGCAAGCAGCTGACGCAGCTCGGCCTCCTGCTCGGAAGTCAGCTCCCGGAAAAAAACGATATGTTCGACGTGGTCCTTCACTTCGTTGCGCGTACTTCCCGCCTTTCACAAAGCCGCGGTGGGATCGCGTGAGGTAACATTTGGGCAGCAGACCACCGGTTCGCCCGTTCCGCAGCACTATTCATCCTCGAACATCTCCCGCATCTTGTCGAACGCGCGTTTCACCTGCATTTTCACGGCGGCTTCGGTCGTGTTCAAGCGAGAGGCGATTTCCTCGTATTTATACCCATATTCGCGCATTTCGAGTATTTTTCGCGCCTTCTCGGTGAGCACGGACGTGATGCGCTCAACATCAACATTCGCCGCCGGGCTCATTCCGGCATCTTCTTCGTCGGGCGGGGATTTTGGATCGAACAGCCGCTCTTTACCGCTGTAGCGTCCGCGATAGTAATCCTGCAGCTCGAAGATCGCGCCCTTCATGACGAACGACTTCAGGCGCCGGCTGTCATTGAGATCCGGCAAACCGCGGTACAGCCTGAGAAGGCTGTTCTGAATGAGGTCGTCCACGTCGACGCGCCTGCCGAGTCGCGAGGTAAAGAAAGCCCTCAGAATCGGCTCCAGGCGGCCGATAAGCTCATCCAGTGCATCCGCATCGCCCTGCTGCGCGCGCTCGACGAGATCGGAAGGGAACGGGCGCTGTGCGGGCATCGTCGAGGCGACGTTCGTTTATCGAGCCAGGCTCCGGCCTTTCCATTCGTATCCGCCGAACGTTCCGGCGAATCCGATCATCAAAATGTAGGGGATGTGCACGAGCTGCGCGGGCAGCAGCAGCGGCAGGAGCCTCTGACGCCCGAACCGCCGCGCGGCGGGCCAGAGCACGGACGCTTCGGCGGCAATTTTCAGGACGAGGACCGCAGCGAGCAGTTCCCAGAGCCCCGCCAATGCCGCAGTCACTAGCCCGGCGAAGAACAGATAACACAGCACACTGACGAGCGTGAGATGCTTATGGGGGTAGCGCGCGTGAGCCGATGCCCAGCGCCGGCGCTGCGCGAAGAACTCCGCAAACGTAGCGCTCGGGGCGGTTTCCACCGCGGCGGAACCGTCCATACACGTCGCGATTTCCCAGTCACTCTCGAAAGCCATCTTGTGAAGCAGCATCTCGTCGTCGCCCGTGGAGACGTTCTCGATTCCGTCGTAGCCGCCTACCGCCTCGTAGGCCTCGCGGCGGTATGCGAGATTGGCGCTGTTGCACAGGTGCGGTCGGCGAATCCCGATTAGACCAGCACCCAGCGAAACGAGCCCGAGAAACTCAAGCGCCTGCACCCGGGCGAACGCGGCTCCGCCGTAGTGGTAGAGCACCGGACCGGACACCATGCCGACGTCGTGGTCGAAGGCGCCGATCATTGCCTGGATCCACGTCGGCGGCACGCGGCAGTCGGCGTCGGTAGTGAGGATGATCTCACCAGCCGCCTCAGCCACGCCTCGCGCCAACGCATGTTTCTTGTGTGCCGCCTCGCGCTTTACGACGTCGTCCACCTGGATCAGCCGGACCGTGCCCCCATATACAAAGCTCTGGACGGCCGCCGCCGTTTTGTCGGTCGAGGCGTCGTCAATTACGATCACTTCGAGCCGATCGCGAGGATAGTCATTGGCAAGCACGGAGTCGAGGCAGGCGGCGATGACGCGCTCCTCATTTCGGGCGGGAATAATGACGCTGACGTGCGGCAGGTCAGCGTCCGCCGGAGAGGACGGCGGAATTCGAGGCCGGGTCACTCTTGCAAATCCGATCGCCCCGGCGCCGAGCAGCACCGCATAGAAGACGGCCAGCCCGAGAAGCACGATCGTAAAGGTCACCATTCGTCCGTCAAGCCCTCAACAATCGAAGATAGAAACGCGGCGAAAGCAGCTTCCTACGGACGTCGAGATCGTCGAACATGCTGCTAATGGTGGAGGCCAGTTCCTCGGAGCGAGAGGCCTTTCGGATGATCACGTCCACGAGGCGCCGCCATCGGAGCATCCGCTGCAGCGTGTGACTGAGGCGAAGCTCATCCCGCAAACCGTCGAGGACGGCCGCCTCGTATCCGCGGAGAAATCCGGCCGAGAAGTCCCCGGCGTCCGCCGCACGCCGTGACCATTCTGCGGCCCGCATGCCGGAGACCATGGCATTGCCGATGCCTTCGCCGGTGAACGGATCGATGAGGCTCGCGGCATCCCCGACAAGCATCCAGCCGTCTCCCGCCATGTCTCTCGGCTGAGACCCCAGAGGAAGCCCCCAGCCCACGACGCGACCGACCCGGTGCGCCGACGCAAACCGCTTCGCGAATCGAGGACTCGAGACCACGGCATCAAACGCGGCCTTCAGATTGATCCCCTCCTGCTTCACGGAGGCGCTCAGCATCCCGATACCCACGTTCGCCGCCCCGTTCGGCAGCGCGAAAATCCAGAAGTATCCGGGGAGAATTTCATCGACGAAGTGCAGCTCGATGAATCCTGGACGGGCGTATTCCTGGAGATTCTCATAGTAGGAACGTAGGCCCGCGACGTAGTGCTTAGGCCGAAGCTGCAGCATCCCCAACTCGCGCGCGACCGTCGAATAGGCACCGTCCGCTCCGATCACCAGCGGGGCGCGAATCTCGAGCGCCCGGCCGTTCCGATCCACACGAACGCCGTCGACCCGTTCTCTGCTTCGCAGCAGGCTACGGACCTCACACTCCTGCCAGATATCGGCCCCCGATTCGACCGCCGCGTCGAAGACGAGTCGGTCGAATGACGTGCGACGACAGACGAATCCCGGAAGGCGGTCGCGGGACGTCCGGCTAGCAAACGGAATGCTCACCAGATCGCCCTGGGGACCGCCGAAGGTTACGCCCCAGATCGGCGTGTGGGGCAATCCCTCGATGCGCTCCTCGAGGCCGAGCTTCCTCATGACGCCCATGCTCTTTCCGCTGACGGCATCCCCACATATCTTGTCGCGCGGAAAGCGGTACTTGTCGAGCATTAACGTACGGAGGCCGGCCTTCGCACTCAGAGCCGCGGCGGTCGCGCCTCCCGGCCCGGCTCCGACCACAATGACGTCGTAATCTCGATCCAGCATTCGCACGTCAGTTTTCGGCTACGCGGTCAGTACTCGTAGATAAAACATTGGGGACGCCAGTTTCTTCCGCGCACCCAGATCGTCGAACATGGCGCTGATGGTGTCCGCAATTTCGGGCCGGCGTCCGGCCTTTCGGATGACCGTCTCGAGGAGCCATTTCCATCGCTCCAGCCGGCGGAGCGTGTAGCTCAGGTTCAGCTCCGAGTCGAGTGCGGTGTGGACCGCATCGTGGTAGCCCTTGAGCGTCGCTGCCGAGACGTCGCCCCGGCCGAGCGCTTCGCGGGCCCAGCCGGCTGCCAGATCCCCGCTGAGCATGGCGTTGCCGATGCCCTCACCCGTGAACGGATCGATGAGGCTTGCCGCGTCACCGACCAGCATCCAGCCGTTGCCGGATAGCGGGCGCGGGGCGGACCCTAGCGGCATACCCCACCCGACGGTCTTCCCAACCTGGCGCGCCCCCGCGAACCGCTCGCGGAAGCGGTCGCTCCGGATGGCGTCGGCGAGCAGATCCTTGAGCCTGAGATCGTGCTTCTTAATGCGTGCGCTGAGGGTTCCCATCCCCACATTTGCCCGGCCGTCCGCCATCGGGAAGATCCAGAAGTAGCCGGGAATGGCTTCATCCACAAAGTGGAGTTCGATGTAATTGCGACCCCGAAAATCGTCGATGCCGTCGTAGTAGGCGCGGACCCCGGCGTAGTAGTGGTATTCGTTGAGCTGCTGCATCCCGAGCTCGCGAGCCACGGCCGAGTACGCACCGTCGGCGCCGACGACAATCGGCGCGCGGACGCTCTCGAGCTTGCCGCCCGACGTCACTCGAATGCCGCACACAACCTGGTCCTCAACGATCAGGCCCTCCACCGACGTCTCCTCCCGCAGCTCCGCACCGAGCTCGACGGCCCGTTCTACGAGCAGATGATCGAAGCGCTCGCGCGCACAGACGTAGCCCGGAACGGCGTCGCCTCTTCGGGAGAAGGGGATCTCGACGTGGGCGCCTGCCGGACCGGAGAAGAGTACGCCCCACGAGCCGACCGACGACGACGTGGCAAGCCGGTCCACCACGCCCAACTTCTCCAGGGCGTCAAGGCTCTTTCCGCTAATCGCATCGCCGCACACCTTATCCCGCGGAAACCGCGCGCGGTCAACGAGCAGCACGCGGAGGCCGCTTGCGGCGGCAAGTCCGGCCGTCGTAGCCCCTCCGGGTCCGGCTCCGGCGACGATGAGATCGTAGCTCAATTTGTTAGTCGTTGCTCGTTACTCATTGCTCGTTGCTGGCACCTCGTTACTCGTTGGTCGCTGCTGGTTGGCACGAGGAGGTGAATGCGCGTCCGATATTGCGTGCGCCCTGCGGCTCGCTCAGGCCGCGAAGAGCGCGGCGAGTCCCGCGACCATCGCCGTCTTGAGCCAGGCGCTCGCGTCGCGTGCCTCGTGAGGCGCGTGCGGCAGGAGCCAGATGACGCGCAGCAGAATGAGGTCGGCCAGCAGAACAAGAAAAAGAAAGAGCCGGCCGTAATCCATCGCCAGGAAGGGAATCGGTGTGAGGAGTACGGTAAGAATCAGTATTGATGCCGCGGCGCTGCGGACCGTCTGCAGCCCGTAGACGATCGGCGCCGTTCGCGCACCGATTTCGCGGTCACCGGCGACGTCTTCCACGTCCTTGATCAGCTCGCGAGCAAAGGTCGTGAGGAATGCAAATCCGGCGGCGACGTAGGCGGGCGCGGGCGATCCGACAGCCCATCCGCCGTAGATTACGGCGAGCCCGACGACGAAAGCCACCGTGACGTTGCCCGCAAACGGTGTACGCTTCAGGTGTGCACTGTAACTGTACAGGAGGACTGCGGCAATCAGGGCAATGATCAGGTGCGCCGCAGATACAAACGCTGCCACGGCCACGCCCGCGGCCGTCATCGCCAGCCCGAGCACATTCGCGGTGCGCGGTCGGACGGCCCCGGACGGAAGTGGCCGCTCGGGACGATTTACGGCATCTATACGGAAGTCGAAGACGTCATTGATGCAGTTGCCTCCGGCGGCGATCAGCACGGCCGACGCGCAGGCAAGGGCGAGGTCATCGACGAAAGGGACCGGAGGCAGCCGATCGCCCATCGAAAGCGCGCCACCGAGCAGCACGCCAGACGCCGTGATCAGCACGTTCACCGGCCGAACCAATCGGACATAGGCGGCCGCGCGGCGCATCAGCTAACGCGAGCATACGGGCGGTCCCGGTGCCTGATCTCAGCCACAGCAGCGTCGACCGCCGGCATGCTGATCGTGAAGGTCGACCCGACCCCTCGCTCGCTCTCGACGTCGATGCGTCCACCTGCCATCTCTACGAGCCGACGGGAG
>CAZQAS010000031.1:0-5291 GCA_964591285.1 uncultured Rhodothermales bacterium
GTCAGTCCCAGCCGCACAATATTAGTGAGTTCGGCTGAACTCAGAATTGTCGAAATCGGGCGAACTATACGGGAAATGCCGGCAATGATGGGCTATTCTCAACGATTCTGAGAACCGGCATTTTGTGCGCACGGGAGGATTCGAACCCCCGGCCTTCGGAACCGGAATCCGACGCTCTATCCAACTGAGCTACGTGCGCAGATTCTGGCGCGGCCATCGGGCCTTGTGACGTGCGGGCGGTCGTGCCGCTTGACGCCGGGATCGGGCGTCCGGCCGCCGATCCCGTAACCCGGAAGCTTCAAAACATCGATCGCCCGAATGGTTCCTCATGGAACCGCGTCCTCAACGTTGACTAAACAAACGCTCCACCCGATCGCCGGCGGAAGATAGGAAACCGCAGTCGGCCTCGATGTCGTCATCGAGTTCACCCGCCCCTCTGAAGAATCGTTACCCATAATGAGCGAACCGCCAGCCGACCATGCCGAGCCGAGCCTACCGGACGACTGGGCGCGGTCGCGATCCATTCCGCTAAACGGCTGGATGGAGCGAAACGGTTTCACGCCGATTATGACGGCGTTTTTCGGCCTTGTGGCGGCCTTCATTTTGTTTCAGGTGGTGCTGAGTCCGATCGCACTCGTGCTGATTCTACTGATCGAGGGCGTGTCGCCGGATGAGATGCTGGGGGATGTAGCCGGTCTCATCGAGGAGCACGCGGCTTCACTCCTGACGGCGAATACGATAGGCCAGATTCTCGGACTCGCCGTGCCGGCCTACGTACTGGCCCGCCTGCATACAAGTCACCCGGCCTCCTTTCTGCGTATCCGTAGAACCGACGCCGGAATGCTCGTACTCGCATTCGTGGGCCTCGTCGCCGTAACGCCGGCCATCCAGTGGCTGGGCGCGGTCAACGAGCAGCTCCCGCTTCCGGAGTTCATCCGCAGTTTTGAGCAGTCGCAAATGGAGTTGATCGAGCGCGTGCTCAGCGTCGATACGGGATTCGTCTTTAATCTCGTCGTGCTCGCCATGACGCCGGCGATTTGCGAGGAATTGCTCTTTCGCGGATACGTGCAGCGCCAGGCGGAGCGCGGCCTGGGTGTAACGGGAGGGATTCTTTTCTCCGGGATCGTGTTCGGATTGTATCATCTCCGCCTCACACAGGCGCTCCCGTTGTGCGCCCTCGGAATCTACCTGGCGTGGCTCGTCTGGAGGACGGGGAGCCTCTGGCCGGCGGTCATCGTACACTTTGCGAACAATGCGATTGCGGTGGCGCTGGGTGCATACATTTCGAGGGATTCGGAACTAGACATCACGGATCTCGAACAAATGAGTGTGCCGTGGTATTTCGTGCTGCTCGGCCTCGTCTTGTTTGGGGTAGCGCTGCTGGGGATCCACCGAACGGCGCTTGGCATGCTGCACCGGAAGGGCGGCCACGACCAACGAGCGCAATTTAATCGACAAGAATAGGTATCGATATGAACGAGACTAGGTACCAAGACTGGGTCGTCGTCTTTCAGAGCGGGACCGACTACGAAGCGGACCTCGTTCGAGATCGGCTCGACGACGCCGGAATGTCGGCGGTCATCCTCACGCAGCGCGACCACGCCTTCAATCTCAACGTCGGAGATTTGTCGGAGGTCAATGTGCTCGTGCCGCCGGACCAGGTCGACGATGCCGTCGCACTGTTGCAAAGCAAGCCGTTCAATGATGAGGAGTTGAATGAGGCGGCAATGTCGGCCGATCCGGACGCACCACCGGCGCACGATGCGCGGCGAGAGGCGATGCTGGACTCCGGCTCGGAGTCGATCGGATTCTCGGCGCCTGAGGACGAAGACGAAGACGAAGACACCTCGGCCTAGAAGCGCGCTGCGGCTTGTCGAACAACACACTTCGCATTCTGACGGCGCTCGTCGGTATTCCGGCGATCGTGGTGCTGCTGTATGTCGGATCGTGGCCGTTCGCGGTCTTGATCCTTGTGATCGCCCTCCTCGCGCAGTACGAGACCTATGTGCTCCTCGAGGCCGCCGGTCTGCCCGCGTACAAGGGCGCCGGATTGTGCATCGGCGCACTGCTGGTGATTGCTCCGCTGTTCGAGGCGGCGCTGCTCGTGGCCGTCGGGATCCTCGTTGCCGGCCTGGCGCTGTTCCCCTTTCTGTCTCCGTCGGATGACAGCCGGTCGTCCTCTGCCGGCATTGCAGGTCTGCCGGCCACCACGTTCGGGGTGATCTATCCGACGGCTCTCCTCGGCTTTCTGGTTGCCCTGCGCGCGGCGCGCGGGCCGGCGCTCGACGACCGGGCCGCATTTTTCCTGGTGTTGACGGTGTTTCTCATCGTGTGGTCGACGGACACGTTCGCCTACTATGTCGGTCGCGCCGTGGGGCGACGCCCGCTCGCCCCCACGATCTCTCCGAAAAAGACGTGGGCCGGTGCGGTCGGCGGGATGGTGGGTGCGATTGTCGTAGCGATCATCCTCAAGCTTACCGTGCTCGACTTCCTGCCGTGGGTTCACGTGCTTGGGGTGGCGGTGATCGGCAGCGTCGTCGGGCAGTTGGGCGATCTGGCCGAGAGCCGGATCAAGCGGTTGGTTGGCGTGAAGGATTCGGGGACGCTACTGCCGGGGCACGGCGGAATGCTCGACCGGTTCGACGCGATGGTACTCGCCGCGCCGGCCGTGTACCTCTATCTTCACTTCGCCGCCGGTATTTTCGAGGCGGGCTTGTGAAGGAACGGTGTCATATGAGGTCATGTATACTTAAGGCTCCTCGGAAAAAGCTAACAGTTACCGTCTCAGTCGGGCCAGCGCCATGAGTATGTTTCTGCCCCGGGCACGAGCCAAACACCGTCGTTTCTCATACGAGCCGCGCTATTACGATCCGAAGAAGGATGAGGATCTGCGACGCAGGATGCGTATCAAGAGCCTTTCTCGCCGTAAGCGGCGGAATCCATACGGCATCCTCATTTTCGCGATTCTGTTGATGATGGCGCTGTTCATGTACTTTCAGCTTGGATAGGCGTAGCCTTAATTTGGCCCGCTGCGGGTCGTCGGCTTGGGCGATCATCGACGACTTCAGTCCACCGAGGACCTGTTCAATCATACGAGGAGCGGTACGTGTCTGACGTGTCTCTAGAACCGGAGAGCCTCATCCGCATCATGCCGGAGGCTCTGGCCAACAAGATTGCGGCCGGGGAGGTCGTGCAGCGGCCCGCGTCGGCGGCCAAGGAACTGCTGGAGAACGCCATCGATGCGGGAGCGGGGGACGTAGAGGTCATCCTGAAGAGCTCGGGATCAGAGCTCATCCAGGTCATCGACGACGGCTGCGGGATGAGCCGGGAAGACGCCCGGGCGTGCTTTCGACGCCACGCGACGAGCAAGATCGCAGCGATCGAAGATCTCGAACGGCTGAGGACCCTCGGTTTTCGCGGCGAGGCGCTCGCATCGATTGCCTCGGTCTCACAAGTGGAGCTGCGAACGAAGCGAAGCTCCGACTCAGCCGGATTCTGCGTGCGCGTGGAGGGGGGCGAGATTCAATCGGCCGAACCGTGTGCTACGAAGGACGGCACCTCCATTGCCGTCAAGAATCTGTTCTACAACGTGCCGGCGCGGCGCAATTTCATGAAGACGCCGGCAACGGAGCTCCGGCACCTCGTCGAGACGTTCCAGTCCATCGCGCTGTCGAATCCGTCGATTGCGTTTCGGCTCGTCCATGATTCCATGGAGATGTACCGGCTGCCCGCCGAAGCGAGCACGGATTTTGCCGACGCTCTGCGGGGGCGTATCCGATCGCTTTACGGCGCCGAGCACGAGGAACGACTCGTGTACGTCGGCGAGGAGACGAGCTACCTGTCGGTCACCGGCTTCGTCGGCGAGCCGGAACTCAACAAGAAGAGCCGAGGCGAGCAGTTCCTGTTTGTAAACGGACGCTACGTTCGCAATCGCTCGCTCGAACACGCGGTGTATTCGGCATTCGAGGATCTCATCCCGGAGGGCTCGTATCCGTTCTTCACGCTGTTTCTGACGCTTGAGCCCGCGCGCGTGGACGTCAACGTGCATCCCTCCAAGGCGGAGGTGAAGTTCGACGACGAGCGCGGCATCTACAATTTCCTCAAATCGATCGTGCGAAAAGGCCTCGGCTCGGTCATGCTGACGCCGCAGGTGGAGCCCGGAGAGGGTCATTGGTCGACCACCGGCCCGCAGCCCTTCAGCGCGATGTCACCGTCGGGCGAGAACGGTTTCGGCGATCCGCACCGCGGGTCGCCGGGTCGGAGCGGCGACGCCGGCCGGCTCTCCGACCAGCTGTACCGCGGGGGTGAAACGAGCGGCCGCCGAAGCGCCGTCGATGACGAGGTGGGTGTCGACGATACCCTTCTCTGGCAGCTGCACGATCGGTACATCCTGACGCAGATTCGGTCAGGCCTGATGATCCTCGACCAAAACGCGGCGCACGAGCGCATTCTATACGAGCGCGCGCTGCAGCACATCGACGAGGGCGTCGGCATGTCCCAGCAGCTGCTTTTCCCGCAAACCGTAGAATTCGCGCCCGGTGACTACGAATTATTGGAAGAACTGCTGCCGGATCTACGGGCGCTCGGGTTTGACATCGAGTCATTCGGCGGTCGGTCCGTCGTGGTCCGGGGCGTCCCGTCCGACATTCGCTCCGGTGACGAACGCAGCATCCTCGAAGACATCCTCGTTCAGTACAAGCTTAATCGAGAACGACTGAAGGTGCCGAGCAAGGAGAATCTTGCGAAGAGCCTCGCGCGGCGCTCGGCGATTCGCCCGGACACGCACCTCGGGGCGAGGGAAATGCGCTCGCTCATCGACCAGTTGTTTGCCTGCGAAATGCCATATGCCTGTCCCCATGGGCGGCCGACGATGGTCAAGATTCCGATCGAGGAGCTCGATAAGCGCTTCAGTCGCTAGCCTGCGACATGCACAGCCTGGTCGAACGCGTCGAAGCATACGTCGACAAACATCAGCTCCTCCGAACGGGCGAGCTCGTGGTCGTCGGATTGAGCGGTGGGGCGGATTCCATCGTACTCGCCCACGTCCTGATGGCGCTGAATTTTCCGCTCTCTGCCGTCCACGTCAATTATGGCTTGCGCGGTGAGGCATCCGAAGACGACGAAGCGTTCGTGCGCTCCTGGTGCGTAGAGCGGAACGTGGATTTGCGAATCTTTGCCTTTCCCGTCGAGCAAATCGCCTCCGAGCGAGGGCAATCGATCCAACATGCTGCACGTGATCTCCGCTACGATGCGTTCTACGGCGCCGCGCGAGAGCTCGGTGCGGCGAGCGT
>CAZQAS010000031.1:5391-11505 GCA_964591285.1 uncultured Rhodothermales bacterium
GCCACGCGTTGCGCTCGTCCGACCGCTCCTCGGATGCTCCAGGGAGGAAATCGAATCCTACGCACGCTCGATGGATCTGGTCTGGCGAGATGATCTCACAAACACGAATCCGGCGTACCGTCGCGGCGCGCTACGGTCGGAGGTTCTGCCGGCCGTTGAACGACACTTCGGCACATCTGTCGTCGGCCGCGTGGCGCGATCGGCAGAGCTGGTTCACGCCTACCTTAATGCATCGCTGGAGCCGGAGCTCCGGACGGCGTTTGAAGCGGCGGCAGAAGCGGCTGCGGACGGCGGCGCACTGCGCCTCGACGAGCTGAACCGCATGCCGCCCATCATCCGCTCACGCATCTTCATCGAATCCTTGCGGCGCTGGCTCCCGGAGGTGGATGCCTCGTCGACGACGGCGGAAGCAATCGATTCCCTGCGCGACTCGCAGGTCGGAAGGAAGCTCGAATACGGTGGAAATGAGATCTGGCGCGAGCGCAATCGGCTGTTGTTCATCCCCAGCGCGTCGGCCGGTGAACGCGTCGCCGAACGGCGCGAGACAACTAAGCCGCTCGGGCCGGCGAGCGAGGCGCGAATGGACCGTGGCACGATACGCGCGGAGACGCTGCGCCGCCCGCCGGGCCACCTGACGGCTGCATCGCCGAACGAGGCTTATCTTGATGCGCGGGCCGTACGATTTCCGCTTCACGTACGGCCCTGGAAGAGCGGCGACCGGTTCTCGCCGCTCGGTATGGCGCATACAAAGAAATTGAGCGACTTTCTTACCGACGACCGTGTGCCTCCGCATCGCAAGAGGGACGTATACGTCGTCTTGTCCGATGAAGAGATCGTTTGGGTCGTCGGACATCGGATTGCGCATCCGGCCCGCGTGCGTGCGGATACGACGGAAACCGTCAGACTTTCTTATCATCCAGCATAAAACTAGCCGCGCTCGAATCCGTTGATGCCTCTCAATCATCCGGGTGTCGCGCCTTTCGCTGCGCCCGAAGGGGTCCGCAGCGGGGCTAGCTCTGTTTGCCACAGCCGCTTCCGAGAAATCGCCAGGTGAGTTCACGAAAAACGATGTCGACCTTCAGCAACGTATCGGCTCAGTCCGACAAGACGGTCGTGTGCCGTGGCGAGCGTTTCCAGTTATACATTGACCGCTCGTCGATCCAGACACGTGTGCGAGAAATGGCTGCGGCGATCTCCCGTGACTTCGACGGGAAGGTGCCGATCTTCATCGGCGTGCTGAACGGCTCGTTCATGTTCTTGGCCGATCTGATGCGCGAGGTCGACATCGACTGCGAGGTCGACTTCTGGAAGCTCTCATCCTACGGAGCGAAAAAAGTGTCCTCCGGCGAAGTGACGGAGCTCAAGAAGGTTGACGCCGACCTGCACGGTCGACACGTCATCGTCGTGGAGGACATCGTCGATACCGGACTGTCGATCGAGTACGTCGTGAGTCGGATCCGCGATTATGGCCCGGCATCGCTATGCGTCGTCACGTTGCTGCACAAGGAAGAAGCGACGGAATCCGACGTCGACCTGGATTACGTCGGTTTCCGGATACCGGATCGTTTCGTGATTGGCTACGGGCTCGACTACGGCCAGCTGGCGCGCAATCTGCCCGAGATCTACATCCTCGAGACCACCGAAGATGGCGGTGAGTAGCCGCTTGTAGGACGAACACCGACAGGAGTTCGTCCGGTATCCTACAGGACCTTCGTGGTCTGTCTGATACCGCCGGCGGTACCGTCCCCCGATCTTGTTCACGTACGATTCTGCACTATGGCGCTTCGACATGAACAAGGTCACGAAAGACATGTTCGAGCACTACCGACTTCGAACCATCGCAGCGTTCGTGATGGCATCGGGAGCGGGTGCTATTCTCATGGTGAGCAAACTGGTCGGAATACTGTAGGAAGCCGATCTAGTGCTCGGGTCCGCCGCACGCGAGTGGGCGAGCTTTACGCACCATGAAAATCGGCGACGTCCGTCAAATAGTCGTCCACGTCGAGATCCGACCCGGGCGCCTGCTTGAAGGAGTCGTGGATTTCCGTGTCGTCGTCATGCATCACGGCGATGGTTGCCGCGACACATTCCGCGAGCGCATCGGTGTGATACCCCCCTTCGAGAAGGCCGACGAGGCGGCCGTCGCACGACGCCGCGGCCCAGGAGTGCACCTCACGTAGGATGCCGGCAAATCCGGTGGTGGAGAGGCGCATCCCGCCGAGAAGATCCTTCCAGTGTGCATCGTAGCCGGCCGAGAGAAGTATGAGCTCGGGGGAGAATCGAAGGGCAAGCGGCCGCAGAATGTCTCGATACGTCCGCAGATACCCATCGTCTCCAGTACCGGACGGCAGCGGGATGTTGATTGTGGTGCCCTCCGCCTCGCCGTGGCCGCGTTCGTGTGCGAGGCCGGTTCCCGGGTAGAACGGAGACTGGTGCGTGCTCATGTACATGACGCTCGGATCTTCGTAGAATGCGTCCTGCGTGCCGTTTCCGTGGTGAACGTCGATGTCCACGATGAGCACGCGGCGGAGGTCGAACGCTTGCTGCGCCCAGCGAGCCGCGATGGCCGCGTTGGAGAACAGACAGAAGCCCATCGAGCGGGAGGGCGTCGCGTGGTGGCCGGGCGGCCGCACGGCGGCGAAACCGGTCTGTGCGCGGCCGCTGCACACGGCGCCTGTGCCGGCGAGGACGCAGCCGAGCGCATCGAGTGCCGTCCGAAAACTGTGTTTGGTGAGGTAGGTATCCGAATCGAGTCGCGTGCCGTTCCTGGAGGCCGCGCGCACGACTTCGATGTGCTCCTCGTCGTGAATGAGGCGAAGATCATCGAGGGAGGCAGGCTCGGCCTCCAGCCGGTCGAGCCGCCGCCAGAGCGGGTTCCTCTCGAGTCGGGTCATTACCGCGTCGAGCCGCTTCGGACCCTCGACGTGTCCCGGGCTGTGGTGCTTTCGATGACTCCTGTTGTAGGTGAGGACGGTCTTCGTCATGCGCTCAGCCCAACTCCGTGGTTTCCATCTCCAGATCGACTTCCTTCGGATAACAGACGAAGGGCTTCACGACGGAGCGGCTAAGGGCGGAGACGGCGGCGGCGTCAGCCGTTTCGGACAACTCCCGGATCGTGCCCGCGCGATCCATCACGAGGATGGTGTCGTGCAGCGTTTCATAGGCGGCATGGCGGGTATCGTCGTGCGACATGTAGAACTGGGCGTCATCGCGGCTGCGTTCCGGGCGACTCAGTCCTTCACTGACCAGCCACGAACCGATCCGATCCAGCCAGCCGGACAGCTCCGCACGAGTCGGCGGCTCATCCAGAAAGGTCACGCGGAAGAAGTCACGCTGAACAAATCGCCGGCTCAGGTCGGCGAGCACGGGGTCGTCGTGCTCCATGCACTGCTTCAGACTGTAGAGGACGTCGGTGTCGTCGAGGCGGCAGAACTCACGCTTGACGTCCTCGCGGGAAATGTCGCGGACGTCGAGGGCATTCGTGAGAAAGAAGAGCAGCGCCGGAGAGCACGTCATGCGCAGCGTCGCCGCGTCGGAATCGAACAGATTCCGGAGCCGCGCAAAGACGGCGCGGAGCAGCTGGTCTCCGGCGACGACTGTTTTGTGGAGATAGACCTGCCAGTACATCAGCCGTCGTGAAATGATGTAGTTCTCAACGGCGTAGATACCCTTCGTTTCGATTACGATTTTCGAGTCGGCGGCGCCCTCAATGGGATGCACGCGCATGGTCTTAATGATGCGCTGCACGCCGACCTCACCCTCCACGACGCCCGTGTAAAAGGAGTCCCGCCGGAGATAGTCAAGCCGGTCCATATCCAGCTGGCTGGAGACGAGCTGATGGAAAAATGGCCGCTCATAGGTGCCGTCGAAGATCTCGAGAGCGAGATCCAGCGCACCGCCCATCCGTTCGTTCAGATCGACGATGAGCACGCGACTCATGTCTTCATGGTTGTAGTTCGAAATGAAGTCGTGCTCGAGCGTGTGCGAGAACGGACCGTGACCGATATCGTGCAGGAGAGCGGCCGCGAGGGCGGCCGTCGACTCCTCGGGTGAAATCGGCGTGCCTTTCTCGGCGATGTTGGAGAGGGCGTCCTGCATGAGTGCCATCGCGCCGAGTGCATGTCCGAAGCGCGTGTGTTCGGCGCCGGGGAAGACGAGATGGCCGACGCCGAGCTGGCGAATTCGCCGAAGTCGCTGGACCTCGGGAGTCTGGACGAGGTCCATGATCAGGTTCTTCGGCACGGAGATGAATCCATGAACCGGATCGGAGAATATTTTGAATCGACTGTCCACTATACTCTAAAATATGGAATTCCGTCTTTGCCCTTTCGCCATCTTGAGGGCGGAATGGCGGGCGGCGAAGCACGGTAGATGCATCAAGTAAGAGCATTCGGATTGCCGAAGGTCAGCGAAGGTTCACCGATTCCCTGCTGCATCGATGTCGAGCCCGGCTTCGCGGCAAAGGCTCGCTATGCCCTCCGCCAGCTGCTCGTACCGCTGGGACTCAGGCCGCAGTGGGTGAGCCCGGACGAGGCGACCGGCGGACTCTACTATGGCCCCCGCCCGCACGGTTCGGCAGCGGTTCGCCTCCAGGCCGATCTGAGCGCACCGCACTTCTTCGATTCGCTCGAGCCTTACGACGCCCAGCAGGCGACGTGGTTCGACAGCGCGGAGGGCCACCTTCCGGCGATGTTTGCGACGGCGAGCGGCGAACCGGACCTGATCTCGTCCACATTCTTGTGGATCAGCGGCTGGCAGGAACATGTCACCCCGACCCGTGATGCACACGGACGGGTGCCCTATTCGGTGTCACTCGCCGCCCGCACGGAAACGGCCGACCGCCCGGTCGTGGATGGCTACCGGTCGCTGCTCGAACGAAGGTTGAGAGGGGGCGGCATTCAGGTGCGGGTGCGAAAATGGGCAGGCCGCGACTGGGCCCTATGTCCGACGCACGACGTCGACTATCTCAAGAAGTGGCGGCCAGGGATCCTCTACCGCGAGTTTATTCAGGACTTACTCTTGGATCGCCGTGGGATGTCGCTGCGCAGGCGGCTGGGGCGCGCCTCAGAAGCAGTGCGGCAGATGGCGGCTGAGGATCCCTACCGAGGGGCCATTCGACGCATGCACCAGGAGGTGCGCCGGCGCGGCGGGACGGCGACGTATTTCTTGAAGGCGGGTGGTGACGATCCGCACGACGTGCCGTACGACCTGGCGGATCCGTTTCTGGCAGAGCGCATCCGTGAAATGCACGAAGACGGCTTCGAAGTAGGGCTTCATCCCAGTTACCGCGCATACGACGACGGCGTGATGCTCGAAGAGGAGGCCCGCCGGCTCAGCCGTGTGGTCGGCGAGCCGGTGACGACGCTCCGGCACCACTATCTCCGATTCGATCCGGTGCGTACTCCGCTGATTCATAATTCGCTGGGCATGCAGATCGACAGCACGATCGGATTCGCCGAGCACGAGGGCTTCCGGCGCGGCACCTGCCTGCCGTTTCAGCTCTATGACCTCGCGTCCGATGCGCCCCTCGATACGTGGGAGATGCCCCTGGCGGTGATGGATTCGGCCTTGTTCACTCGGCGGCAGCTCGAATTGTCCGCTGCCGTCGACGTCACGCGAAAACTCTCCGACGCGTGCCGGCGGTACGGCGGTGCGCTCGTGGGCCTCTGGCATAACGTCTTGGGCGACGACCTTGAGGCCCCCGGATGGGACAAGCACTTTGAGCGAACGCTCGATTACGCCGTCAAGCACGGGGCGGCCATCACGTCGCTCACCAGTGCCCTCGAGAACTGGAAGTGAGCTGAGGCGGAACTATAGTCCCTCGTCGGCCAGATGCCGTACGATGTCGCGGTAGAAGGCGTTCGAGTCAAAGTCGGACCGACTCAGAAAGGTAAGCCCAACCTGCTGGATGTGATCGGCGTCGACGGTGCCCATGAACTCTCCCCACTTTGCGCTCTCGACGGAGACGAATCCGTCGTTGAGCCCCTCGCGCACGTGCAGCGGCCGATTCAGGAATTCAAGAAACGGGTTGATGGGCACGTCCGTCCCTTGGCCGGCAACGCCGGCATAAGAGAAGTACCGGACGGAAGGATGATCGGGCACGGCCGGATTGAA
>CAZQAS010000031.1:11605-27838 GCA_964591285.1 uncultured Rhodothermales bacterium
CCGTCGAGACCGCCCATCGATTGTGCGATGAGGTTCACGCGCTCGGCCCCGCTTTCTGCGATGACATGCTCGAGGCGCCGTTTCCACACTTCCGAACGAACGGCAACGGTGTTGTAGGCCGTGACGTTCGGGGCATAGGCGAGCACGCCGTGCGAACGAAGGTTTAGCGCCTCCTGGTGAAGATGCCCGCCGCGTCGCATCGAGGCAAAGAGTCCGAAGCCGTGCATCAGCACAACCGGATAGCGAAGATTGATGAGGGGGGGCTCGGGAAACGGGGCGAGGCCCGTCAGCCGATGCCAGGCCGTCTCGGCAAATTCAAACACAAGCTTCAGACGAGATACAGAACGAGAGTCATGACGAGCGGAACGCGCACGTTGTCGTTCACGGCCCATCGCGGGATTTCGACGACGGCTCCGGCAAGCACGGACGCCGCAGCGCCTAATACGGAGACCGTGGTAAGCGGCACCATCACCAACAGGCCCAACACCACGAACGCCAGCGACCCCTCGACCGTTCGCGGGCTCGACCCCCAGTGTGTGCGTCCGAGCGTGCGGCCGACCACCGCTGCGGCGGCGTCGGCTACCATGAAGGCGGCAAATGCCGCTCCGGCGAGGTCTATCGGGAAGAGGACCGCGAGGATCGTGGCGGAGATGAGGACCCAAGTTGCACCGTTGAGTACGGGACGGCGGCCGGTGGGCGGCTTTTCTTCCGGCCGCATCATGAAGCCGAAGAAGCGGTCGATCCATGCTCGGAAGGGCTCCGAACGGCTGCGCAACACGTCGGCGCCGACGGCGAGCGCGCTGATTGGAACGAGCAGCAGGAGCGAGTTCGTCTTGCCCAGCACAAGCATCAGTGCAGGTATCACGAGTGCAAGGAGATGGAGTCCCTTCCTCTGTAGCTCCCCGCGGAGAGGTAGCTCATGCCGTTCCGCCGCCGCTTGCGCGTTCTCTGACATCGCAGTTACTTGGGATGACTGGCGTGCCGCGTCGAAGCCGGTCACAGCGGCCATCCCGCACGTTTGGTGGCTGTAATTAGCGTGTAATAGTGGACGGTAAGCTGTTCCGAGCGCACCTGACTCCGGTAACACCTAAGGTAGCACTTACGAGCGCCGTGGACGGTGGCGCAGCCTGGCAACAGGCTGTCACAGGAAAAGTTCGAGCACGGCCTCCAACCAGAAACGTCGATGAGTTGATTTAAACCCGTCCCGAGCGGCCGGCCGATTCCTGCGTGCTTGAATTTATCTATACGGTTGGAGGAGTTCTGCTCGGAACGGCCATCTGGCTTTGGATTCTTCGAGGCTATGATCGTGTCGAGCCCGAGTCCATCCGCCACCTCGTACAGGTGGGGCTCGTTGGCGGCGTTGCGAGCATCACGGCCGCCATCTTCCTCAACGAGATAGCACGACTCTGGCTGGATGTCGGTGCGAACATTTTTCAGGATGCGAATCAGGTCCCGGTATTTCGGCTGGCGGTATTCTGCATCGCCGTTGGACTCATCGAGGAGGTCTCTAAAGCCGTAGCAGCCGTACAGACGACACGTCGTCTCGGCGACTTGAACGAGCCGGTCGACGCGATGGTCTACGCCATGACCGTCGCGCTGGGCTTCGCCTCGTTCGAAAATCTGTTCTACGCGATGCGGTTTGGAAACGACGTCCTCGTTGCACGATTCCTCTGGCCTGTTCCCGCACACATGGCGTACGCGGCACTTTGGGGTTACGGGCTGGCCTGGGCTCGCTTCGTACATCCCGACAAGTCTCGGATTCTGACGATGGCGCCGTCGGTGCTTATGGCGGCGGCGTTCCACGCGGGAGCGAACTTCCTGCTTTTTCTACAGGAGACGGCGACCGGTATTTTGAGTCTTCTGGCGCTCGCCGTGCTGGCCGTACTGGCCCACATCCGACTGCGCCGACTCGTCGCCGAATCGCCGTTCTTGGAGCCCGGTGAATGCGTCGAGTGCCGATACGTGAATGAACCTCACGCGGTCGTTTGCGTCGAGTGCGGGGCGGAGCTGGAAGAGACGCATATCTTCGTCACCTGCCCCTGCGAACAGACCCGCATTCCTGCGAGATCCTCTGCATGTCCCTACTGCGGAGTGCCCGTCCCCGCCGACACCGCGGAACCGGCGCCTACGGAGGGTCCGAATCTCGCCGGATCCTTCCAACACAGCCGCCCCTGATGCTTCGCGAAGCGGCGTCCGACGGCGATCTCCGCTTGCTTTTAGAGGAACTTAGAGGCAGTAGTGTACTACCTTCCATGCCATGCCGGAATTCCCTCCACTTGCTAACGATCTCTTTCTACGGGCCGCCCGCGGCGAGGAGACCGAGCGGACGCCGGTCTGGATGATGCGCCAGGCCGGACGGTATCTTCCCGAGTATAGAGCCCTCCGAGCCGAGGAAGCCTTCTTCGAGGTGTGCCGGACACCCGCGTTGGCGACCGAAGTGACGCTGCAGCCGATCGAGCGGTTTGATCTTGACGCGGCGATCATCTTCTCCGATATCCTCGTCATCCCGCAAGCGCTAGGAATGCGCGTCGAGATGATCAAAGGCTCGGGCCCGAGCTTTCCGAATCCGCTCTCTGAACCCACGGATCTTTCGCGCCTGACGGACCCGAACGTCGAGCAGGAGTTGAGCTACGTCTATGAGGCCGTCTCACTCACGCGTCGGAAGCTTAATGGCAGCGTTCCGCTGATCGGCTTCTGCGGTGCGCCGTGGACCCTGATGGCCTACATGATAGAAGGAGGCGGAAGCAAGCATTTCGTCCGGGCGCGGAGCTGGCTGCATCGCCATCCGTCAGCGTCTCGCGAGCTGCTCGAACGCCTGACCGAAACGGCGGCGCGGCATCTGTTGAATCAGATCGATGCCGGCGCGCAGGCCGTGCAGGTGTTCGATTCGTGGGCAGGACTGCTCGGGCCGATTGAATTCGAGGCGTTCGTTCTCCCGACGCTCGAAAATCTGGCCGGCCGGGTCAAGCGCGAATATCCGGACGTGCCCGTCATCGTTTTTCCGCGCGGCGCTCACTACGCACCGAAAATGCTTGCGGACTCGGACTTCGACGTGATCAGTCTCGATTGGACGATGGATCCATCCGACGTACGCGCGAATGTCGGCGACCGTCTTGCGCTCCAGGGAAATCTCGATCCCGCCGTGCTATTTGCCGAGCCGCAAACGATCCGCCGGGAAGTCCGACGGATGCTTCACCAGTTCGGGCCCGTCGGACACGTCGCGAATCTGGGTCACGGCATGCATCCCGACCATGATCCCGCGCACGCGAAGGCTTTCGTCGACGCCGTGCACGAACTCTCGGAGGAGCTGCGCGAGAAGGAGTCCGTGTCGGGTGCGTGATGGCGAGTCCACTCGAGGTCGTCTATCTCGACAATCATCTTCTGATCATCAATAAGCCGGCAGGGCTGCTCGTACAAGCGGACCGGACCGGCGATGCCGACCTCCTCACGCTCGCGAAAGACTACCTAAAGGCGCAGTTCGATAAACCCGGTGACGTCTTCGTGGGCCTTGTCCACCGGCTCGACCGGCCCGTTTCCGGGCTCGTAGCGCTGGCGCGCACGTCGAAGGCGGCCGCGCGCTTGTCCGACCAGTTTCGTCGCAGAACGCCGGAGAAGGATTACCTGGCGATGGTCGAGGGATCTCTCCGGGGGGCGGGCATCGCGGAGGACTATCTGAAGAAGACCGATCGCGGAGTGGACGTCGTCGAGAGGCAGGAGGAGGGTGCACGCCGAGCAGTTCTCCAGTGGCGCACGTTGGGAGAGGAGGACGGCTTCACGCTCGTCGCCGTCAAGCTGAAGACGGGCCGCAAGCACCAGATTCGCGTGCAGCTTGCGGCCATCGGGCATCCTATCGTTGGCGATGTGCGCTACGGCGCGGAGCGGCGGCTCGATGGCCGAAACATCGCGCTGCACGCGTACCGGCTGGCGCTTACGCATCCGACCCGAAAGGAATGGCTCTCGTGGACGGCTTCGCCGCCGCCAAGCTGGGGCTCGCGATTTCGCGTCCAAAGAGATGAACTGATACGCAGCGCTGACGACGCATCCTGAACGGAGGGACCAATCGGTATACGCAGTGATCCGACCCGACCGTCATCCATCCATCCGATACAGCCGTGCGGCATCAGCACAGACCGCGGGAGCGGGCAGCACGCAAATGCAATCCTTGCGGGAAGGATCGACGACGATCGGAATGTAATTGTACGTTTCGAACGTTCCTTCCGAACGCTTGTAGCGCGACGACATGGCCCGCCGGAGGCGGCCATACGCCTCCGGACCGGCGAGGATGTACTTGGCCTCCTCATCGGAGTCCTTCAGTTCCCGGATTCTGTCATTGATAAAGTCGAGGATCTCGTCCTCGGCAGGACTGTATTCGAGGATCGTCATACTTTCCAGAGCGCCTGACTAGATAAATTCCGACGAGTCTACGGATGTCCACCCACAAAGATCGGCCCTCCACGTCTGAGATCGACAGCAATGCCGAGGATATACTCGGCCATAGGATGCATGCGTACGTGCAGCAGCTTCAAAGGGTCATTTGCTCGCGACTCGAGGCAATCGACGGCCGTGCTTCATTCACGATGGACCGCTGGTCGCGACCCGGCGGAGGGGGCGGTGTCACGGCTACTATGGAGGATGGTGCCGTCTTCGAAAAAGCAGGCGTCAACATTTCGGCCGTGTACGGCGAGCTCCCGCCGCGTCTCGCCCGTGCGATTGAGACGGACTCGCGCCAGTTCTATGCGACCGGTCTCTCGCTGGTCATCCATCCACTAAACCCCCACGTGCCGACCGTTCACGCGAACATCCGGTATTTCGCCCTCGGCAGCCGCCTGGAGCGGCCGGATGATGAATGGTTCGGCGGAGGGGCCGATCTGACCCCGTATTATCCACGGCTGGAGGACGTTCGTCATTTTCATCGTACGTGGAAGGACGTCTGCGACCGGCACGCGACGGCCGACTACCCCGCCTTCAAACGGGAGTGCGACGACTACTTCTTCCTGCCGCATCGAGATGAGGCCCGCGGGGTAGGTGGTATCTTTTTCGATTACTTGCGGGATGACCCGCCGGCAACGTTCGAATTCGTGAAGGATGCGGGGGATGCCTTTCTGCAGTCGTACGTGCCCATTGTCGAGCGGCACGTCGAGAGACCCTACGGAGAGGAGGAGCGTGCCTATCAGGAGCTCCGGCGCGGGAGGTACGTCGAATTCAATCTGCTTTTTGATCGCGGCACGAAATTCGGCATCGAAACCCGAGGACGGACGGAAAGCATTCTCATGAGCCTCCCACCACACGTACAGTGGCGGTATGACTGGGAGCCTGAGTCCGGCACGAAAGAAGCGCGAGCGCAGTGGTATTTCCAGCCGCGGGACTGGTTTGCGCTCGATGAGGGAGATGTGCCGGCATAGCCATCTGAGCGGCCGCGAATTAGGGGGTCGACGGCCTGCGTAGAAGGCGCTTGTAGCGGTCGTCACAGGAGAGAGGGAGTTAGTAGAAAGTTCAACGACGTGGCGGAACTGAGAGCGTAATTTGACGGAAGAAGTGAGTGTACCCCGTCGATGTCTCTCACCATGGCCGCACCCAATGACGCCACGTCAGTTCCTCAAGAGGTATTCGTACGACGAGAGGCTCGTCACGGGGGAGTACTTCTCCGTTGACCCACTGGTTGTGGAGAAGGGCGACAAGGTCGGCGTCGTGCTTTTAAACCTGGGCGGCCCTGAGAAGCGTGAAGACGTAGCGCCGTTTCTCTACAATCTCTTCATGGATCCAGCCATCGTGGACATCCCCGTTGGAGGGATTCTTCGTCACTGGCTCTGCAAATACATCTCCAGCAGGCGGTCACAACACGTCGGTGAAGACTACGAGGTGATCGGCGGCGGCTCACCGATCAACCGGCTAACGCGCGAACAGGCGTCCGCTCTCAAGACTCGATTGATGCGCGACTACGGCACCGAGGCAGGTGTCGAATTCGAGACGTACATGGCAATGCGATACTGGCATCCACTCAGCGAAGAGGCGGCAGAGCAGATGCAGAGGGACGGCATCGACAAGGTCGTACTCCTTCCTCTCTTCCCGCAGTACTCCAAGACGACGACGGGCTCGGGGTTGATTTACTGGCACACTCTAGAGGAGGCGGGCGAGATTCCTACGTGGGACACCACGTACGTCTTCGAGTACGCAGCGAATCCGAAATACATCCAGGCCGTCTCGGAACGGATCGACGAGGCGCTGCAGCGTTTTCCGAAAGAAGTTCGCGGTGACGTTCATCTTCTCTTTAGCGCCCATGGAACGCCGTTGAAGGAGATGAAGGAGCGCCGGGACCCGTACTGCTGCCTCATCCATTCCACCGTTGACCGCGTGATGGCTCAGCGCGGCCACGACCATCCCTACCACGTCTCATTCCAGAGTAAGGTCGGGCCGATGGAATGGCTTACGCCCAGTACCATAGACAATGTTCGTGAGCTTGCCCAGGACGGAATCACCGGACTCGTCGTGATACCGATTGCGTTCGTATCCGATCACATCGAAACCGCCTACGAACTCGACGTCGAGCTGCGCGAGATTGCCGAGGAGGATGGGCTCAAACAGTTCGAAGTAACCTCCGGATTGAACTGCCATCCCCTTTTTATTGAGGCGCTCGCCGAAGCTGCGGTCTGTCAATTGATTCTCCCCAACGGTGTCGGAAATGTGGCTGCATCCGGAGACGGGGTCCCTTCCGGCGAGGCGTATCCGCTCCGTCCGCTGCGGTCGCTGCCTCGGCTCAATCCTTCGGAGCGGAGTGCGCGCTGCCATCAGTGCGAGTTCGTGATAGAAGCGCGCTGCTGGGACATGCCCGTTGCGGCGCCCGAAACCGAACCGAAACCTCCGGCTCGGAAGGCGTGATCGAGGGTTCGAAGCACCACGATCGAAGGCCCCACCAACCTACGCGGGTGCCTTTTTTCCAGGACTATGTCTGATCCATCTGACCATCTCCTCCGTACCTTCGGCGCCCTTCCCGTTAAGAGCCGTGTCCTCGATCTCGGCTGCGGTCACGGTTTGCATACCGGCCCGCTCGTTCGGCTCGGATTCGACGTCTACGCATGTGATACGAGTCCGGAGGTGGTCGATGGACTCCGGGCATCGCTGGACAACGACCTGGGTCCGGATGAGGCGGAGAAGCGGGTCACCGTCTCGCGTATCGACGCCCTCGGGTATCCCGACGATTACTTCGATTGGGTGGTCGCCTTTAACGTGCTTCAGCGGATGGAGACACGGAAGGAGATCCTGGAAGTGCTCGAAGAGGCACGGCGCGTGATTCGTCCGGGCGGGTGGCTGTACGTGGCCGTGCCGGCACTTCCCGATGATACGGCCGAGCGCACCGAGAAGGGTTATGCGGGCGACAGCGGGCTAGAGCCGACCTTCACCCCGCGGACACTCGACGAACTTCTCGCCGAAGCCGGCTATCAGGTAGCCGAGCGGCCGTCAACGGCCATCGACGACGGGCAGCGGATCGTGCGGGCGATTTACCGGCGGGTAGAACCGAACACACCCGCATAACATCAGGAACTGCAGAGCACGAGCTACATCCGACAGACGATGCTAGAGGTCAGCACCGAGCTCTACGAACGGGCACGAAAAGTCATACCGGGCGGCGTTAACTCGCCCGTTCGAGCCTTCAAGAGCGTGGGCGGCACCCCGGTTTTCATCCGCCGCGCCGAAGGTGCCTATCTGGAGGACGAGGACGGCAACCGCTACATCGACTACGTGGGATCCTGGGGCCCGATGCTTCTGGGCCACAGCCACGAGGATGTCGTCGAGGCCGTCCGTAGTGCGACCGAGCGGTCAACTTCGTTCGGTGCTCCGACGCGCCTCGAGGTAGAAGTGGCCGAGCTGATTTGCGATCTGGTGCCGTCGATCGAGTCCGTTCGCATGGTGAATTCGGGAACGGAGGCCACGATGAGCGCCGTCCGACTTGCGAGGGGCATTACCGGCCGCGAGAAGGTGATCAAGTTCGAAGGCAACTACCACGGGCATGCCGATTTCTTTCTCATCGCCGCCGGAAGCGGCGCGACGACGTTCGGTCGTCCGAATTCCCCCGGCGTGACCGCCGGGACGGCCCGCGATACACTCGTGGCCCGGTATAATGACCTGGAGCACGTCCGGGCCCTGACTTCCGAGCACGAGGGGGACGTGGCCTGCATGATCATCGAGCCTGTAGCAGGAAATATGGGCTGCGTGCCACCCGAACCGGGATTTCTGGAGGGACTACGGCGTCTCTGCGATGAAGGAGAGATAATCCTTATCTTTGACGAGGTGATGACGGGGTTTCGCGTCGCACGCGGTGGGGCCCAGGCCCGCTACGGCGTCATGCCCGACCTGACTACGCTCGGCAAGATCGTCGGCGGAGGGCTGCCGGTCGGCGCCTATGGCGGCAGGCGCGAGCTCATGGATCATCTCTCGCCGGATGGCCCCGTCTATCAGGCGGGGACACTGTCCGGAAATCCTATTGCGATGGCGGCAGGGTACGCCGTGCTGAAGCGGCTCGCCGCTAATCCGGATATCTACGATGGCTTGGAGTCGTTCGCCCGGCGACTCTCCGACGGAACGCAGGAGAATCTGGCGGAACTTGAACTCGACTATTACGTGACGCAGGTCGGATCGATGGGCTCCTTCTTCTTCACCGAGGAGCGCGTGATGGACTATGGGGGCGCCATGTCCTGCGATACCGACCTCTATGCGAGATACTTTCACGCGATGCTGAGACGTGGCGTGTACCTGGCCCCTTCACAATTCGAAGCCTACTTCCTCTCGACCGCTCACGGCGTCGACGAAATCGATAAGACGCTCGAAATGCAGCGCGAAGCTCTGCGGGAGATCCATCATCACATTGCATCCTAACCCTCACAAGCGACGGCAACTTTTGTCATGAGCAATTATTCCGAGCGGTCGGTTGTACCGGATATCGGTACACCAGCGATTCGCTCCTCGATTCCGGGGACACAACTCGAGCGTGTTCCCGTCCTGATCTTCGACGAGCCCGCTACGATGTCGAAACAGGTCGCCAAGCGGATTGCCGGCCTCATCGAGGAAGGAAAGACGGTGGGCAAGAACGTCGTTTTGGGCCTTCCGACCGGATCGACGCCCATCGGCGTCTATCAAGGCCTCATCCGCATGCACCGTGAGGAAGGGCTGGATTTCTCACGCGTCGTGACGTTCAACATCGATGAGTACTACCCGATCGATCCGAACAGCCTGCAGAGCTACCACCGGTTCATGCGGGAGAATTTCTTCGATCACGTCAACATCCCGGAGAAGAACATCCACATTCCCAGGGGCGATATTCCCCAGGACGAGGTCGAAGCCTACTGCCACATGTACGAGCACGAGATCGAGAAGGCGGGTGGTCTGGATCTCGTCATCCTCGGCATCGGGCGGAGCGGCCACATCGGATTCAACGAACCCGGCTCCGGCGCCGACACGCGCACGCGCCTGATCGTGCTCGATGAGATTACGAGGAAGGATGCGGCAAGCGATTTCTTTGGAGAGGAGAACGTGCCCCGGCAGGCGATAACGATGGGCGTCGGTACCATTCTCGACGCGCGCGAGGTGATCCTGATGGCCACCGGCGAGCACAAGGCGCCGATCATTCAGCGGGCCGTGGAAGAGGAGCCCAACCGCCGCGTAACGGCGACCTATCTGCAGCGTCACCGCAACGGCACCTTTTACCTCGACCGCGCGGCCGCAGGCGAGCTCACGCGTGAAAAGACGCCCTGGCTGGTGAAGCAGGTCGACTGGGATCCGCTTATGGCTAAGCGCGCCGTGATCTGGCTCTCCGAAAAGCTTGAGAAGGCCATTCTCACGCTCGAGGAGGCCGACTTCTATCGCAACCATCTCCACGAGCTTGTCTACGCCTACGACAGCATCGACAATCTGTGCAGGACCGTCTTCGAGGATCTTCGCCGGCGCGTGACCTACCGAGACGGGCTGATCAAGAACAAGAAGATCGTCGTCTTCAGCCCGCATCCGGACGATGACGTGATTTCCATGGGCGGCATGCTCGACAAGCTCGTCGCTAATGGAAATGACGTGACGGTCGCTTATATGACGAACGGTTCGGTGGCCGTTTTCGATGCCGACGTCCGCCGATATATGAGATTCGTCGAGCTGAGCCAAACCGTACTCGGCCTTACGAATGAGGCGATGGAAGACTTGAATTCGAGTCGCGAGCGCATTCTCGAGTTTCTCGAGAGCAAGCGACCGGGCGAGGTCGACACGAAGGAAATACAGGCGGTGAAGGCCCACATCCGCTATGCCGAGGCCATTGAAGGTATCGAAGTGATGGGCTTGAGCGCCGACGACGCTCGATTCCTGGACATGCCGTTTTACAAGACCGGCCGTGTTCGAAAGGACCCGATCGGAGAGGCGGACGTGAAGGTCGTTCAGGATCTCCTCGAGGAGCTTCGGCCGGAGCACATCTTTGTGGCGGGCGATCTCTCAGATCCGCACGGCACGCATCGGATGTGCTACCAGGCCATCGGTGAGGCCCTGCACGAATACAACAAGCACCATCTGGAGGAGATGGACGTCGAGAGACCCGTGGAATTCGACGTGGAAACGGCCGATGAGCAAGTCGACGGAAAAGCGACGCGGAACGACCCCGGCTTCCGTCGTCCGCTCGTGTGGCTCTACCGTGGAGCCTGGCAGGAATGGGAGAACCATCGTGCCGACGTATTCCTACCGATGTCGAAGGCTGATCTCGATCGCAAGGTCGAGGCCATCTACAAGCACGAAAGCCAGAAGGATCGAGCGATGTTTCCCGGTGCCTACGACGAGCGTGAGTTCTGGCAGCGAGCACGCGACCGGAATACGAGCACGGCACGCGCCCTCAACAAGCTCGGCCTCCCCGAATTCTATGCCGCAGAAGCCTTCGTGACGACCTACGAACTCTAGCATGGCGCAGGGCGATCAGGAGCACCTGGATCGACTCGGTGACAACGTTGAGGATCGGCCGGCTAATCCACGAAGAGAAAGTCGATGTCGCGCGTTTCCAGATTCGCACCGGCGACCTGCACTTCGACGCGGTCGCCGAGTCGATACGTCTTTCCGGTATCTCGCCCGATCAGGCTGTAGGTGCGATCATCGTACTCGTAGTAGTCGTCGTCGAGCTCGCGGACGTGGACCATGCCTTCGACGAGGAGATCGGAGATCTCGACGAAGATGCCGAATTTGGTGACTCCGCTGACGACACCCGCAAACTGCTCACCGAGGTGCTGTCGGATGTATTCTACCTGCTTGAGCTTAACCGATTCCCGCTCGGCTTCGACGGCCCCTTGCTCGCGTTTGGAACAGTGTTCGGCTTTCGCCTGAAGCTCCTCGCGTGCTGGGGGCGATCCTCCGGCCGAATAACGCTTTAGCAGGCGGTGAACGATGAGATCGGGATACCGGCGGATTGGACTCGTAAAATGGGAATAGTGCCCGAAGCCGAGTCCGTAATGCCCGGCGTTTTCGGTCGAATACACCGCCTTGGACATTGCTCGAAGGGCGGCTTGCTCGATGACCGGCTCTTCCGGCGTTCCCTTGACGTGTTCGAGTAGCGCATTGAGGTTTGTCGAAGGCACGTTGCCGCCGACGAGTTCGAGCGTGTAGCCGAAAGCGCGGACGTACTCGGATAGCTGTGCGATCTTCTCCGCATCCGGCGTATCGTGGATCCGATAGACAAACGGCTTTCGATTTGTGCTCTTCCCGATGTGCTCGGCAATGGTCCGGTTGGCGAGCAACATCAGCTCCTCAATCATCCGGTTCGCCTCCTGGCGCTCCTTACGGACGATGTCCGTGGGCACGCCATCCTCATCGAGAATGACGCGAATTTCCGGGATGTCGAAATCGACGGAGCCGGCACGCATTCGTTTCTTCGTAAGGGTTCGCCCCAGGCGCGCGGCTCGGACCACGTGTTCGGCGAACGGATGCTCCGGATAGCCCCCCTGTATGAACTGCTGCGCATCCTCGTAGGTGAAGCGATAGTGTGAGCGGATGACCGTCTCGGCCACCTCGTAGTCCTTCACCGAGCCTGCGGGTGTGACCTCCATGATGACCGAATAGGCAAGCTTATCTTCTTCGGGTCGGAGGGAGCAGACCTTATTGGAGAGCTTCTCCGGCAGCATGGGGATCACGCGATCTACGAGGTAGACGCTCGTGCCGCGCTCAAAAGCCTCCTTGTCAAGGGCCGAGCCGGGTTCTACATAGTGGCTCACGTCGGCGATGTGGACGCCCACCTCGAGATTGCCGTTCGGCAGATCTAGAACGTGGATCGCGTCATCGAAGTCTTTCGCGTCGACGGGGTCGATCGTGAAAATCGGCTTCTCGCGAAAATCGACACGATCTCGCAGCTCATTCTGCGGAATGGCATCGGGAATCCGGTCCGCGTCCTCGATGACGTCGTTCGGAAAGTCGGAGCGCACGTCGAGGCTCATCGCGAGTGAGAGTACGCGGACGTTCGGATCACCACTGGGTCCGACGACGGTGAGGATTCGCCCCTCGGGAGATGCACGGCGGTCGTCGAAACGATCGATCGAGACGACCACCTTGTCCTTGTCGCTGGCGCCGTTGAAAGCCTCCTCGGGAACGTAGACGTCTTGCGTGATGCGTTTGTCATCGGGCACGACGAACGCAAAATGGCCCATCCGCTGGAAGGTACCCACGACGCGATCGCGCTTGCGTTCGAGCACCTCGAGTACTTCGGCCTCCCGCCGTCGATCACCCCGGCCGGGAGCGGCCAGCCCGACGAGCACGCGATCCCCGTCCAGGGCCGTTTTCATGTTGGCCTCGCGCACGAAGAGATCCTCGTCTCGACCCTCGACCTCGACAAACCCGTAGCCCTGGGGATTAACCCGAAGAATGCCTTCGATCTTCGTAGGTCTCGGCTTGTAGGTGTAGCGTCCGCCGTTCGCTCGGCCGATCACACGCTGTTCGTCAAGCTCGCTGAGTACGTCCAGACACCGTTGGTAGACTTGATTGTCCTTATAGCCGAGCTCTTTCGCGATTTGCTTCGGCCGAAACGACTTATTTTTGTTGCGCTTCAGAATGCCCAGGATGTCGCGCTTAATGCGCTTGCGGGGAACTGGCTTCGCCATGTAGGATGCGGATCGTTTCTATTCGGGTGACATCGCGTTAATACGCTGAAGGCTCTGCGTCGGTCCAGCCTTTCGGCTTACCCACCGGCGCCCACTACGACGTCGTCCTCGTCCCCGTCGTCGTCCAGATCCTCGTCCTCGTTCTCAGCGGCGGTCAACCATCCGAAAACGCGATCGAAGAGCCCACGCCACGTTGGGAAATCAGTTTGGTAGGACACGCCGGCTCCGGTTGTGCTGGTGTTGAGCGATTGTACGTCGAGCGGATCCCCTTCCCGGCGGTAAAACACCTCCACGGAAACGCGTGGATTGAGACGCACCTCGACGACGAACTCGTCGAGCACGCCCTGTTGTTCGCGTCGGAGTTGATCGCTCTGATACATCCCTTCACCCCGGATGACGAGGCGTTCGTCCAGCAGGCGCAGTGCGACGCCGTAAGTCACGTCGATGTCCTGCGTGCTCTCGCCCTGTACGCCGACGTTCAGATCAAGATTTGGAAGCGCATAGTTGAGGTACCGGTTGAGCTGGCTGGCCACCAGTTGGGAGAGGCTGTTGAATGCGAGTTGATTCCGCGTGTTGGAGAGCTCCGACTGTGCCGACGTGGTCAGCAGGAACGAGTTTGTGAGCAGCACGCTGGTCGCGTACTCGGCTACATGCTCCGGCTGGTTTAGCTGTGCTTCAATGCTGCTCTCGTAGCCGCCGAGCATGTTGCGGTCGCCGCGATCCACGGCCAGTGCAAGATCGACGCTGGGCGTCGAGACGCGGCCGGTCACGTTCATTCTGATGATGAGCGGTATGTACTCCTGTACGGTATCCACACCGAGACCGTCGGGCGAGGCACGCGTTTGGTATGACGCCGCAATGTTCAGCATCGCATCGAGGGGATCACCATCCCACGTGATCGTCCCGCTGTCGATCAGAAATCGTCGGAAAAATACCTCGCCGGCCGTGAAGAGATAGTCGCCGGAGGAGACGTTGAAGGATCCAAACGTTGAGAATTCACCCTCGGACCGAATGAGTTGAATGCGTCCGCTGCCGACCGCGTTGATGACGTCACCCAGCAGCGGATCGATGACGAGATGGACAGTCGATCCCTGGGGGGCCGAAATGTCCAATTCGATCTCGAGGCCGTCGAGAAACGGCCGCTCGCCTTCCGGGCGATCGGAGAGCACGCCCTGTCGATGTGTGAGTTCGCTGATGTTCGGCAGCCGGCCGACGGAATCCGCAAAAACAATGAATCCGGCATCGCTCGTCGCACCGGTCTCCGTGATCGGAATGTAAAGGTCACTCTTGTTGTGAGCCACGGCATTCTCAGAATGCAGCGTCGCGGAGGAGAGCGGACCCGTAAGGCTCACGTCACCGGATGCCCAAATGCGCCCGTAGAACGGAAGGTCGCGCGATTGGCTCACGTTCATGATGGGCAGGTCCGTGAGCGCGCCTCGAAGATCGAAGGAGAAGTAGCGATAATCGTTAAAGAGCACGGAGCCGCTGATCGCGGCATCACCGCCGGTTGAATCGCTCAAGCGGATCTCGCGCAGATGAATACCTTCCTGATCGACGCTCACCGGACCGGCGGCCGCGTAGCTGAGATTGAAGTCCGGGACGTCGAATGTACCGTCGCGAAGCTCGAGATCGGCCTCGAAGAGGGGCGTGCCCAGAGATCCGCCGATGTGTCCGCGGCCCGTCAGATAACCGGAAACGTCCGAGACGTCACCACGGAAGATGTACTCGAAAAAGAACGCTTCCGCTCGACGGACGGCCACCTCCAGATCAAGCGATCCCGGATCCCTTGCACCCGACGCCGTCGTGCTGCCAGGGAGACGGAACGTGCCGTCGACGTCGATGGCATTCTCGTGAACGATCCACCCGGTGCCCGCCGTGGAATCCGGTCGGAGCTGGAGCCGCAGCGCGACGTCCGGAGATCCGGGGAGATAGTGGCTCGAGATGGAAACAGCACCTAGCACTCGGTCTTCATACGTGAGGGGCGCGATGCGAACGCTGCCGGTCAGTTCCGGCTGGCGGCGCAGTCCCGTGACGGCAAGCCGCCCATTGATGCTTCCGCCGATTGGTTCCTCGATCACTAGCATACTCGCGATGTGCTCCAGGAGGATGTCGTCCGCCTCGATCACGAGCGTATCTTGAGGCGACTCGGAGATGCGCCCCTCTACGTAGAGCCGCTCCGACGAGCCGGCCTCGCCTGCAGAGCGTTCCAGTCGAAGCCCGCGGACGACGACTGCATCATGGTAAAAATCGATGATGCTGGATTCCGGATTCCTCCAGGTTTGATCTCGCGCCGGTAATTGCAGGCGATCGACGGTGAGTCGATTCCGGTCATTGTCGAGAGCCAGGCGCCCGACGAGTTGAAACGGCTCGACGGCACCTCGCGCCCCCGCACGGGCATCGATCTGGATCTGCTTGTCTTGCATCTCAGCCCCGAGCTCGGGTTCGGTGAACAGCTGGCCTCCGGCTCTTGAACTTTCCGCGCCCGCGGAGAGGGAGGCCTGGATGGTCTCCGAGATCCTGTCGATCGACGGTACGTTCACGCTGGCATGCGCCGTGACCCGGTTGGACCGGACATTCCCCACGTGCAAGGAATCGGCCTCAGCATCCAGGTTCAGGTACAGCCGGTGTTGATTCATCTCTAGCGTGCCCGAGACGGCGCCGTTGGTTCGCAGCGACAGGGGATCCCGAAGCAATCCGCTGAATAGGTCCGGCCGCACGATCCGGCCGCGCACGGTCAGACGCTGGACATCGAGTGATTCGGACGCGAGGGCTGCTGCTGAGGCCGTGGCACGCGCCGACGCATGCGCGGTGTCCGGTTCGATCGAGAAGTCTGTGCTGTCACGATATATCTTTCCGCTTTCCTGCCTGGCGGCCTCTGCGAACGCCGACGTCCACTGCCGCGAGAGCTGGATCATCGGAGCTAGGGCGACGTCACCCGTGACCATCAATTCAAACAGATCCCCGCCGACCTCTATCCGCGGCGATTCGCTGCCCAGCTGGCGAACCGAAATTCGGGTTTCATGAGACGGTACGACACGTTCGCTGCTGCCGTACGCCAGGCGTGATCTGTCGACGGCAAGCGTCAGATCGCCTTCCAACGTGCCCCACGAGGCGCCGTGGCCCTCAAGAA
>CAZQAS010000032.1:0-3103 GCA_964591285.1 uncultured Rhodothermales bacterium
CGGGAATCATCGTCGCCGTGAGGGCGCCGTTGATCCGATTCGGATCGCCCGCGTCATCGTCGCTCCGGACGACGCTACCGTCCGGCATGGTAATCTCGTAAGGCGACGACTGATCGGTAGCATCATCCCAGAAATAAGCGACGGTCAGCTCGTCCCGCGACCGATTCGGGACGAGGTCCGATGGCTGCACGAAGAAGTTCTCCTTGTCATCTTCGCCTTCGAAAAGAAAATAGCCCCACGACTCGCGCTCACCACCTTTGGTCGGACCGAATCCCATGGTGAACGCCCACCACAGGCGCACCGTCTGGTCGGGCAGATAGACGTCACGTTCGGGCGCCTCTGCAATCTCGCGCGGCAGGGCCGTCTCCCCCGTGAACGTGCGTGTCTCCTTCCAGATCACGTAGTCCTCGTGATAGGGATTCGCGAAGGCGTAGACTTCGATATGGCTCCGAATGCCTCCGTACTCGATGTCGGGGACACGGTAGACCTCCTCCCATTCGGCCATGTAGTCCGAGGGGAGGTCCGGATCGACGTTCTCCTCCCACTGATAGGGCGGTCGAAGCTCAATGCCGTCGACGGCGATAGTGGGCGGTCGCCATCGTCGCCTTTCCACGGACCAATCCACGTCTCCGCCCATGCGTCGCCACACGCGCTCGACGCGCTCTCCGCTGCTGTTCACGTATCCCTCATCGGAGAAGTTTGGGAAATTCCACAGCTTGAAGAGCATGTTGCTCTGGTAACGGTCGGCCGGATAGAAAAACGGCTCGGAGGCCTCGTGACGCGCTACCGTATTCCATGAAAACTGGCTCGACATCCCACCATCCCCCAGACCGGGGCTAAGGGTCCAATGGATTTTGTTGACCGTAATGTCCAACGAGCGCGTGGCCGTCGTATCGACCTGCGCCGCAGCCGGACCAGCAGCCAGGCACGTCAGCAATGCTGCCACGCAGGGCAGGAGCACTACCCGCGCGCGTCGTGAAACCGTTCGGTGTGAGGGATGGAGCATGGTAACTACAATCACCTGTTGGAATCAGTACTGAAGTCGAACACCGAAGAGGAAGCGCCGTGGATTCAGGAAAACCGGTGCCGTATACCAGCCGACGTCGAGGTGCTCCTTGTCCCACTCGCCCCACTTGTCGTTGCCCTCCAGCTCACCACCACGGAACGGCAGTCGCAACGAGTTTTTGTAATCGGTAAGCTGCTGCGGAAGCATGTTCCCCGTGGCCAGGCGCCTGGTGTTCAGCAGGTTGCTCACCGTCATGATGAGCTCCAGGCGCCCCGTCGGCACGTTGAACATCTTCGACACACGCAGATCCACATTCGAGTAGTCGACGATGTCCACGCGCTGCTGGAGATCCGGATTGGGCTCCTCGGGATTCCAGATCGCGTAGCCGCCTTCGCGCCATTCGTACAGCGGATTGAAGTAGATGCCGCCAATCGGGTAATTCCCCAGCACTTCCGGTCCGAAGTCGTTCGGCGTGTGCAGATTCACGCTCACGTAGGCGCGCGGGCGCGGCTGAGCACGGAACATGTCCGGCACCCGCTCCTCCGCACGGGCCTTCAGCGGGTTCTCGTAGAAGTTGTTCAAGCCCGTCGTACCGCCACTGATCACCTGGTAGTCATAATTCCCCCAGAAGGTCAGAAAGCGGCCGAAGTTCTTCTCGAGCCGCACCTCGATGCCTCGGACGTCCCGATAGGCATCGTTCGTGTAGGTCCGCACGATGTTGTCCTCGAAATAGCTGAAGTACGTGACATCGTGCGGCTTGTTGACAATGTCCTTGTAGTAAAACGTGACGTTGGCAAGGTAGTTATTGAACAGGCTCTGCTCGTAGCCGAACTCGAACGCCGTAGTTCGCTCCGGATTGAGCGCGGGATTCGGCACCGTCACGCGCCCCGTTTGAATAACTCTGTTGTAGAGATTCTGGGGGTTCGACTGCTGATAAAAGATGCCGTAGTTAAAGTAGAGCTTGCTCGAGGTCGTAATCGGGAAGGAGGTTCCGATCCGAGGTGAGAGTCGCACCTTGCCTTTCACGTCCTTCACCGGCCACCCCGGCGGCTGATCGATGATCTCACGCCACTGAACCCAGCGCTCGTAGGAGTTGATGCCGCCGGGCAGGCTGTGGTAGACCTCCCCGTATACTGCGCTGAAATCCGGATCCAGCGGGAGGTCTACTTCATAACCGTGCGTCATTGGATCGAAGTACTCGGCGCGGAGTCCGATCGTCGCCACCATGCCCTGGTACTCGAGCTTGTCCTGCGCATACAGCGCGACCTCAAGAGGCGTGGCCGTAAAGTACTGATAGAAGCCCGGCTCGTAGGCAAAGGTGGTCGAGCGATTGATGCCCGAGTAGACGAACATGTGGTCGTAGTTGAGGTCGAAGCCCGTCTCGATCTGATGATGGCGCCCGAGCTGCTTCGTCAGATTCCCCTTCAATCCGGCCGACCACGTGTACGACGAGTCCGCGTAGTTGGCACCGCCCGTGAGACGGAAAATGCCTAGCTCGTCGTCGATCGGCGTGACGTTGCCGTCGGGGTATCCCAGGTCAGGCAGGTTCAGCCACTCCTGGCCGGCGATATTGATGTAGGCATCGGGGCTGTCCGTACTGAACATGAACGGGCTCACCGTCTTGTCTTCATAGTAGAACTGCGCCTCGAGCGTGCCGAACGCCGTCGGTGAGAACGTATGATTCAACGCGGCGCCGCCCACAAGGAAATTCTGGTCGAAATACTGCGTTCGACCCACATTGTACATATTCGTGAAGCCCCACGAGCTTCCGAGTAGGCCGGCCTGCTGTACGACCGAACTCTTCGTGTTCGTCAGGAAGTTGAAACGGTCTGTGTCGCCGAGCACGGAGCCCCCGTAGTTGGACGTACTCCCGGAGTTGATCGTAGAGATTCTGGCGTACATTCCGCTCACGGAAAGGCGCGTCGAGGGCGTAAACCGGGTCGTCAGCTTGAGCTGCGTGTTCCAGTCCGTGTAGCTGTCACGAGGCCCGAGGGGGAAGGCGAACTGCGTATCCTCGTATTTTACGCCGAGGAGGAATGTGGTCTTCGGCAGGATGAACGGTCCGCTAAACGCCGACTCTACATAATAGTCCGGGCG
>CAZQAS010000032.1:3203-19241 GCA_964591285.1 uncultured Rhodothermales bacterium
TACCGCTTCTGGCCGGCCGGAGCATAGTCAACACTGATCGAAGCGGTGAACCGCTCGCGCGAACCGTCCTTGGTGACCACATTCACGAGGCCCGACTGGATGCCGCCGTGCTTTGCCTCGAATCCGCCGGTCTGTACCTGAATTTCCTCAATGGTGGCGGTGTTGAAATTCAGATAGGAGTTTCCCGAGCGAGGATCGCGCATCGAGAGACCATCGATGCGGATGTCCGTCTCGCGAATGCTGCCGCCACGGACGCTCAGCCCGTGCCCCTCCGAGCTGCTAACCAGTTCGACTCCTTTAACCTTCCCGACGAATTCGTCGAGACGATTTGTCGGCGCCTGCGTCATCCTCTCCGGAGAGATGAACTCGACGGTGCTTGAGATGTCGGGACGCACGACGTCACGCCGCGCGACGATTTCGATCCCCTCTCCTTCGATGACATCTTCCTGCATCTCGAAGTCGATGGTGGTAGTCAAACCTGAATTGACGCCAATCTCCGTCTTTGTCAGGGCTGAAAAACCGACGAAGCTTGCGCGAACGTTGTACGTCCCGCTCGGGACATTTAGAATTGTGTAGTAACCATCCGGACCGGTCGCGGCGCCTCGGGGATCCGGCGTGGGGACAGCCTCGCCGCTAATCCACCTCTCGGTAATGACCACGTTGACCCCGGGAAGCGGATCGCCGGTAGCTGCATCCGTCACGCGTCCGCTTATTTTACCCGTTTGAGCGAGCACCGGAGAAGCGGCCGCGACCAAAAAGAGCGTCGCAAGAAGAAGTCGATGTATACCTGACAGCATGGCCACGCTGAAGGGAGTTAGAAAGATTGTGGTGGAAGCTCTGGAGAGAACCGCGGCTTAAAGCGTACCGCCGCATTGGGCAACACCGAAAGGCTCGGCGCTGCCATCGGAGGAGAAGTAATTCTGATCCACATATATGATGGCGCTGACGTGACTCCGGTCCGTCCGGTTCACGACGCGCAAAAAGAGTTCGTCACCCTCTTCGGCGTCGAAGGAGTATCGCCACGTCGGTTCGACGTTCAGGACGAACGTCGTATCACCCGACGTATACGTCGAATCGCCGGATACGAACGTCGTATCCGACGGAGCCGGCAATCCCGGCGCCGCAATGAACGCCACGTCGAGTTCCGACGCCCGCCCGTCAGCGACGTACTCGACGAGCTTTGCGGATTCGTTAGAATCGCAGCCAATCAGGGCCACGACGGATATAGCAAGGGCTATAACGACTCGCATAGGAAAGAGGACCTAGCTGAACAAAAACCAGCCGTAGTGTAGAGAGTAGCGAATAGCAGACGGAGACGAGGCGCCTAGCACCTACAGAGTACGCGGTACGCGAAGACGAATACGGTGGCCGTCATTCTCTAGGCGCGTCTCCCATTAGAGATTTTCAACAGCCGTAAAGAACGAGGCGCAATGGATTTAGGCAAGTCGCACATCCATTCTTCATCGTTCGTCCCGTCTCGAAGAGTAAAGCGCCTCCATACAGTAGTCGTTCTCTAGGAGATCACCTTTCCAGGCCCACAAATAACAAGTGTGTTGCGGTAGACGGACGTACGGCGACCTAATCTATCTGTCTCTATGCCGTAGTACCATTTGACGTCAGAGTCTTTGTCGCAAACTCGAATCTAGCTACGAAATAATAATGGCTGAAACTAGACCAAACGGAGGGACCTCCAACACGGCTATCGTCGCCATTGTGGTCCTCATCCTTGTGGCCGTCGTGGCGTTCCTCGTCTTTTTCTGGAACGGAACGGAAACGGAGCCGCCCGCCGAAGGACCGGACGTCGAGCTGCAGGTGGAACCGCCGGCTAATGACGGCGGGACACTCGACGGTGAGAACGGCGGCGGAGGAGACGACGGCGGAGCGAATCCGTAGACCGGTTCGGAAAATCAGTCGCCGGTTCCGGCGAAGGATTACCTTCCGAATCATCCCGATCAGTCGTCCGGCAAAGGCAGGGCAGGAGCATTCGTTCGACATAAAGCAGGGAGAAGGCGACCCGGTTGTGGGCCGCCTTTTCTCTGAAGGGCAGTTCGATCTATTCGGCCACTTGAGATCCCTGATCGTCGTGAAGGCATCTACTCCGAATATGAGCTACTGGAGAGCAGTCGCACTCCTGCTCCTTCTGTGTACTCTCGGTCTACCGGCGGCGAGCGCACAGCAAGGTCCACGAGTCGATGCTCCTCGAGTCGGCACGACCATAGGGCCGCCGGACTCGAGCCGTGCCCGCGTTTTCAGATGGATGTATCGAGACGTCGGCGCACTCGCGCGCAACGTCGCGACGCCGAAGTTTGCGCTTTACGCGACGGGGACGATGGCCGGCACGCTGGGTCTAGCGTGGCTCGACGACGATGCGGGCGATGCCGTAGGGAGCGTATATCATGGGACGTTCAAGGACGCTCTCGACGTCGTCGACTATCTGGGCGGGCCGAAGATTAATTACCCGGTGATCGCTCTCGCCGGCGGCTCGCTGCTGACGAACAATCTGCGCTTTCAGGATGCCGCCTTTACATCGCTGCAAACCCTTATATACGCTGGATTGATCGGATACGGGCTCAAGGGCATTTTCGGCCGTGAACGTCCCGAATGGTCCGACAACACCTACGCCTTCTTCTCGCGAACGGGCAAGAACCCGTTCAGCCACGAGGGAAACAGTTCGTTCCCGGGAGGACACGCGATCGCGGCCTTTGGAATCATCACGCCATGGGTAATGTATTATCCCAGTCCGGTGACGTACGCACTCTACATCTTACCGGTGGGTACGGGCATTTCTCGCGTCGCAGGCAATAAGCACTGGGCGACCGACATTGCTGTAGGCGCTTTCATCGGCATCTCGATGGGCCGGTGGCTGTCACGCCTGCATCAGAACGCGCAGCGCCGCGATGAGCGGCTCGATTTGTCCGTGCTGGAGGATGGAAATCTCTTCCGCATCACGTTCTCGTTCGATTCGAGTCACAAACATGGATACGCGAAAGGTCGAAGATGACATTATTCTGCCGGCCGGTCCGAATCAAGTTTTTGATCTGATGATCACGCCCTCGCAGGTGCGCCAGTGGTGGGACGCGGCCAGCGCGATCATCGTCCCAAAGCTCGACGGGCTGTGGGTGGCAACCTGGGGCAGGGAGGACCATCCCGACTACGTTTCGGCGTATCGGATTACGCGTTTCGATCCGCCCCAGCTTCTCGAGCTTACGGAACTCGTCTTCTACGCACGCTCAACGACGTTGCCGTTCAATGCGACGTTCGTCGTCACATTCACGGTCGAGCCGCTGGATGACGGCAGCCGGCTTGGCGTTCAGCAGGACGGATTTCCACGCGAAGAGGTAGCCGACGAGTTTTACCAGGCGTGCGCGGATGGCTGGGCGCGGACCCTAAACCAGATTAGAGAGCACGTCGAAACATCGTGACGAGCTCGATGACCTGTCGAACCACTGCGGAAAAGCTCCCACACGTGGCCGGCATGCGTGGATAGACGGGAATATCCATTCACCTCGCGATGCGTTGAACTCCGCACAGATCGCTTAATCGAGACGGATCGTGACCGGCTCGATGCTCGACCGCATTCCCATCCAGTTCTCCGCTCCCAGCGTGATGATTAACGCGCGCTTCTGGCCGGTGCCGTGGACCTCGTGCTCGTGCTGTAACGTTGCTCGTGGGCACGACGCGTCGACAGTACCGAGCGACACGTGCTGCCGCTCGACGCCGATCCCAACGGTTTGCTGGATGGTCATGCCCGGCACGAGCCGCCTCATGCCGGACGTGTCGGCTGCAAAGTAGATGACATGGACCGGGCTGTTGCTGTCCGCGACGAGCGTCACAGATGAATCGGCGCTGCCGATCTCTACGCGTTCGTCGACGCCTTCGGGGCGGGATGTGTACTCCGCGATAACCCGCACCTCCGGGGGTGTCGCATCGGTCTCCGGTGCGGGCAAGCAGTTGGATGAACATCCGGAAAGGGCCATCATCAGCATCACGGCCGCGATCCACGACGGGCGAGTGGCAGCGGCACCTCTTGATGACGCGTACGAAAACAGGTGCGCGCTTTTATTCGAACCTCTTTCGGCCTTTATTGGAAGGTACATGTCCATACCGTTCCGATGATGACCCTTCTTTACTTGATCCTCGGTATCGTTCTGGCCGTTGCCTATCTGCATCGGGCCGTTCGTCCGATCCCCGATCCACGTCAGAGACTTGGATTCGCCCTTCTCGTGGCTGCTTTCATCTATGTGGCATTCGCCATGGCGGCCATGGAATCCACGTGGCTGCTCGTAGAACTCGTGGGCGTTCTAATCTTTTCCGGGTTTGTGGTGCTCGGAAATCGGCGGTCGGTGCTATGGCTGGCCGTCGGTTGGGTGATGCACGTCGGATGGGACATTGGGATCCACCTGGTCATCCGGCCCTCGTTTGCTCCTTTATGGTACCCAATCACCTGCATTAGTTTCGATCTGATCATTGCGGCGTACATCGTCCACGCGGTGAAGAAGGACGCGGCACCCTGGACTGCCGGGCCCCCGAACATTCGGCACGAGCAGGAGCCCAGGATGGCCTGATGCAAAGATTTCTTCTATCGATGCTGGCGCTGTTCATCTGTGCCGCCGGCAGCACACGCGGGCAGGCGATCGGCGATTGCGCGGGTGAGGTCGCGCCGGACGCACCCGCGCATCCGGACCTCAACTGCATCGACCTGCTGCCGGCCGCCGGCATCGATGCCGCAGGAACGGTCAGGATGGAGCCCGTTCCCGGCCCCTTCGGCGTCGCCGTTACCAGGGACGGCACCCATCGTCATGCGCTTCGTGCGGATATCAGCGGTTTGCCGGATCCGGAGCATCTCGGACCCTACTCGGCGTATGTCGCTTGGGCTGCCGACCCGCAGTTCCTTCAGGTGAAGAAACTGGGAGTCATCGGCAACGGCACAACAGCTCTTGGCGAGATCGCCCTCAATAAATTCTTCGTGATCGTCTCGGCCGAACAGAATCCCGAAACGGAGGATCGAACCGGCCGGCTCGTGCTGCGCGGACAGTCACCAAGTAACTTTCTACAGCCGCACGATCTATTTAGCCTGTCGCCGTTGGCTGCACTCTCGTCCGATGATAAGGCAGGTCGAGGCGAGGCGAGCTCCAGTTCAGACTCGAGTGACGATACGCTAAGAGTACGCGGCGAGCACCAGCATCTCGACCACGAACATGCCGTAGGTGGTGCATCATGGTCGATGCCGCCCATGCATCCTCGGATCCCGATGGCACCGGGGATGCAGAGCCTCGAACCCCGCGTCAGTCCATTTCTTCCTGCGACCTCCGACCCCTCGGTGGTGCCCTACGCGCGTCCGCGACGGCTCGTCGAACTCGCAGACGGCGACACGCTTCAGCTCGTTTCCGGTCTCGTTCGACGCACGATAGCTGGACGTTCAATGCTCATGTATGGCTTTAATGAGCAGTATCCAGGGCCCCTCATCCAAGTTAATCAGGATTCCGAGATCATCATCCACTTTAAGAATGAGCTTTCGCTGCCGACGGCGGTCCACTGGCATGGCATTCGACTCGAAAACCGTTTCGACGGGGTGCCGGGCCTCACTCAGGCGGCCGTACCGCAGGGCGGCTCGTTCACGTACAAGGTCCGATTCCCGGATGCCGGTATCTATTGGTACCATCCGCACCACCGCGAAGATATCCAACAGGACCTCGGCCTCTACGGCAACATGATCGTGCGATCGCACGATCCGGACGATCTGAATCCCGTCAATAGAGAGGAGGTGCTCATGCTGGATGACCTCCTCCTCGACGCCGAAGGCGTTGTACCGTACGGCAAGGAGTCCGCGAACTTCATGCTCATGGGGCGCTTCGGCAATGTATTCCTCGTCAATGGAGAGCCTGACTTCGAGCTACCTGCGAAGACCGGCGAGGTCATCCGCTTTTTCCTGACGAATGTTGCGAACACGCGCACCTTCAATCTGGCCATCGATGGAGCTCGCATGAAGGTTGTCGGCTCCGACATCGGCCGGTTCGAGAGGGAGGTGTGGGCCGAGTCCGTCACTATCGCACCGGCCGAGCGCTACATCCTGGAGGCTCAATTCAACGAACCCGGGACGCATGCACTGACCAATCGCGTGCAGGCATTCAACCACCGCACCGGCTCGTACTTTGCTGAGGTCGACACGCTCGCCCTCGTCCACGTGCAGTCTACGCGCGCATCCCCGGATTTCAGTGCCGCGTTCACTGAGCTCCGGGAGCATACCGACGTACAAACCGACATCGGCGCCTACCGGCACCATTTCGACCGGCCCGCCGATCGAGACCTGGTAATGACACTCGAAGTCCGCGACCTGCCGCTGGTGGTCGATCAGGTCATGCGATACGATCGCGTTTTTTTCAACCCGGTCGAATGGAGCGACACAATGCCGATGATGAACTGGGCCTCCACCGGACGCGAAGTGCGATGGATCCTGCGTGATCCGGCAACCGGTCGAGAGAACATGGATATCGACTGGAGCTTTCGCCGCGGGGACGTCGTGAAGATTCGCGTGCACAACGACCGAAACGCCTTTCACGCCATGCAGCACCCTCTTCATCTCCACGGCCAGCGTTTTCTCGTACTCTCGCGCGACGGCGTCCGAAGCCAAAACCTCGTCTGGAAGGACACCGTGCTCCTCCCGGTGGGATCCGAGACGGATCTGCTCGTAGACCTTGCAAATCCGGGGAAGTGGATGGTACACTGCCACATTTCCGAACATCTCGAGTCGGGTATGAAGATGGTCATTAACATAGACGACTAGCATGACGACAAAACGTCTCGCGGCAGTGTGCGCCGCCCTCTTTCTGGTCCTCACACCGCGCGATGCGTCGGCACAGGCCCAGGTTTCAGCCGCCGTCAGTGAATACGTCGATGTAGACGCACCGGCCGTCGTTCTCCGCGGCGTGCGGATCGTCGACGGAACCGGCGCGGAGCCGCAGGCCAATCACTCCATCGTCATCCGGGAAGGCCGGATCGCGGAAATCGGACCGGCCGGCGAGATTGCTATTCCGGCCGACGCCCGTGTGCTGGATCTCGCCGGGCATTCTGTGATCCCCGGCATCATCGGGGTCCACAACCACACCTTCTACATGACCTCGCTGCGGAGCGTGCAGCTCAACTATAGTGCGCCGCGGCTTTACCTCGGCTCCGGCGTGACGACCATCCGAACAACTGGCAGTATGTCTCCCTATGCCGAAATCAACCTGAAGGACGCGATCGATAGCGGGGAGGCGCCCGGGCCACGGATCTTCGTCACCGGTCCGTATATCACCGGCGGAAGCGGTGTCAGCAGCATGCATCGCGTCGAAAGTGCCGACGAGGCACGGCGGGTTGTGAGCTACTGGGCCGATGAAGGAGTGAGCTGGCTCAAGGCCTATACGGAGATCAGCAGTGCCGCACTAGGTGGGATGATCGAGGAGGCGCACGCGAACGACGTGAAGGTCACGGCACATCTCTGCTCGGTGACGTTCGGAGAAGCGGTCGGGCTCGGCATTGACCACCTCGAGCATGGACTCTACGCGAGCTCGGATTTCCATCCTAATAAGACTCCGGACGAATGCCCGCCCGATCATTTCGAACAACTCGCGCGGATGGACATCGAGAGCGCGAAGGTCGACGAGACGCTTCAAACGATGGTTGACAACGACGTCGGACTGACCTCAACGCAGGCCGTGTACGAGCTCCGCGTTCCGAATCGCCCGCCGCTCGAACAGCGGGTGCTCGACGCCCTGTCTCCCGAAGCACGCGACGAATATCTCGCCACGCGAGACCGCATCGCAGATGCGGCGAACCAGCGGCAATTCCGCATCAGCGCCGAGCTGTTTAAGAAGGCGCAGCGATTCGAATACAAGTTCGCCGAGGCCGGCGGACTTTTGGCTGCCGGGGTAGATCCGACCGGCATCGGCGGCGCGTTGCCCGGCTACGGCGACCAACGGAACTACGAGCTGCTGATCGAGACGGGTTTCAATCCTGTCGAGTCCATCAAGATCATGACGCTTAACGGCGCCCGGACGCTCGGTATCGATGAGGATCTGGGCAGCCTAGAAATCGGCAAGATTGCGGACATCGTCGTAATCAATGGCAATCCGATCAACAATCCGGCGGATATTCGAAAGGTTGCGCTCGTATTCAAGGATGGACGCGGCTACGACGCGCAGGCACTCGTCGAGTCGGTCAACGGAATGGTTGGCATACGATGATGGCCTCGCCATCGCGCCCCCTACCCGATGCTACTCTTCGCCTTCACCGGATACGCTCACCCGAAAGACGGCCTTCGAGCATGTCGCGAACGATCTCCGGATTCGCCTTACCGCCGGTCTGTCGCATGACCTGACCGATGAAGAAGCCGATCAGTCCGGACTTCCCATCACGATACTCTTCGACTTTCGACGAGTTGGACCGGAGGACGGCATCAATGATCGGTTCGAGTTCGCTCTGATCCGACACCTGTTCCAGCCCGCGCTCCCGGACGATGTCCGAAGGATCGCGCCCAGTCGCAATCGTCTCTTCGAACACATCCTTCGCGATACGCCCGGAGATCCGGTCCTCCTCGACGAGTTGCACGAGTTCGGCAAGCTGCTCAGGAGAGATCCCGACCTCATCCATCCCTCGGTCTTTCACCACGCGTAGTAGCTCGTTGATCACCCAATTCGCAATGACCTGCGGTGCGGCATACGCGGCGACCACCTCTTCGAAATACGATAGAGCCTCCGGTTGCTCGGCCAGTACGAGCGCGTCATCTTCAGATAGGTCGAATCGTTCGCGGAGCGAGTGATACCGATCGGCATGCGCGCCGCTCAACGAATCGACGCGCTCTTCTAGCGTGGGCGGCGGCGGAACGTCGATGTCCTTCTCCGCAGCACGCTCCTGCGCCTGCCGCGAGGCATCCTCTTGTTCGAACTTCGCCCAGGAATCGCGTAGCGCCACGATCCGGTTGAAAACGAGCCGCTCCTCCGATGAATCAACCGGATCCCGCCAGAAGTAGCCTTCCCGTTCGAACTGGTAGCGCGTGTCCGACGCATCATCCAGAACGCTCGGCTCGATGCGGCAACCGCGCAAAGCGACGAGTGACGTGGGATTCAGGTGTTCGGTGAAGTCCTCCTCGCCGGCTTCCGGATCCGGCACCCGAAAGAGGCGGTCGTAAAGCCGCACCTCGATCGGCACGGAGTCGTCCGCCGCAACCCAGTGGATCGTACCGCGCACCTTTCGGCCGTCGGGCGCGCTGCCGCCTTTCGTGGCCGGATCATAGGTGCAGCGCACCTCGACCACCTCGCCCGATTCGTCCTTAACGACATCCTCGCACCGGATGAAATATCCGTATCGCAGTCGCACCTCCCGGCCGGGTGCCAGTCGATAATAGCCCTTCGGCGGATCCTCGCTGAAATCATCGCGATCGATGTAGATCTCCCGTGCGAAAGGCACGCCGCGGGACCCTTCCCGCGGAACGTCATGCGGCCAGTGCGGGGCTTCAAGCTCCTCGACCTGGTCCTCCTCGTAATTCGTGATGACCACTTTGAGCGGTCGGAGGACGCACATCACCCGCGGCGCCTTAAAATTGAGATTGTCGCGTATCGTGTGCTCCAGGCTCGCAATCTCGGCCCGGCTCTCCGTTTTTGTTACCCCCATGCCTCCCCAGAAGGATCGGATGGCCTCCGGCGTCACGCCGCGGCGGCGAAAACCGGCCAGCGTAGGCAGCCGGGGATCGTCCCATCCATCCACGTGCCCCTCCTGTACCAGGCGAAGAAGCTTCCGCTTGCTCATGACGGTGTAGTCGAGATTGCCGCGCGCGAACTCGTACTGATGGGGACGCGGCTCACCGACCGTGTTGTCGAGGACCCAGTCGTAGAGCTCACGATTGTTGTCGAACTCGAGCGTGCAGAGCGAATGTGTGATGTTCTCGATGGCATCCGACAGCGGATGAGCGAAGTCGTACATGGGATAGATGCACCACTCGTCGCCGGCCCTGTAGTGATGCGCGTGCCGGATGCGATAGAGGAGGGGATCGCGCATTTTCATGTTCGGCGACGCGAGATCACCCTTTGCGCGGAGCACGTGCTCACCATCGTCGAACACACCCGACCGCATCTTACGGAGCAAATCCAGACTCTCTTCGACCGAACGGTCGCGGTACGGGCTCGGCCGCCCGGGTGTGGTCACGGTGCCGCGATATTCGCGAATGTCCTCCTCCGAGAGACTGTCTACGTATGCCTTTCCTTCTCGAACGAGCTGCTCTGCGAACGCGTAGAGGCGCTCGAAATAGTCGGACGCGTAATATTCATGATCACCCCATTCGAAGCCAAGCCAACGAACGTCGCGCCGGATGGCCTCGACGAATTCCATGTCCTCCGTCGTCGGATTCGTGTCGTCGAATCGCAGGTGACATCGCCCGCCGTACTCGTCGGCCAACTCGAAATTCAGATAAATCGACTTGGCATGTCCAATGTGCAGATACCCGTTCGGCTCAGGCGGAAATCGCGTGACGATGCCCTCGTCGACCTTGTTCTTTCGGATGTCCTTTTCGATGATGGCTCGTATGAAGTTCGATGCACTCGACGTCTGGCCGCTTCCTGATGCGGCATCGTCGATGTTCCTAACTTCAACCATGATGGACACGATTCTCGCCTGTTCGGAGGGACGTACGCTCGGCCTTTTTGAAGGTATTTTTGAACGCGAGCACGTACAAAAGGTCCCTATGTCGGAGTGGCTCCCACGCGCCGAATGGTGCGGGGCGTCGAAGAGACGAGTGGTCGCTTATCGATGAAAATCATCATACCTTGTCGACGCACAACGTCGCCGTACCGGGATTTCCGCGGGCGAACTCTTCGCGTGATGAAGCACCACAAAATTCGTATCACGCCAAAACTCGGAAACGCCATGATTGAACAATTTCGAAGCTTTTTCGAACGAATCGGACGTGCCGCCGACGCCCAGCAGCAGCGAGAAGCGATGATCGACCTGCTGATCTGGATGATGTATGCCGACAACGTACTCACGCTTCCGGAGAACGACCGCATCGATCAAATTACCGAGGAGATGAAATGGGAGGCCCCGAGTCGTCCGTCCGTGTACATCAACACGTCGATTTCAAAGGTTCGTGACGTGCTCGCCGACGAAGAGCAGGGAAAGGCACTGCTCGAGGATATCGGCGACAGGCTGGGTACCAATCGGATGCGCCGGGAGGCGTACGAGGCCTGTCGAAATATCGCGCAGGCCGACGGTCAGTTGGCCGACGAGGAAATGAAGCTTCTTAACACCGTGAAGGAGCACTTTGGCATTGATGGCTAATAGAATAATAGTTTTCGCCCTTTCGGCCATCCTGCTTATGATACTCGGCTGCGGCGGGCCGGAGCCCGGCGAGAACGATGCTCGGGTAGGTGAGGAGGCTTTTGCGCAGTTCGCGGATCGCCTTTACAACGAACTCGCCGCGCAGCCCATCAGCCCCGACTATCGTGCTCAGATTGGCCTCTTCGGCGACCTCGATGTTATGTCCGGCGAAAACGTCGTAATGGGGCGGTACCGGTATCGGGTGGACACCGTTGCCGGCCGACCTGCCGGCCATTTAGCCTTTCAAATCCGAGACGAGGAAGCGGGGCGCGCCGTACCCATCATCCTCACGTTCCAGCCACGGGATGGCGACTGGCATCTCGAGAATTCACGGCATGTCAAAGAATCCACATCTCTCGGTGCCTCTTCGCAAGATGCGGACACGTCCGACGGCCTCACCCACATAGTGAATTCACGCCTCGAGTCTTGGGCGGAAGCCGCCGTGGAGCGAACGCGCGAATAGCCGGGAGGGCGTGCGCGAGTAACGGCGAGGGAGTGCGTGAGTATCCGGGGACGCATTGCGTCGAACACCTCCTCCGATCGAGCGTATGGCCGTACGATATACCTTACGTGGAAGTCTAACCGTCCGAGACTCGAGAGCGAAGAAAGCTATGGACGCTGAATCTCTGATTCTCCGCTACCAGGAACGACTGGCATGGTCGTCTGACGAGACCCGCTCGATGATTGCGAGGTTTATCGACGATCGAGAACTCCTGGATGGTCTGAAGGAGTTTCTTGTGGATAAAACCGGCCTCGATCTGGCCGACGGAGGTGATGGCATCGGCTATCGAGGGCATCCCTTCTGCGTTCTTGCCTACGGAGGGGATTCCGGCCCGAACCAACCCGAAGAACGCATCGATACGGAAAGCGAAGTGCTCGCACTCGAAGCGTTTTCGGAGCTACTGAGCAGACCTGATCTCGAGCGATTTGTCGTCATCCAGTTTCGGTCCAATGCCGGCGACCGTAGGGAGCTCCTGCGCTACGACCGTCGGGCGAGCGTACAGGAGTGGTGAGGTCGACGTCATCATCTCATAGGCGGGTTCTGATCTTTGCGTATTATTTCCCGCCGATGGGATTGAGCGGCGTGCAGCGAACGCTGAAGTTCGCCAAGTACCTTCCTGAGTTTGGTTGGGAACCGACCGTCGTAACGTCCGAGCCTGCGGGCTACTTCGCGTATGACGACTCCCTCCAGGAGGAGGTGCGGCAAGCCCAGCTCCAGGTGCATCGCACCGCGAGCTGGGATCCCACGCGGCTGTTCGGCCGCAAAAAGGTGATTTCGCTGCCGCCCGAGCGCACGCGGCGAGCGCTCTCGTTTCTGAGTCAACTCTTTCTCATTCCCGACAACAAGGTCGGCTGGTGGCTGCCGGCACGGCGAAAGGCGCTGGAGCTACATCGAAAAGAGCCGTTCGACCTGATCTTCTCGACGGCACCTCCGTATACCGCGCATCTAATCGCCGCCGGCATCGCACGTTCGTCCAGATTGCCGCTCGTCCTCGATTTCCGAGATGACTGGATGGGCAATCCCCGACATCACTATCCCACTGCTATCCATCGGAGCCTCAGTGCCAGGCTGGAGGAGGGGGCCGTGAGCAGCGCAACGCGCATCATCACAATCAACGAGGTCATCCGGCGTAATCTCGTCGCACGAAATGCCGATGTCCTCCATCCGGATGATGTGATCGTCATCCCGCAGGGTTACGATCCCTCAGATTTTACGACGCTCGGGGATGATCATGCAGCGCGTGAGGATCACGCAAGGCCTGCGGAGGAGTCGTCATCCGCCTCAGCACCTTCGGAGGACGTCCGCAAGGTTTTCAGGCTGCTTTACAGCGGTGTCTTCTATCACGCGCAGACGCCGGAGCCATTCCTCCGGGGACTGGCCGACTTCATCAACCGCCGACCGGAGGTGAAGTCGAATATCGAAGCTACGTTCGTCGGACTGCTGCCGGAATCGGCGGTTCGCCTTGCCGACGAACTGGCAGTTGGCGATCTGATCCGGTATACGGGATACCTCCAGCACAGCGAGGCGGTCGCCGAGATCTCGTCGGCGGACGTCCTGTGGATGATGATCGGGAGAAGCGAGGGGGCCGAGAGTATATCCACGAGCAAACTCTATGAATACTTCGGCGCACGCAAGCCGATTCTAGGCATCGTGCCGGAAGGAGCCGCCCGATCTGAGCTCCGTCGATACGAGGCCGCCGAGATCGCAGACCCCGACGTTGTATCGGATGTCTCCGTCGCCATCGAGCGGCTCTATACCTCATGGGAGCGTTCGACGCTGCCGGCGCCCCCTGAATCTTTCGTGGAGCAGTTCGACCGAAAACGGCTCACTCGCAGTCTGGCGCGGTTGTTCGACGACGCGATCAGCGCGGATCTGCCCGCAGAGACGTCGCGTATGTCGGCTGTCGATGCGTGAATAAGCGGTTTCGATTCCTCTATCTTCCTCACCCCGCAGATACGGAACATGAAGGATGATGCCTTGACTGCCGGTGTGATAGAAATGGTGCTCGAAAGCGATTTCGCAAGCATCGAGCGCGTCGTCGAAGAGACGGAGAGCTTTCTCGGCTCGCGCCTCGACGATGAAGAGCTCGCCTACCGCGTCGTACTCCTCGCCACCGAAGCCGTCACCAACGCGATTGAGCACGGCAACAAGTTCGACCCGCAGAAGCAGATCTTCTTCAAGATCGACGTGCGAGAAGCGTCGATTGAACTCGTGATCGAGGACCAGGGGGAGGGGTTTGATCCCGAAGATCGAGAGGACCCAACGGCCGCGAAGAACCTGCTCCGTGAAGGTGGTCGGGGCATTCATTTCATGGAATCGATGGCGGACGAGGTTGAGTTCACGAAGGGCGGACGCAAGGTATACCTCAGATTTTACGCCGGCTAGCGATGCGGCCGACCGAGATGCGACATCGATCCCGATGAGCTATGGTTGCAGTCTCTACGGCCGCGCGACGCTTTCAATCGTCAAGGAGCGTGACGACGCAACACCGGGCACCTAAGCCCACTCGAACGAGCCGCACGACCTGGGTCGTGATCGGCCTCCTCGCTAGCTGCGTTGTCATCATGGCCGTGACGGCGCAGAATCCCTCGCTTTGGCACGTGTTTGTCGCCGCATCATTGGCTGCCGGTGGCTTCGTCGTGCTCATCTGGCGGCGTGCCGACGTGCGCATGTCTGTCGTGCTCGCTCTTGCCGTCGTCTTTCGCCTCGCCTTTGTGGGCTTGCCGCCTGTTCTGTCCGACGACGCCTACCGCTACGTGTGGGATGGATTCATCCAGACGCAGGGTGTCAATCCTTATGTGCATCCACCCGAAGCGGCAGAGCTCGCGGACTATCACGACGAACCGGTCTACGAGCAACTGAATTCCGCCTCGTACTACTCGGTATATCCGCCCCTTTCGCAGCTCATCTTCCGGATCGGTGGCTACTTCTATCAGCACGGCTGGCAGGTAAGCTACTACGTCATCAAGGGGACGTTGGCGACACTTGAATTCGGAGCTGTGATTGTACTGGCACAGATGCTCGGCCCGGCGGCGCTGCTCCTCTATGCGTGGAATCCACTCGTGCTTATTGCAGGGGCCGGGCAGGCTCACGGAGAGGCTGCACTCGCGTTCTTCTTCGCTCTGACGCTCTGGGCGGCTAGGAGGGGCAGGGGAGGGGAAGCCGCGGTCTGGCTCGCGTGTGCCGCGTGGGTCAAGCTCTATCCGTTCGTCCTCTTCCCGCTGCTGTGGAGACGTTTTGGATGGAAGAGCGCCGCATTCGGGACGATGGCGGCCGTAGCACTAGCGGTGCCGTTCGCACATCGTGCCGTGATCGGCAACGTGTGGTCCTCGCTCGATCTGTATGTTCGCTTTTTTGAATTCAACGCCGGATTCTACTATCTCCTGAAGGAGGTCATCGAAATGTTTACGGGTGCCGATTGGAGTAAGCAGATCGGACCGGCCTTGCGGCTCGCCTTTCTTGTGCTCCTTCCGGGCATATACCTTCTGGACTGGCGAGCAGGCTGGACGCTCGAACGCGGGTTTGCCATCGCCATCGGAGCTTTTCTAGTGCTCTCGACGACGGTCCATCCGTGGTACTTACTCGGCATCCTCGCGGTCGTCGCCGCCTCTCCGGGCGTGGCCTGGCATTGGCATTGGCTGAGCGTGCTTTCGATCGGCACCTACCTGCTCTACGTCGGAGGTCCGTACTGGATATGGGTGGCACTGGGGTGGATTGGATGGCTCGCATTTGCAACCGTCCGGCATGGTCGAGCGGCCCTGGACGCCCTGATGCGATTTCGAGCGCGCGGCAAAGCCGACCTCGTAGCACCGTTCTTAAGTCGTGGAGATCGCATCCTCGACATCGGCGCGGCTGAAGGATTTGTTGCTGAACGTCTGGTTCAGGTCCGAGGCGTGGATGCTGAGCTGGTGGACGTCGCCCCACTGAATCGCACAGACCTCCCGCACCGGGTATATGATGGGATGAATCTGCCTTATGCGGATGACGCCTTCGATGTCACCATCCTGGTCTACGTCCTGCATCATACCGAAGACCCGCGCCGCGTGGTCGAAGAGGCCTCAAGGGTAGCCGCGCGTCGCGTAATTGTGATCGAATCGACCTACGTTCGTTTCTGGGAGCATCGCCTGCTTCGCCTAATCGATCATTCCCTAAATGCCGTGCGGTCGCTCGGCCGGATGGATCGCGAGACG